>NZ_JBTHHU010000002.1:0-450710 GCF_059089585.1 Streptomyces sp. SX-6 | reverse complement strand
CGGGGGTCCAGGGGGCGGAGCCCCAGGACACCGCGCGACAGCGCGGTTCGGGGCCCGGGGCGGAGCCCCGGAGGAGACGGTGAGAGGGCGGGACCGGGGCACAACTCCCCACCCCCCGCCCCCCACCCTCACACCACCACAGCCGCAGCCGCCGGCAGGGAGACGACCATCGTCAGGCCGCCGCCCGGAGTGTCCTCGGGGGTGAGCGTGCCGCCCATCGCCTCGGTCAGGCCGCGCGAGAGCGCGAGTCCCAGCCCGAGGCCGGTGGTGTTGTCGGTGTCGCCCAGGCGCTGGAAGGGCGCGAAGGCGCGCTCGCGGTGGGCGGGGCTTATGCCGGGCCCGCGGTCGATGACGCGGAGTTCGACGCGCGCGGCGAGCGCGCTGGCGGTGACGGTGACCGGGCGGCCGGGCGGCGAGTGCCGCACCGCGTTGGCCACCAGGTTGGCGATCACGCGCTCCAGCAGCGGCGGATCGGCGAGCACGTCCGGCACGGCCTCCAGGTCCTGGGCGGTGACGGGCACGGGCGGGGCCTCCGCCAATGTGCCCATGGCGAGCGGCACGATCTCGGTGAAGGCGGTCGGCTGCAGATGCAGGTCGAGGGCACCCGCCTGGATGCGGCTCATGTCGAGGAGGTTGTCGACGAGCCGGTTGAGCCGGGCCATCGACTCCTCGGCCGTGGCGAGAAGTTCCTCGCGGTCCTCGGCGGAGAACTCGACGTCGCGGCTGCGCAGGGAGCTGACGGCGGCCCAGCCGCTGGCGAGCGGGGTGCGCAGGTCGTGGCTGACGGCGGTGAGCAGGGCCGTACGCATGCGGTCCGCGGCCTTGACCGGCTCGACCTCGGCCACGGCCTCCGCGAGCCGCGCGTGTTCGACGGCCGCCGTCAGATGCGCGGCGAACGCGACGAGGACCCGGTGCTCGGTCGCGGGCAACGCCCGCCCGCGCAGCACCAGTTCGCCGTCCGCGCCCACGGCCACCACGAGTTCGGCCTCCGCGGGCCCGTCGCCGGACGGCTCGCCTGCCCGTACGGGCTCCGTCTCGCGCGAGCGCGACCGCAGTTCCGCCGTCTCCATGCCGAACGTCTCGCGCGTGCGCTCGAGGAGCAGGGGGACCGCCTGTTCGCCGCGCAGGATGCCGCCCGCCAGCGAGGAGAGGGTCTCGGCCTCGGCGGTGGCGCTCGCCGCCCGGCGGCCCAGCCGCAGCGAACGGTCCACGATGGCCGCGACGGTGACGGCGACCACGGTGAAGACGACCTGGGCGAGGACATTGTTCGCGCCGGCGAAGGCGAAGTGGTGCGCCGGGGCGATGAAGTAATAGTTCAGCAGCAGCGAGGCCGTGACCGAGGCGAGCAGCGCCGAGACCACGCCGCCGATGCAGGCCACGCCGACGACGGCGAGCAGGAACACCAGCGTCTCGCTGGTCAGGTTGAGGCTGAAGGCGTCGGAGACGGGCCGCAGCAGCACGGTCAGCAGCAGCGGCAGCAGACAGCCGGCCACGGGCCCGCCGATCCGGCGGGCGAAGGGCAGTCCGCTGCCGGTCTCCGGCAACAGGCGGCCCTGTCCGGCCCGTTCGTGGGTGACCATGTGGACATCGATGTCGCCCGACGACTCGATGATCTCCTCGCCCACGCCGCGCGAGGTCAGCAGCCGCCGCAGCCGCCCGCGCCGGCTGACACCGACGACGAGCTGCGTGGCGTTCTCGGCGCGGGCGAAGTCCAGCAGGGCGGTGGGCACATGGTCGCCCACGACCGTGTGGTGGGTGCCGCCGAGGGTCTCGACGAGCTGCCGCTGTTTGGCGAGCGCGGCGGCCGAGGCCCCCGCGAGCCCGTCGCTGCGGGCGATGTGGACGGCGAGCAGGTCGCCGCCGGAGGACCGGGCGGCGATCCGGGCCGCGCGGCGGATGAGGGTCTCGCCCTCGGGGCCGCCGGTGATGGCGACCACGACGCGTTCGCGGGTCTCCCAGACCCGCCCGATGCCGTGCTCGGCACGGTACCGCTGGAGGGCCTCGTCGACGCGCTCCGCGACCCACAGCAGGGCCAGCTCGCGCAGCGCGGAGAGGTTGCCGACCCGGAAGTAGTGGGAGAGCGCGGCGTCGATCTTCTCGGGCGTGTAGACATTGCCGTGCGCCATGCGGCGGCGCAGGCCCTCGGGGGACATGTCGACGAGCTCGATCTGCTCGGCCCGGCGCACGAACTCGTCGGGCACGGTCTGCCGTTGCGGCACCCCCGTTATCTTCACGACGACATCGTTGAGCGACTCCAGGTGCTCGATGTTGACGGTGGTGATGACGTCGATGCCGGCCGCGAGCAGCTCCTCGACGTCCTGCCAGCGCTTGGTGTGCCGGGTGCCGGGCACATTGGTGTGCGACAGCTCGTCGATCAGCACCACATCGGGACGGCGCTCCAGCACCGCGTCGAGGTCGAGTTCGTCATGGCTCGTACCCCGGTAGGTGCGCCGCGCCCGGGGCACGGTCTCCAGCCCCTCGAGCTTGGCCTCCGTGTGCGGGCGCCGGTGGCACTCGACGAAGGCCGCCACCACGTCGGTTCCGCGCCGCGCTCTGCGGTGCCCCTCGTCCAGCATCCGGTAGGTCTTCCCGACGCCCGGGGCCGCTCCGAGGAAGACCTTGAGCCTGCCGGGACGCGGACCCGGCGCGTCGGTCGGAAGGCCGTCCTGCACCATCGAATCGCTCCTTCTTCTGTTCTTGTTCTCCTGCCATGGTCGGGTCGAAAAGCGTCGAATCGTGCTTCGCAACAGCGACGTTGACGCGTTCCTAGCCCGAAGGGCCCGGTCGGGACGTCGGGTAAGGTCTCTGCGGGGCGCCGGGAAGTCTGGTCGGCAGGCAGACGCATGTCAGCCGTGCCGCAGCTCGACGGGGGAATGAGTACGTGACCGCCCTGACCGCCATCCTTCTGCTCGTCGTGTTCGCGACCCTGGTCGCCACGGGCGCCCGCCACTGGCGGGTCCCCGCGCCTTCCCTGCTGGTCATCGGCGGTGTCGTCATCGGCATGCAGCCCTGGATACCGGACGTCCGGGTGGCGCCCGAGGTGATCAGCGTGGTCGTTCTCCCCCCGCTGCTGTACGCCTCCGCCGAGGAGATCCCCTGGCGCGAACTGCGCCTGATGTGGCGGCAGGTGACGGCCCTGTCGTTCGGCCTGGTGCTGGTCACCGCCGCGGCCGTCGCCGCGGTCGCCTCCGTCGTCACCCCGCTCGGCGGGGCCATGGCGTTCGTACTGGGCGCGGTGCTGGCCAGTACGGACCCGGTGGCGGTGACCGCGCTCGGACGCCGGCTGTCGCTTCCGCCGCGGGTGCAGGTGATGGTGCAGTCCGAGAGCCTGTTCAACGACGCCACCAGCCTGGTCCTCTTCAAGGTCGCCGTCGGCACGGCCGTGGCCGGGGGCGCGGTGTCGCTGCCCGGGGCTGGCGGCCGGTTCCTGCTCATGGGCGGCGGCGGGGCGCTGGCCGGCGGCCTGGTCGCGGGCGCGGTGGCCCTGATCCGCCGCCGCACCGAGGACCCGGTGCTGGAGACGGTGACGGCCCTGGTCACGCCGTACGCGGCCTATGTCCTCGCCGAGGACCTGCACACCTCCGGGGTCACCGCGGTCGTGGTGGCCGGGGTGGCGCTCGGCGGCACCGGCCACAAGCTCACGAGCGCGGCCAACAGGCTCCAGGTGCACGCCGTCTACGGCACGCTGGTCTTCCTGCTGGAGAGCGTCGTCTTCGCCCTCATAGGGCTCGAACTGCCGGTGCTGGTCCGTCAGCTCGCCGCCGGCGAACACGGCTGGCCGCTCGGCGTCCTGGCCGTCGCGGCCACCGTGATCGTGGCGCGGCTGATGGGCATCCTCCCGCTCTACGCCCTCATCCAGCGCCGCCGTTCGGGCGGGCCCGGCGGCGGCTCCGGCACCTGGCGCATCCCCGCGGTGGTGTCGTGGGCCGGTACGCGCGGAGTGATGCCGCTCGCAGCGGCCCTGTCCATCCCGCTGACCGCGCACGACGGCAGCCCGCTGCCGTACCGTTCGCTGATCCTCGTCCTGACGACCGGCGTCGTCGTCTTCACCCTCGTGCTCCAGGGGCTCACCCTCGCCCCTGTGGTGCGCTGGTCCGGCATCGCCCTGGAGCCCGAGCACACCGCCCGCGAGGAGGCGCGCGCCCGGGTCGGCCTGGCCCGGGCCGGGCTGGAGTGCCTCGACGAACTCGAGTCCCTGGACGCGGCGCCCGCGGTCGTCATCGACCAGCTCCGCCGCGGGCTCCTGGCCCGCCTCGACCAGGCCGACGCCGACCAGGGCGACGGCCCCGACGAGGGGGTCTCGGCGGCCGACTACCGAGAACTGCGGCGCACGGTCATATCCGCCGAGGCCGCCGAGCTGCGGCGCCTGTACGCGGACAACCGCATCGGCGACACGACCCGGCGGCGCCTCCAGCGCGGACTCGACCTCGAGGAGGCCGGCCTCGGTGAGGAGTGACGCCGCGTGCCTCGAGGGGGAGTTGTGCCCCGGTCCCGCCCTTTCGCCGTTTCCTCCGGGGCTCCGCCCCGGTCCCCGAACCGCGCTCCGCGCGGTGTCCGGGGGCTACGCCCCCTGGTCCCCCGCAACGCGGCGAAGCCGCGACAAGCGGGGTCTGGGGCGCAGCCCCAGGAAACGGTGCTCCAGCGGGCCGAGGCGGCCGTACCGGGGCGTCAGCGGACGTTGCGGAGCGCCCCGGAGCCGAGGATCGCCGCGTCGCGGTAGAGGCAGAAGGCCTCCGCCTCCTTGGTCGGGTAGTGGGTCCACGGTACGGCCGACACATAGCCGTCCACCCGCCGGAACTGCTCCACGGCCTCCGCCCAGCGCTCCTGCTTGGCCAGGACGTACGCCAGCATGTGCCGTGCGTTCGCCAGCCGGGGGTGGTCCGGACGGCAGGCCGCCACGTCCATCAGCGCGGCGTCGACCATGGCGGTGAGGTCCACCGAGCGGAAGGCGATGTCCGGGGCGTCCGCGTCGAGGTGGTCGTACCAGTGCTGGAGCGGGAGCATGGTCATCAGGTTGCCGGGCGGTGCCGTGCGCGCGGTCCCCCACGCGAACTCGCGCACCAGTTCCTCGGAGCCGCGCCACCTCGGGTACCAGTACGAGAGGGCGGAAGCGTGGGCGTCGAAGAGATACGGCGCGCGCGAGGTGATCTCGGCCCACAGCTCCCGCATCATGTCGTGCGACGCGCCCGTGGCCTTGTACAGCGGGATCTGAGCGACATAGGGAGTGGGGTCCTGCGGCGCGGCCAGGGCCACGGCGCGATCGAGGTCGTCCCGGGCTTCCTCCAGCACCCGGTGGAAGCCCATGAACTGCTCGGCCGTGGTGTCCTTGGCCCAGGCCGTGCCACGGATGTCCCACGCCGCGGTGATCTTCGCCTCCGCCTTGACGACGGCCGCGCCCGGGTCATCGGGGCGCGCGGCTTCCCAGTCCCTTAGCCAGGCGTCGTTCTTCGCCGCCGCGTGGGCGATGATCCCGACGAGTGCGGAACGCCGCTCCCAGTCGGTGCCCGTGGCGTCGAGCGCCCGCGCGGCGGGCTCCCAGTCACCCCGGGCGAGGGCCGCCTCGATGGCGTCGGCCTCGGGGTCCGCGAAGGACCGCGCCGTGTTCTGACGCTCCGGCGGTAGCCAGCCCGCGGCGGCGAGTTCGGCGGCGGACGGCGCCGCGGCCGCTCGCCGCTTTCTCCTGATCCAGAGGAAGACGGACACCGCGATGATGATGAGGGACAGCAGCATGCCTGAAGAGAATCCGATCGAGGGACAGGGGCAGGGGAAAGTTCAGACGGCGGACGAGCGCAGCAGTTCGCGCAGAGTGGTGCCCACAGGGCGAGGTCCCCCCCAGATGAAGAGTCGGCAAAGCAACGGTCAAGGGATCATATGTGCGATTGGGGTGCGAGTGGGCGGAATTTCGCCGGGCGCCGAATAGCGTCGGATCGCGCCCGGTATCGCCCCCCCCGGGGCCCTCGGGTATGCACGGGTGCGCACCCTCACAACACCGTCCGCACGTACCGTGGACACCGTGAACGTGCCGGCCGTCACTGCCGGGGTCGACGGAACCCCCGAGAGCCTGGCCGCCGCGCGCTGGGCCGCCGCGGAAGCGGACCGGCGCGGATTCCGGCTGCGCCTGCTGCACGTCGCCGAGGGGGAGCGGGACCCGTGGGCGGAACGCGTCGTGCGCGTCGCCCTGGAGGAGGCGCGCGCCCGGCATCCCGGTGTGCGGGCCACGGGCGAACGGGCCGCCGGGGAACCGGTGGCCGTGCTGCTGGCCGCCGCCGCGGAATCGGCGGTGATCGTGCTCGGTTCGTACGAGCCGGCGCCGGTCGCGCGCTTGGGCCTGCACGTCGCGGGCCGGGCGGACTGCCCGGTGGTCCTGGTGCGCGCCGGTACGCACGAGGCGCCGGGGGAGGTGGCCGTGGGGGTCGACCCCCACGGCTCCGGCGACGCCCCGCTGGCGTATGCGTTCGGCGCGGCGGCCGCACGCGGCGCACCCCTGCACGCGCTGTACGCACGGCCGCTGCCGGAGCAGGCGCCCGTGCCGTGGGACGCCGGCCACGACCTCGCCGGCGAACTGGTGCGGGCCGCCGAGCAGGAGCTCCGGCAGGCGCTGCGCCCCTGGCGCGAGCGCCACCCGGCCGTGCCGGTGACCAGCACCGTACGGCTGGAGAGCCCCGCACCGGCGGTCGTGCGCCTCGCGGGGACGGCGGACCTGCTGGTCGTCGGCCGACAGAGGCACCGGCCCGCCCTGGTGCCGCGGCTCGGCCCCGTGGCCCACGCCTGTGTGCACCACGCCCGGTGCCCGGTGGCCGTCGTGCCTCATGACTGAGCGCGCACACCCTCCCCTTCGGACGCGAGGCCATGGATACTGCGTTCGCCGCGTCGAAGGGAGATTCCATGAGGATGAGGATGCGGATGCGGACAGCAACGTTCAGGCGCCTCGCGTGCGCCGCCGCCGCGGCCGTCGTCGTGCCGGCCGCTGTCCTGCCCGGCACCGCGTCGGCGACGACGGCCGACGTGGTGAGCCGGACGGCCGCCGGAGCAGGGACCCCGACGTTCGCCCTGACGATCGACGACGGCCCCAGCCGGACCTGGACGCCCCAGGTGCTCCGCCTGCTGAGCGAGCACGGGATCACGGCCACGTTCTGCCTCATAGGCGAGAACGCGCGCCGGTATCCGGACCTCGTCCGGCGGATCGTCAGCGAGGGACACCACCTCTGCAATCACACGATGCATCACGCCGACCCCGCCCGTCAGACACCCGACGAGCAGCGCCGCGCCATCCAGGAGACCTCGGACGCCCTCCACGCCGCGGTACCGGACGCGCCGATCGACTACTACCGTGCGCCGGGCGGCAGTTGGACGCGCGTCGTGCGGGAGTACGCCGCGTCCCGCGGGATGCAGCCGCTCGGCTGGTCCGTCGACACCGAGGACTGGAAGAGGTCCGGCGTCGACGCGATCGTCCGGAACTACCGCAAGGAGTTCCGCGGCGGCGGAGTGATCCTCATGCACGACGGCTCGGAGGGCAACGACCGCAGCCAGAGCGTGACGGCCATGCGCCGGATCCTGGCCGACCTGGCCGGCAAGGGCTACACCGACGACATACCGGCAATACGCGACTGAATGGTTCATACTTCCCTCGGTCGACACCCTGGTCGGCACCTCGGTCGGCACCTTGGGGAGAACCATGAGGCTCGTTCACGCCCTGTCGGCCGTCGTGGCGTTCGGTGTGCTCGCGACGCCCGTGACGGCAAGTCCAGTGCAGCGCACGGCCGTTGTCGCGCTCCCGGAGCGGAGCGCGACGGCGGACCAGGGGCCGTACGGCAGGGCGATCCGCAAGTTCCCGACTCGATGCCGCCAGGTCGCGCTCACCTTCAACGCCGCCTGGGACGAGGCGGGCATCGAGGACGTCCTGCGGGTGCTGCGCCGCCGCCGTGTGCCCGCGACCTTCTTCTTCACCGGGCAGTTCGCCGAGCGCCACCCGCGCGCCGTGCGCACGATCGCGCGGCGCCACGGCATCGCCAACCACTCCTACAGCCATCCGTCCTTCGTGGGACTGCCGCGGGCCGAGGCCGTCCGGGAGGTGCGGGCGACGGACGCGGTCCTGCGCCGGGCGTCGGGCACCGTACCCCTGCCCTTCTTCCGCTTCCCCTACGGCGACACGACCCCCGAGGGCATCGCCGAGGTCAACCGCCTCGGCTTCACTGACGTCGAATGGACGACGGACACCAAGGGTTACCTCGGCACGGCGGGCGGCATGACCGTACGGGAGGCGGTGCGACGGGTGGACGATGTGCTCGCGCCGGGGGCGATCGTGCAGATGCACGTCGGTTCGGCCGACGGTTCCGGCGAGGTCCTCGACGCCCGGGCACTGCCGCGGATCATCGACCTGATCCGGTCCCGGGGGTACGAAGTGGTCGATCTGCGTACGCTTCCGGCCTTGCGGATCCCGGGTAGTTGAACCCCGAGAACCCCTGGCGGACCGTACGGAGCATGGACGGGGAGGCCTGAGCCCATGGCATTGCGCATCCATTTCGGCGCGGACGACTACGCGCAGACGAGGCTGGCCCAGACACCCGACCCCCTGTGGGAGGTGCTGCTCAGCATGCACATGCTGCAGACCGACGACGGACCCCTGGTGTTCGACCGCTGGCGCCGCACGGTCGCGCCCCGGCTGGATCCGGCCATGCGCCGCCTCCTCGCGCTGGCCCCGCCGCGCGGCTATTCGCCGGACTTCCTGACCCCGGCAGCGGCGACCGGGGGACTCGAACTCGGCATCGGCGCCGTGCTGTCCACGCCACGCCTCAGGCTGCGGGAGGACATGACGCTGCTGGCCATCTCCGGGCGGCGGCTGCCGCCCGGGGCGCGGGCGCTCGCCGACGGCGACGTGGACGCGCTCCAGGAGCTGGGGCGGGCGATCCGGTCGTACCACCGGCTGGCCCTCGCCCCGTACTGGCCGCGGGTACGGGCCGAGGTGGACGCCGACCTGGCCCTGCGGGCCCGGGCCGTGCCGATCGGGTCCGGGAGCCCCTTCGACCACCTGATGCGCACGCTGCACCCCTGCCTGGAGTGGCAGCCGCCCGTCCTGATCATGCACGGGCCACATGTCCAGGGCGATCTGTACCTGGAGGGGCGGGGGTTGCAGCTGTTGCCGTCGTTCTTCTGCTGGCGTACGCCCACGATCCTGCGCAGTCACGACCTGATGCCGGTCGTGGTCTACCCGGTCGAGCACAGCCCCGTCCAGCTCGTGCCCGGCCGCGGTCCGGCCGGGCACGGCCTCGACGCGCTGCTGGGACGCACCCGGGCGGCCCTGCTGGCGGCGGTGGCCGGGGGGAGCACCACCACCGAACTCGCGCGGTCCGCCGACATCACGGCCGCGACCGCCAGCCACCACGTCTCCGTTCTGCGGGAGGCCGGCCTCCTCGTCACCCGGCGCGCGGGCGGCAGCGCGCACCACACCCTCACGCCGCTCGGCGCCGACCTGCTCACCAGCCGCCCGCCCGGATGAGCCCCCCGGCCGACCTCGCGCATTAGACCAGGGTCACATCGGCTGGCCGGGCGGCCCCGGTTCGGCCACGCTGGTACGTGAAGACGGAAGCCGTGGGGTACGGGGGACCGACGGTGCGGCAGGATCCGCATTGTCCGACCAGAGCTGAGGTGCCAACGGGGGTGACTGCCGGAACAGCCGTCTTCGACCGGCAGTCGGGCACCTTTGTGCAAGAGCTCAACTCGGACATGCGGTTCCGGTCCGCCTCGGTCGTGAAGCTGCTGCTGGCACTGGACCGGTTGTGGGACCGTGCCCCGGAGGCAGACCTGGACCGGCTGGCCGTCATGCTCCGCAGCAGTGACGACGAAGCGGCGAACCACTTCTGGGACCACCGCGGAGGCGCGGACATCGTCCGGCGTACCGCCGAGCGCCTCGGCCTGCGGGACACCGCCGGACCGCCGCCCGAACACCCGGGTTTCTGGGGCTACTCGGCCCTCACCGCGGCCGACATCGTACGGGTGTACCGGTATCTGCTCGACGACGCACCGGAGTTCGTCCGCGACTTCGTCATGGGGAACCTGCGCCGGGCCACCCGCCACGGCAGCGACGGCTGCTTCCAGCACTTCGGCATCGCCGCCGCCTTCGCGCGGCCCTGGGCGGTGAAGCAGGGCTGGTCCGGGTTCGACAGGGCCCCCCGGCGCACCGCGCCCGCCGCCGGGGGAGCGGTGGACCTGGTCCGTCCCGCCCTGCACACCACCGGGACGGCCGGCGCGGACGACCGCGTGATCATGGCCGTCCTCACCCTGCACCCGCCCGGCACCTCGTACGCCACGGCGTGCTCCCGGATCACCGGACTCACCCGCTCCCTCCACGTGCCGGGCGCCATCCGGGCGGAGTGAGCGAGGGGATCGAGGGTGGAGTGGAGGCTTCCGACCGGTAGCTTGGCCGGATCATTGCACGCGGTGACGTCTCCGGTGGCAACATCAACGGGTGATCGGCGCGCTGGTGTTGCGTGACCTTCCGCAGGGAGCTGGGGGCGTGAGTGGCAGGGGACCAGGCGTCCGTCATCGCGGAGTGGGTGCTGCCCGCCGCGGTCTGCGCACCCGTGAGCTGGGTGTGTCTGATTTTCCGCTTCCGTGAGGAGGGGCGCCTGCTGGGTTCGCTCCGCTCGGCCGGGCTGTCGATAGGGGTGATGCTGTGGACGTCGGCCGTGGCCGCCGTGGCCAGCGGGCTGCTGCTGCCGCACGCGTCGAGCGTTCCTCCGGTGGCCGTGGGGGCCATAGCGGGTTCCGGGGTGATGCCGCGCAGCCGGGGCGAACAGACCGGCGCACGGGCGGTGATGGCCGTGCTGACGCTGGGCGATTCGCTGATGCTCCATCAACTTGCGCTGCGGCTGCGGACGGACCGGGCCGACTGGTGCGACCGCATGGCGGCCGGCTTCCGGGACTGCTGGGACCTCGACGCTTTCGCCACCGCCCTGCGCAGCCATCTGCTGCTGCGTGTCGACGTGCCGGGGCGTACGGCCCGGGCGCGTACGCACCTGAGGCGGGAGGTCGTCGAGCGTCATGCCGAGGTCCGCGCGGCGGCACAGAAGTGGATCACCATCGAGACACGTGTCGACAAGGCGTGCCAGCAGCAGGGGCGGGGTCCCACGCGGGAGGAAGCGCGGCTGGTGCGGCGGGCGTTCGGGGAGGCCGAGCAGTACCTCAAGCATCTGCTCGAGCTCGAGCACGCCCATGGCAAGCGCAGCGACGACCGCAAGATCGCCGAACTCAGGCGGCGGCATACATACCGTCAGGATGCCGACGGTACCGAGCAGTTGGCGCCGTCCTAGGGGTTGAGGGATCTGTCAGGGGGCCGGTGTCAGAGCGGCGGAGTATCCGGCTGTGGCGGCGGCGATCTCGTCGTCGGCCGGGGCGGGGTCGAAGAACGTGATCTCCACGCGCGCGCCCAGGGAAGCGGCCACGGCGGCGAGCGAACGAAGCGTCAGATTCTCGTCACCGGAGAGGATCTGACTCACCCTGCCCGGTGAGACGCCCATGCGGTCGGCCAGATCCTTGCGCGTCATCCCGCGTTCCGCCAGTAGTCCCGCGAGCGATGCCGTGGCCTGCCGCGCCAGCCGGGCCCCGGCTTCATCGGCGGTGCGTCCGCTCGTTCCGTTCTCCCGCCAGGCCATGGCCGTTCTCCTCTGCTGCTGTGACGAAGCCGCTTCCAGCAGCATGCCACCTTTAGGCTTAGCTAAAAGCCGGCTTCGGGGCAAAGTCCTGGCCGGCGGGCCCGAGTTGACGCATGGCCGTTCCTTGACCAGCGGATACGCGGCAGGCGACAGCTTTCGGCCAGATTTCCCGGCGCGCCCGGAGGATGGCGCAGAAGGGCCTGCGCGAAGGGTCTGGCGCACCTCCCCGCCGCTCCCTATCATTCCGAACGCTCCTCGTCCCACGGGCCGAGCGGGTGTCATGTGCATGCTTACGCATGGCCGTTGAAGACACCCATCGCCGGTCCGGCACCACGCATCCTGACGCTCGTGCCGACAAGCCGACATGCCGTCGGCCGACCCCTTCCGCTCAAGGGGAGCCATGAACAAGACCGTTTCGGCAATCCGTCGCTTCAGGGTCGTCCCAACGTCCCCTCTTCGGGCTGCCTCGGCCGCCCGAAGACCTTCGAATGGAGAACCATGCCTGGTGGCCTGGTCACAGCGGGCGCGATTACGGCGATGTTCGCCTCTGCGCTCTCCCCGCACAGCTCCTTCGACAACCCGCCGCCCGACAAGATCGTGATCGAGGTCGCGACCGTCAACGGCTCCGGCTGCCCCAGGGGCACCGCGGCCGTCGCGGTCTCGCCCGACAACACGGCGTTCACCGTCACCTACAGCAACTACCTCGCCGCCGTCGGCCTGGGAGCCAAGCCGACCGACGCGCGCAAGAACTGCCAGCTCAACCTGAACGTCCATGTGCCGCAGGGCTACACCTACGCGATCGCCAGTGCCGACTACCGCGGCTACGCCTCGCTGCAGAACGGCGCGATGGGCACGGAGAAGGCCTCGTACTACTTCCAGGGCTCGCCCCAGACGCTGCCGAGCGCACACGGCTTCGCGGGCCCGTACGGCGACAACTGGCAGGTGACCGACACCGTCCCGGTGGCCGCGCTGGTCTGGTCGCCCTGCGGCGAGCTGCGGAACTTCAACATCAACACCGAGATACGGGTCGACCCCGGCACCTCCGACCCCACGAGAACCACGAGTTACATGACCATGGACTCGACGGACGGCAGCCTCAACACGATCTACCACCTCGCCTGGAAGCAGTGCCCGGCCAAGTAGGCCCGGTACCTGCCGAATGAAGGCGGAGTGAGGCGGAGCACGGCGGAGTGAAGCCCGGGGTTTACGCGGACTTCACTCCGCATTCCCGCTCCCGCACCCGCTCCCACCTGCGGTCATCGCACTCCGCAGGGGAGCGGTGACCGATAGGGTATAGACCTTTGTCGGGAACCGAGCGAATGTTGAGTAATTCACTTTCTCCCCGATCGCACAGAGCCCGATGCCAGCATTCAGCCGTGACACCCTGATCCCCCCACATACGGCCGACGCGCTCACCGGCACCCAGGACCCGTTCGCCGGATGGCCCGCCCGTCCCCCGCGGCTCCTCGGCCAGTGGGACCGGGGCGCCCCCAGGTGCATGCACAGCCCGCCCGCACGCTGGGCGGCCCGCTCCCTGCCCGTGGTCCCGCCGCCGTCCCGCGCCATCGCGCTCCCGGCCGCTCCTCCGTCCGTCGCCGCCGCCCGGCGGTTCGCCCGGCACCTGCTGGCCGAGTGGGGACTCGAGGAACTGACGGCGGACGCGGCGCTGCTGCTCTCCGAACTCGTCACCAACGCCATCGTGCACGTCCCCGGCGAGGCACAGGGCATCGAGCTCGCCCTCTCCCGTACCTCCGCCCGCCTGGTCGTCCAGGTCACCGACGCCGGCAACAGCCTGCCGCTGTGCGCGGAGGCCGGACTCGACAGCGAGGGCGGACGCGGCATATGGCTCGTCGAGCAGCTCGCCGACCAGTGGGGACACCACGTGTCGGCCGCCGGGAAGACCGTCTGGTTCACCCTGCCCCTGCCCGGCCGGACGGCCCGCTGAGTCCCGCGGGCTGCGCGGTCAGCGGGTTCGGAGAGACCATGGAAGACGTCGCCGCGGCCTGACCACGCGGAACAGGGCCTCACGACGCCGCCGCGGCACTTCGAGCGGGCGCAAGGAGGACCTGCATGGGCGCCACCGACGCATTCCGACCCGGCCCGGGTGCGTCCGACCACCCTCCGTACGCGCCCGGCGGACTGCTGGACGTGCTCAGTGTGGCCGCCGTGGTGCTCGACCAGGACGGCCGCATCGTGCTGTGGAGCCCGCAGGCCGAGGAGCTCTTCGGCTGGACCACCGAGGACGCGCTCGGCCAGTACGCCGCCCGGCTGCTCGTCGCCGAGAAGGACCTCGGCGTCGTCCTGGACCTCTTCGCCACCGTGATGGGCGAGGGCGAGAGCTGGGCCGGAGTCTTCCCCGTCCGGCACAAGGACGGCCGCGCCCGCCCCGTCGAACTGCGCAACATGCGCCTCGAGGACCAGCACGGCAACCGTTACGCCCTCGGCATCGCCACCGACCTCGCGGTGCTGCGCGACGTCGAACGCGACCTCGCGCTCTCGCTCCAGCTCGTGGACAAGTCGCCGATCGGGATCGCCGTGCTCGACTCCGACCTGCGGTACGTCATGGTCAACCACGCCCTCGAGCGCATCAACGGACTGCCGGCCGAGAAGCACATCGGCCGCCGCCTGCGCGACGTCCTGCCGCTCAAGGACATGGCCGGCATCGAGGCCGCCATGCACGAGGTGCTGGCGACCGGCGTTCCGCAGCTCAACCGGGTCGTCGTCGGCCGCACCGGCCACCACATCGAGGAGAACGCCCGCCTGGTCTCCTACTACCGGCTGGAGGACCCCGGCGGCCATGTGCTGGGCCTCGCCGCCTCCGTCGTGGACGTCACCGACCGCTACCGCGCCGACCGCTCCGCCGCCGAGGCCCGCCGCAGACTGAAAGTGATCGCCGACGCCTCCGTGCTCATCGGCACCACGCTCGACCTCGACCGGACCGCCCGGGAGCTCGCGGACGTCGTGGTGCCCGTCCTGGCCGACGTCGCCGCCGTCGACATCCTCGACAGCGTCCTCGACAACCACCACCCCTCGTCCTCCCCGCCCGTCGGCCGCGCCGCCGTGTTCCGGGCGCTCGCCGTGGCCTCGGCGAACACCGCCGGCGCCCGCGAGGCGGCGCAGGCCGCCGACCCGACGGGGCAGATCGCCAAATACGACGCCGACCGCCTGGTCACCCGGTGCGTGAGCACCGGCCGCCCCGTCCACCTGCCGGAGGTCGGCCCCGGGGACCTGCGCCGCATCGCCCGCGACGAGGCCTCCGCCGCCGCGCTCGGCCACGCCGGGCTGCACTCCTACGTCGCCGTGCCCCTCATCGCCCGCGGCGAGGTGCTCGGCGCCCTCGACCTCAAGCGCACCGACAACCGGCGGCCCTTCGGCGAGGACGACGTCGTCCTCGCCGGCGAACTCGCCGCCCGCGCCGCCGTCTGCATCGAGAACGCCCGCTCGTACCAGCGCGAACGCGCCACCGCCCTGACCCTCCAGCGCAGCCTGCTGCCCCAGCGGCCCAGCAGCCCGGCCGGCCTCGAGGTCGCCTACCGCTACCAGCCCGCGGGCAGCGCGAACCAGGTCGGCGGCGACTGGTTCGACGTCATCCCGCAGTCCGGGGGCAAAAGCGCGCTGGTCGTCGGCGACGTCATGGGCAGCGGCATCTCGGCCGCCGCCGCCATGGGCCAGCTGCGCACCGCCGCCCGTACCCTCTCCGGCCTCGCCCTCGACCCCTCGCAGGTGCTGCACCACCTCGACCTCGCCGCCATAGGTATAGGCCAGATGATCGCCACCTGCTTCTACGCCGTCTACGACCCCCACGACGGCAGCTGCCTCGCCGCCAACGCCGGCCATCTGCCGCCGGTCCGGCTGCGCCCCGACGGGCGCCCCCTCCTGCTGGAACTGCCCACCGGCGCACCCCTCGGCGTGGGCGGCGTCTCCTTCGAGAGCGTCGCCGTGGAGCTGGCACCCGGCGACCGGCTGGTCCTGTACACCGACGGTCTGGTGGAGACCCGGGACGAGGCCATCGACGTGCGGCTGCAGGAGCTCGTCGGCATCCTCGACCGCCCGTCGCTCGGCCTGGAGGAGACCTGTGACCTGCTGCTGTCCACCCTGCGCGCGGGCAACGACCAGGACGACGCCGCCCTGCTCATCGCCCAGGTGAGCCGGTCGGGCTCACAGGCCCCGTAACGCGTCCTGCGCCTGGGCGACCGAGACGTGGATCTCCCGCAGGAGGCAGGAGAGCCGGTCCACGGCGGGCTGGTCCGCACCGGCCGGTTGCGCCTCCCGTGCCGCGAGTTCGGCGTTCACCTGCCGGAAGACCTGCTCGTCCAGGAAGTACGCGTCGCGGCGGATGCCGAGGCTCTGGCAGACCTTCAGGAGCGTCTCGAGGGTGAGGTTCGAGCCGTCGGCGGACTCGGCCTGGGACAGCGTCCGTTTGGACACCCCGGCCCGCGCCGCGAGGCCCTCGAGCGTGAACGGACCGTCGGGATGGTGCTGGCGTATGTACCGCAGCCGCCTGGCGACATCGGACTTCGCCGTGTGGATCCGCTCGTCCAGGGCTCGTGCACGCGGCTCCGGCCCCGCCCCCTGACTCATGACCAACCTCTCACCCGGGTCACCGCGGCCCCGGCGCGGTCGTGTTCCGACCGGAGGACTCTAACTTCTTGATCATGAGTGAGCCAGGGCTTGTACCGAAGCGCGGAATTTAGTGCATTACATTGCGCTTTGATTGCAGCAAGTTGCAATGAGCTCACACGCATGGCTAACGTCCGCGGTGCACGGACGGCGGCCGTTCACATCCACGGGGGTGCTGTGAGCGCCGCCGTTTCCGTGCGTTAGCCCGCGCCGGTCCCGAGCACCTCGCGATAGTGGTCGAGCAACTGGGCGCAGACGGACGACCAGGGGCGCGACAGCACCGAGTGGCGTGCCGCGATGGCGTATTCGAGCCGGAGCAGCGGATCGCGCAGCTCGTCGACCGCGTCCCGCAGCGCGGAGGCGAAGGCCTGACGGGAATCGGCGGGCAGCAGACGGCCGTTCTCGCCGGGCCTCACGAGATCGCGCGGGCCCCCCGCGTCGGGGGTCAGTACCGGAACACCGCTGGCGAGGGCCTCCTGGACGCCCTGGCAGAACGTCTCGTGCCCGCCCGTGTGGATGAACACGTCCAAGCTCGCGTAGGCGGCGGCCAGTTCGGGTCCCGAGCGGAATCCGAGGAAAGCGGCGTCCGGCAACAGCCGCCACAGGGCGGGAGCACTCGGCCCGTCGCCCACGACCACGAGCCGGATCCCGGGCAGACCGTGCAGAGCCGCGAGCCGGTCGACCTGCTTCTCCGGCGTCAGACGGCCGACGTAGCCGACGAGCAGCTGCCCCGGCGCCGCCAGCCGGGCCCGCAACGCGGGGTCCCTGCGGCCCGGGTGGAACAGGTCGAGGTCCACGCCGCGCGGCCACAAGTGGACCCGTGGCACACCGCACGAGGACAAGGCCTGCGCGGCCGAGTGCGAGGGCGCCAGCGTCCGGTCGGCCATCGCGTGCAGGTGGCGTACGCGGCGCCAGGCCGCCTGCGCCGCACGCGGCCCCAGACCGTAACAGGCGGCGAAACCGGCCACGTCGGTCTGGTAGACGGAGACCGTCGGCACACGCAGCCGCCGGGCCACCAACAGCCCCTGGGCCCCGACCATGAACGGCGACGCCAGGTGGATCACGTCCGGCCGGAAGTCGCGCAGCGCCCGGATCAGCCGTCGGCTCGGCAGGCCCACCGGCAGCGAACTCACAGCGGGGACACGGACACAGGGCACGCGCACCACGGGCGTCCCGCCGTGCTCGGCGGGGCCCGGGCCGGGGGCGATGACCAGAGCCTCGTGCCCCTGCTGGTGAAGGTGGTCGAGGATCCGGACAACGGAGTTGGTCACTCCGTTGACGTGCGGGAGGAAGCTTTCGGTGACGAGCGCCACGCGAAGCCGTTCCCGGCCATCGCCTTGGCCGGCCGGGGCGATGGCCCTCGGCTCGGGGGAGAGGGGTACGGAACCGGGCCGGCGGACGTTCCGCGGCAGGGCGAACATCAGCAGGAAGGCGACCGCGAGGAACGCGGCCACCCACCAGAGCGTGTGCCGGAAGGCATCGGAGAGCGTCATGCCGCGGACCCGCCCGCCGAGCTCCTCCACCGCCGCATCCGGTGGGTTGTGCGGATCCGGCGTGCAACTCGCCGGTGTCCGGCCGGGGTCGTTCGCGGTGGCACGGTCCACGGAGCAGGTACGGAACCCGGCGACGGCGCGGTCGACCTGAGCCGCTGACAGCCCGTGGCGGGCGAGCCGGACCCGGAGTTCGGGTACGGTCCGGTCGACGCTGTGCGCGGCCGCTCCGCCGAACAGCCCGAAGAAGAAGACCGACATCAGGGCAACGCCAATGGCGTTGCCGACCTGGACGATGCTGGAGGTCAGCCCCGACGCGGAGCCGGCTTCCCCGCGCGGGACGCCCGTGAGCACCACATCGCCGAGCGGAGCGACCACCAGCCCCAGCCCAATGCCGCAGACGAGCAGGGGCGTTGCCATCTGGGCCGACCGGAGCCCGGTGCCGTTCCGGTCGATTCCGGTGGCGAAGAGTGCGATGCCGGCAATCATGACGAGGACGCCGGCCTGGGGCACGAAACGGCCGAACCGTGGCACCAGATATCTGACCGACGTACCCGCGGCGACGGCCGTCCCGACGGAAAAAGGGATGCCGGTGAGGCCCGCATGAAGCGGCGACCACCCCAGGCCCAGCTGCATGTAGAGCATCCAGGACAGGAAGAGAATGCCGACCGCCGCACTGAAGAGCAATTGGACACTGATTCCGGAGACAAAGCTCCGCATGGTGAACAGGCTCAGCGCGACCAGCGGGGATCTTCCTTTGCGCGCCACCCGGTTTTCGTATGCGGCGAAAAAGACCAGTACTGGGACGGACGCGGCCATGGACCCGAAGCCCCAGAGCGGCCAGTGCAGTTCGCGCCCTTCCAGCAGCGGATGGATCAGCATCAGCAGCCCGACGGTGGCCAGCGCGGCGCCGATGAGGTCGAGCCGTGCGGCATGCGGATCCCGGGAGCGGGGGAGGAAGCGCATGCCGATCACGATGCCGACGAGGCCGATCGGTACGTTCACCAGGAACACCGCTCGCCATCCCAGACCGAGCGGATTCGCGTCCATGAGGCATCCGCCGATGAGAGGGCCCGATACCGTGGCCACTCCGACGTTCACTCCGTAGAAGCCGTAGACCTTTCCCCGCTCGCTCGCGGGAAACGTCACTTGGATCAGCGCCAGGACCTGGGGCAGCATCAGCGCCGCCATTGCTCCCTGGACAATTCGCGCACAGATCAGTGCCGAGGCATCGGGCGCGAATCCGCACAGTGCCGAGGCGGCCGTGAAACCGCCCATGCCGGTCAGGAACATCCGCTTGCGGCAGAAGAAATCACCGAGCCGCCCGCCGGTGATGAGAAGCGTGCCGAATGCGAGCGCGTATCCCGCCGTGACCCATTGCACGGACGTATAGGCGATGTCCAGGTCCTTCTGGAGCCCCGGGACGGCGACATTGACGATGGTGACGTCCAGGAGATCCATGAACGAGGCCACCAGCACCACCGCGAGAGCGGTCCAGCGACGGTACCGGCCCTCCGCGGCGGTCACGGTGCGCGAGGTCACAGCGCTCAGCCAGTCGAGCCAGGCGATCACGGCCAAGACGGCCGGCACGAGCAGGCGGCTCCTGGGTTTGTACAGCATCTGCCCCTCTGCGCAGGCGTACATGACCGAAAGACCGAAAGGCGGCTTTCCGAGCGTATTTAGCCGACATGATGCCGCGGGAGAGGAAGTCGGTTACTGGCCACAGGTGATCGCTGTTGATCGATCGTGCGCATCGATGTGACAGGCTGTGCCATGTAAAGTGAGGAGGTCGCCCTTGACCTGCGAGAAAGCAGGCAGGGAGCCTATCTCCGGGAGTTCTCCGTGTTCCGCACCATGATGAAGTCCAAGATTCATCGCGCCACCGTGACGCAGGCCGACCTGCACTACGTGGGTTCGCTCACCGTCGACGCCGACCTCATGGAGGCGGCCGATCTCCTGCCCGGCGAGAAGGTCGACATCGTCGACATCAACAACGGCGCCCGGCTGTCGACCTATGTCATCGAGGGCCCGCGCGGCTCCGGCGTGATCGGCATCAACGGCGCCGCCGCCCGTCTGATCAGCCCCGGCGACCTGGTCATCGTCATCGCCTACGGTTCCATGGACGACGCGGAGGCCAGGACCTTCGAGCCGCGGGTCGTCTTCGTCGACGAGAACAACGCGGTGGTGGATCTCGGCAGCGACCCGGCCGCAGTGCCGGAGGGCTCCGGCCTGCGGCGCGGGGACCGCGTCGAAAGCTGAGCGCGTCTACGCTCCGCGGAAGTGAGGTTATGCCGCTGCGGGCCGTCCGTGGCTGGTCGCGCAGTTCCCCGCGCCCCTTCGGGACGCGGTACCGCACCGGACTTCGACAAGCCCGCCTAACGCGTTGCTTCCGCAACGATCCGGGCCGCCAACTCTCCCGCCGCCAGGACCTGTTCGTCCTCGCTCGGCACACAGCGGTCCGACCGCGGGTCGTACTCCGTCATGATCGCGCCGGCGTGGTCGGCCGGTATCTCGTCGAGCCGGGCGGACCAGCCGCGGTCCGTGAGCGCGACCAGCAGTGTCCGCGAGTGCTCGGGCCCCATGACCATGTCCCCGGTGCCGTGCACGAGCCGGACCGGTACCGGGGACAGTGCCGCGGCGAGGTCGTCCAGCGGCGGGATCCCCGTGGTCCGTGCGGGCCGGTCGTAGCGCGAGGCGATCCCGACCACGGCCGAGGGCCGCCATCCGTCGGCGACTTCGGGGTGGAGCGCGACGCCGAGAGCGGCGGGAGCGCCTGCCGACCAGCCGGCGAGGACGATCCGTTCCGGGTCTCCGCCGTACGCGGCGGCGTGGGCACGGCAGAAGGCGAGCGAGTCCAGGAGGTGGGCGCGCCCACCGTCCGGGGCGTCGGAGCGCCAGTCGGGGACCATGACCAGGACGCCCCGGTCGGCGACCGCCCGGGCGAACGGCCGCAGGGCGGCGCGGTCGTCCGGGCTGATCCCGTGCCAGAGCAGGACCGTGGGCAGTGCCGTGGCGGCCGTACCGGGCCGGTGGACGTCGACGGACTTGCCGTTGGGGAGCTGCGGCATCTCGAGTCGGGTCGGCATGCAAGGGCCCTTCCGGTCGTACGACTTGTCCCGGCGAAGCTATCAGCGGGCGTCGGCCGTCTCCCGTACGGGAGCGGCGGCGGGCACGGGGCCGCGTACCCAGGCGAGGGCGAGGCCCGCCGTCGCGAGGGCGAACGCCGCCGAGACGAGATACACGACCCCCAGCCCGTGGGCGCCCGCGTCGCGCAGGGCCTCGACGGTGGTCCTCCGGCCGCCGCTCAGGGTGCGTACGGCCCCGTCCACGTCGGTCACCCGGCCGGCGAGGGAGGAGCGGAGCGTGTGCGTGAAGAGCAGGCCGAGGACGGCGACGCCGAGGGCCTGGCCGAGCTGGCGGAAGGTCGCCATGGCCCCCGACGCCATGCCCACGCGCTCGACGGGCACGGAGGCGAACACGGCGGAGCTGGTGGCGGGCATGCCCACCCCCACACCGGCACCGATCAGGACGAGGCCGGGCAGGAGGGTCGCCCACCCTGAACCACCGCCCAGCAGCAGGCCGTTGAGGCCGCATCCGACGCCGGTGAGCGCGAAGGCGACGGAGATCGTCAGCCTCGGCGAGACCCCGTGCAGCCGCTTGCCCGTGAGCGTGGAGGCGGCGAACGTCGTGGCCGCGAGCGGGAGCATCGCCAGACCCGCCTCGACGGGGCCGAGCCCGAGCGCGGACTGCAGCCACAGGGAGGTGAAGACGAGGCAGGCGAAGCCCCAGGCGGCGGCGAACGTGCCGGTCATGATCGCCAGGAAGGACCTGTTCCGGAAGACCGACAGATCGAGCATGGGGTGCGGCGAGCGCAGTTCCACGGTGACGAAGACGGCCAGCGCGAGCGCGGCCAGGGCGAACAGGCCCAGGGTGGACGAGGCCGTCCAGCCGCTGTCCCCCGCCTTGATCAGCGCGAAGGTCAGGGCGCCGGAGCAGACGCCGAAGGACAGGATGCCCGGGACGTCGACCGGGGCCCGGTCGGCGGGCCTGGACTCCTCGACGAACAGCAGGGTCAGGACGACCGTCAGCACCGTCACGGGAAGGTTGACGGCGAAGATGGCCTGCCAGCCCAGGGCCTGGGTCAGCAGACCGCCGAGTACGGGCCCGACGGCCGCGGCCGCACCGACGACCGCCGACCACACGCCGATCGCACCGGCGCGGGCCTTGCCGTCGTACATGCTGCCGAGGATGGCCATGCCGGTGACGAACAGGGCCGAGCCGCCGATGCCCTGCACGCCCCGGGCGGCGATGAGCACGTCGGGGTTCGGCGCCAGCGCGCAGACCAGGGACGAGCCGCCGAACAGGACGAGCGAGGTCAGATAGACCGTACGGCGTCCGAGGAGATCGCCGACCGACCCCGCGCTGAGGGTCAGCGCCGCCAGGACGAGGGTGTAGATGTTCATCACCCACTGCAGCCCGGACAGCGAGGCGCCCAGGTCGTCGGCCATGTCCGGCAGGGCCACGGTCACCACGGTGGTGTCCGTGATCAGCATGAACGACCCCAGGCACACGGCCACGAGGGGCCACCACTTCCGCATGAGAAGTCCTTTCGTTCGAAGACTTCCCACAGCATCGGAACGGTGCGACGGACACGGCCAGCCAAACAGCGTCAGCCGCTGGTTTCCTGCATGGGATCAGGATCAGTGGAGGAAATCCGTCACCGTGCCCGCACGCTTGACCGTGCGGTCCACCGTTGCCGTCTCCAGGGTGTGCACGGCGTCCAGCGCTCCGATGCTCTCGGTCAGGTAGCGGTACAGGCCGGCGCCGTCCCGGCAGACGACGGAGGCCATCAGATTGGTGGGCCCGGTGGTGGCGGCCGCGAAGGAGACCTCCGGGTGGCCGGCGAGGGCCGTACCCACCGCGACCAGCTCGGAGGGCTTCACCGACATCCACATCCGGGCCTCCGCGTGGTGGCCGAGCGCGGACATCGGCAGGTCGACGTGGTAGGAGAGGATGCCGACGCGGCGCAGCTGCCGGAGGCGCCGCTTGACGGTCGACTCCGACAGGCCTGTACCTGCCGCCAGTTCGGCGTAGCCCGTGCGTGCGTCCCGCGCGAGGATCTCCAGCAGCTCGTGGTCGGTCTCGTCGACGACGGCCCGGCCGTCCGCCGGGGCCACGGGCTCCGGGCGCAGCCGCCCGGCCTGCTCGTCGTCGAGGTGGACGAGTCCCGTCCAGTCGGAAGGCGCCTTGAAAGACTGCAGGATCGCGTGCGCCGTCACGGAGTTGACCCGGCTGGTGCGGGAGAGCTTCTGCAGCAGCAGGCTGCCGCCCTCCTCCTGCCTGCGCGTCTGGGTGCTGCAGGAGATCTCGGTGCCGCCCGACAGCAGGTGCACCCAGAAGGTGTCGGCCCGGCGGGCGAGCGCGGCGGAGACCGGGCCCGAGACGTCGGGCGTGCACCGCAGCCGGATGCTCCAGGGGACGTAGCCGAGCGGACCGAGGTTGACGTTGGCGACCACCCGCAGCACTCCCGCCGTGCGCAGCCGCCGGTAGCGGCGGGCCACGGTGCTCTCGGAGACGCCGAGCACCTCGGCGATCCTGTTGAACGGGGCCCTGCCGTCGAGCTGGAGGGCATGGACCAGCCCCCGGTCGAGATCGTCGAGCGTGACGGTTTCCATCGTCCGATCGTAGAACGCGACGGAAACCGCCACCGCCCTCCGCCAACGCTAGTAGCCGAACTCGGCCTTGTGCACCGGCATCGGTCCGGGGAAGGATGATCAGCGCGCTCAACCAGAAAGGCCCCACTCCGCCATGATCATCGTCGCCGGGGAAGCCCTCATCGACCTCGTTCCCGCGGGGCCCCGGGAACAGGACGGGCCCGCCGGTGACCTTCCCGCCCTGCTGCCCAAACGCGGCGGCGGCCCCTACAACACCGCCGTCGCCCTGGCCCGCCTCGGCACCCCCACCGCGTTCTGCTCCCGGCTGTCCACCGACCACTTCGGCCAGGCCCTGCTGAGCGGCCTGGCGGCGGACGGCGTGGACACCTCCTTGGTCCGGCGCGGCCCCGAACCCACGACCCTGGCTGTGGCGCACATCGGCGAGGGCGGCTCTGCCGAGTACTCCTTCCATGTCGAGGGCACGGCGGACCGCCTGTTCACCGGCCCGGACGCCTTGCCCGAAGCGGCACGTGCCGTCTCCTTCGGCACCTGCTCGCTGGTCCTCGAGCCCGGGGCGAGCGCGTACGAGGAACTGATGCGCCGCGCATCCGCCCGAGGCCTGTTCACGGCCCTCGACCCGAACATCCGCCCCGGCCTCATCCCCGACGCGGACGCCTACCGGGCCCGCTTCCGCTCATGGCTCCCGTACGTCACTCTCCTCAAGCTCTCGGAGGAGGACGCGGCCTGGCTCGCGGGCCCGGAGCGCGACCCGATGAGCGCCGCCCGGGAGTGGCTGGCCGAGGGCCCGTACGCCGTCGTACTCACCCGTGGCGGCGCGGGGTTGACGGTCCTCACCCGCGACGGCCGTGAACTGGCCGTCCCCAGTGAGCAGGTGGCGGTCGTGGACACCATCGGCGCGGGCGACACCGTCAACGCCGCGCTGCTGCACCGGCTCGACGGCCACGGCGCCCTCAGCGCGTCCCCCGCCCTCGACGACGGCCAGTGGCGCGACATCCTGGCCTTCGCGGCCCGCGCCGCCGCGGTCACCTGCTCCCGCGCCGGCGCCCAGCCCCCGTACGCCGCCGAACTTTTTACTTGTACATGAAGGAGGTTGCGGCCCACCTGCCCGGGTAAGCGCGCGGCTGGCCGGTTTCACTCAGGCCCCAAGAAGCACCAAACCGCGCACAGGGATTGAATAGATATATGGACGCCGACCGCAGGAAACCCCCGAGGCCGGGCCAGGTCAGGTCGCCGCGGGAGAGCACTCCCGCGACCGACCGGCTGATGCGTATCGCACTGCGCCGCCGCAAGAACGCGCTGAGCCTCGAAGAGGTGACGGTCACCGACCGTCCCGAGGTGCGAAGGGCCGTCTCGGCGGCGGCGCTCGGCAACATGATGGAGTGGTTCGACTTCGGGGTGTACGCCTATCTGGCGGCCGTGCTCGGCAAGGTGTTCTTCCCCGGCAGTTCTCCCGGTATCCAGGTCATCGCGTCCTTCGCGACCTTCGCCGTGGCCTTCCTGGTGCGTCCGCTGGGCGGACTGGCCTTCGGGCCGCTGGGCGACCGCATCGGGCGGCAGCGGGTGCTGGCCGCCACCATGATCATGATGGCGGTGAGCACCTTCGCCGTGGGCCTGCTGCCCGGCTACGGGACGGTCGGTCTGCTGGCGCCCGTCCTGCTGCTGCTGTGCCGCCTGGTGCAGGGCTTCTCCACCGGTGGCGAGTACGCGGGAGCCACCACCTACATCGCCGAGTACTCGCCCGATGAACGCCGGGGTTTCCTGGGCAGCTGGCTGGACTTCGGCACCTTCGTGGGCTACGTGCTGGGATCCGCGCTCGTGACCACGCTCACCGCGACCCTGGGCGAGAGCACCATGGTCGACTGGGGCTGGCGGCTGCCCTTCCTGCTGTCCGGGCCGCTCGGCCTGATCGGGCTCTACATGCGGATGCGGCTGGAGGAGACGCCCGCCTTCAAGGCCGCGGCCGCGGCCGGCACGGCCGGCATGGCCAAGGATTCCGACGAATCTCCCGGGGCCCTGGAGGAGCACGCCGAAGAGGGCCGGCAGTCCGGGCACGGGCGGCTGAAGGAGACCTTCACCAAGCACTGGCACGCCGTGCTGATCTGCATGGGCCTGGTGGTGGTCTACAACGTGACCAGTTACCTGGTCACTTCCTACCTGCCGACCTATATGTCCGAGACGCTCGGCCGCGACTCCACCACCGCGCAACTGCTGGTCCTGTGCTCCATGATCGTCGTCGCGCTCACCATCACCACGGTGGGCCGCTACTCCGACATCTGGGGACGCCGGCCGGTCTTCATGGCCGGCAGCGCCGCCCTGGTGGTCCTGGCCGTCCCCGCCCTCCTGCTCATCCGCGCCCAGGGGGTGGTGCTGCCGGCCATCGGGTGCCTCATCCTCGCCCTGCTGCTGGTCTCCTTCGCGGGCACCGCCGCGTCCACCCTGCCCGCGCTCTTCCCCACCCGGCTGCGCTACGGAGCGCTCTCCGTCTCCTACAACATCTCTGTCTCGCTCTTCGGCGGCACCACCCCGCTGTTCGTCTCCGCCCTGATCGAGAACACCCACAACGAGATGATTCCGGCCTACTACTTGATGGCGGCCGGCACCATCGGCTTCGTCTCCGCCTTCTTCCTGCACGAAACGGCCGGCCGCCCGCTGCGCGGCTCCGGGCCGATGGTGGACAGCGAGGAGAAAGCCCGGGAACTCGTCGCCCGGAGCCGCGTCGAGGCCGGGCGCGGGGCCCGGGACGTCTGGGTGCGCCTGCGTCACCCGTGGCACCGGCACCACACGGAGTAATGAGGGCTTGCCGTGATATGCCGCTCCAAGGCCGGAACGGTGCTTTCCGCCTTTGGTGTTGACCTGGTGTCCGCTGGACGATTCCCGGCTGTCGCCTTGCCGTCCTGTTTGTTTGCCTGAGCTCTGCCCGGCGTGACGATGGCAGGGCGTTTCAGGGGACGGCGAGTTGAAGGGGGACAGCGGGTGGATGCCTGCCGATCATGCCTCCTTACGCCCCCGAAGGAGGTTTACCGTGTGGAGAGTGCGGTAACCAGGCCACCGGAAATCTGTTCCAGCGACGCGTATGGCAAGGGTGCGGGGAATGAGGGTCAGCCGGCCGTCTCGTCGAGGTGCTCGGCGAGACGGAACAGGGCGGGCAACGCCGCGCGTATGACGGCCTGTTCGCCCTCGTCGAGCGATGCCAGCGCGGCCTCCAGGCGGCGTTCGTGGGCCCGGGTCCATGCCTCGAGCTGGGCGCGGCCGGCGTCGGTGAGGGTGACGACGGCGGCACGGCGGTCGGCCGGGTCGACGGCACGGGCGACGAGGCCGCTGTTCATCATCTGGCCGATGAGCCCGCTGACAGTGCTGGGTGCCAGCCGCTGGCCGGCGGCGAGTTCGCTGACCCGGGCCGGGGAGTGCTCGGCGAGGACCTGCAGCAGCTCGACCTGGGCCATGGGCAGTTGCTCCCACGGGTAGTCCGTGCGTATCGAGGCGCGCAGCGCCCGGCGCAGACGCGTGACAGCCGCGGTGAGCAGGTGCGCGTCGGTGGACCGTTCGGCGGCGGTGTCCGAATCCCCAGGGCGGTTCGGCGGCATGCGGAGAGTTTACCTGGGGGACATCCGGTCGTCCGGCGCCCGCTTCGCATGGCTGCCGCGCACAGGCGGGGAACCGGGACGAGCGGGTTCACCGGCCCCCGCCGGTGTCCCGAGCCACGCGGCCACCGCGGCGAGGACCGATACGAGCAGCAGCGTGAAGATGGCCCAGCGGTGGCCGAAGGGACCGCCGAGGTAGAGCGCGAGGGCGACCAGCGCGACCCCCAGGGCCGTGCCCAGGCCGCGGGCCATGTTCACCAGGCCGCCGCCCGTGCCGGAGGAGCCCGCCGGGATCACGCCCATGATCAGGGCGTTGTTGGCCGGGGTGAACAGCCCGAGACCCATCCCGATCAGCGCCAGCGTCGATGTCAGCCAGGCGATGGACAACGACGAGGCCAGCATGGCGGCCAGCGCCCCGCCGCACAGGACGGCCCCGGCCACGCACCGGGCCCGGTCGGGGACCCCGCTGGGCACGATGCGGTCGGCAGTGGTGGCCGCCAGCGCGAAGCCCGCCGGCAGAGCGGTGAGCACGCAGCCCGCCGTCAGCGTGGTGTGCCCGTGCAGCGTCACGATGATGGGCACCAGCACCAGCGGGCCGAACAGCACCAGGTATCCGCACAGTGCCGCGAACAGCCCGGCCGAGACGGCGCGCACCCGCAGCATGCGCAGGTCCAGCAGCGGATGCGGGATCCGGCGCTGCCGGTCGGCAAAGGCCCAGGTGGCCCCGGCGGCCACGGTGAAGAGCACGGCGACGGCCCAGCCCTCCACGGGCAGGCCGGAGGCGGCGGAGACGGCCAGCAGCAGACTGGTGGTCGCCGCCGCCAGCAGGACGAGGCCCGCCCAGTCGAACCGCCGGGCCGGGGACCGGTGACGGGTGCGCGGCAGCAGATAGTGGCCGGCGATCAGGGCGACGATTCCGATGGGCACGTTGATGCCGAACACCCAGCGCCAGCCGAGTGTGGACACCAGGGCACCTCCCACCGTGGGGCCGAGTGCGAGCCCGAGCGCCTGCGCGGCGGCCTGCACCCCCAGCGCGGCACGCATCCGCTCGCGCGGGGCGCTGGTGGTCACCAGGGCAACGCTGTTGGCCTGCATCATCGCGGCCCCGCAGGCCTGCACGACCCGGAAGACCACCAGTACAGCCAGCGACGGCGCCAGTCCACAAGCCGCCGATGCGCCGCTGAACACCAAGAACCCGTACAGATAGAACAGTTTGCGTCCGTAGGCGTCCGACAGCCGCCCGGCCGGGAGCAACAGGGCCACCAGAGCCAGGAGATACGCCAGGGACACCCACTCGACGGCCGCCAGCGAAGCGCCGAAGCGGGATTGCAGGCTGCCGTACGTCAACGTCACGATGCTCGCGTCCAGTTGCCCCATGAACGCCCCGAAGCACACCGTCGCCACCGCCAGCCACCAGGCACCGGGGCGTGTGCGTATGCACTCGGGGCGCTTCCGCTCGGTCGTGAGGAACCGGGTCATGTCAACGAGATTACATCGGATACCGAACCATTCGGGTCACGATGCGAAATCATGGGGGAAGGATTACGTCGGCGTGCGGGGCCGCAGGGGGTGTGGAACGGTGAGTTCCGTACGCCGCGGCTCGCCACGGGCACCGGTTGCCGCTGAGGATCCGAGGAGTCGAAGAACATGGCGGTCACGCCGTTGACGTGCATGAACGAGTTCGAGAACGCCATCGCGCAGGACAAGGGCGCGGTGGTGGGCTTCTGCGCGACATGGGCCGGCCTCTGCCGGGCGATCGGGCCGGTCTTCGAGAGGTTCTCCGAACTGCCCGAATTCGCCGGCAGCGTCGGTTTCTACTCGGTGGATCTGGACGAGGCGTTCGAGATCGCGCAGAAGGCCGGTGTCGGCCCCGTGCCCGTCTTCATGGCCTTCTGCGACGGGGTGAGGATCGGCGAAGTCGTCGCGCCCGCCCCCGACGCGTTGCGCGAGCTGATCGGCAAGGCCGCGGCGGCAGGGGCCGGTCCGGACGACATGCGGCGGTGAGCCCGGTCAGCCCGTACGGAACCCGCGGGGCTTGCCGAAGAGGTCGCGGAAGTCCTCCGGCAGGATGCCGAGCAGGTCCTTCGCCGCCTCGTCGCCGATGACGTCCGCGACGGCGCCGAGCACGGCCGTGGCCTCGGCCACGGCCGCCGGTTCCGGGACGCCGAAGGCCCGGGCGACGTGCAGGACGAATCCCCGCGCGTCCCAGTCGCGCGGCACCTCGTGAACCTCGGCGAGCAGCGCCTCGCCGGCCTCGTCGGGGAGCCGGTCCGCGAGCGCACACGCCGACCGCACGCCCAGCCGCTGGCCGAGCACCGTCAGGACGGTGCCGGCCGCTTCCTGCGCCGCCGCGGGGTCGTCGTAACCCCCGCCCGCGCACACGGCCGCGAGAAATGCCGGGTAGTCCCTGCGGATCATTCGAGTCGGGTCCTTTCGGTATTCAGGCGTCCGTGACGGCGCCGTTCACACGGAGCAGGCCCTCCTGGGCGAGGGTGGCGACCAGGAGCCCGTCGCGGGTGAAGACCCGGCCGAGGACCAGTCCCCGTCCCCCGGAGGCCGCCGGGGACTCGTGCGTGCACAGCAGCCAGTCGTCCGCGCGGAAAGGGCGGTGGATCCACAGCGTGTAGTCGATGCTCTTCCCGGTGGCGCGAAACCACGAGACGCCGTGCCGGACCAGGACCGTCTCGAGCATCGTCACATCGCAGACATACGTCAGCAGACAGGCATGCAGCAGGTGTTCACGGTCGGCGGCCGCCTCCTCGGGCAGCTCGCCCTTGACGCGCACCCATACGTGGGTCCGGGGGGACGCGAGAGACGGGTCCTTCTCGATGTCGAAGCTCAACGGCCCGACGAAACGCAGCTCGTACGGATGCCCGAGGGGGTCGATGGCCTCGCCGAACGCCGTGGCCAGCCTCTCCTCGTAGGTCGGCAGGTCCTCCGGGTCCGGGACCCGCGGCATCGGGTCCTGATGGGCGAGGCCCGGCTCGGGGCGGTGGAAGGACGCGGTCAGGGCGAACACCTCCCGGCCGCGCTGGGTCGCGCGGACCCGCCGGGTGGCGAACGCGGTGCTGTCCCGCACCCGCTCGACCTGGTAGTCGAAGGGGACGGCCGGCACGGCGGGCCGTACGAAGAAACAGTGCACGGAGTGCACGGGCAGTTCGGCGGGCAGCGTACGGCCGGCGGCGGCCAGTGCCTGACCGGCCATGTGCCCTCCGTACACGGGGGAGTTCCGGTCCAGGGAAGCGCGCCCGAGAAAGCGCTCCCCGTCGCCCCCCGGGCCGGGGTCGAGATCGAGCACGCCGAGCAGGTCCAGCAGCGTATGTTCCTGATTCATGGGCCCCACTCTGCGTCGTCGCCGCGGTCGGATCTCGCGAGTTCAATCTAACTTGTGTCGGCCGAGGCCGAGTTGACCCTCATGACAGGACAGGCGCGGATGCGGTATCTCGGTACCACCATTTCGGCCAGGGAGGCTCATCATGCTCGACCGCGTCAGCGGATCGCTGTACCGACGGCGCACCGTCGTGCTGTGGGTGAGCACGGTCCTGCTCGTCCTGGCCGGGATAGGCGGCCTGGGCGTCGAACACCGGCTGGTCCACGGCGGGTTCTTCGACCCCGACGCGCAGTCCTCCCGCGCCGCGCGCCTGATGTCCGAGCACTTCCCCTCCGCCGGCAGCGACCTGGTCCTGCTGGTACGGGGCGACAGCCCGGTCGACTCGCCGGCGGCGACGTCCTTGGGGACCGCGCTGACCCAGCGCGCCGCGCACGACAAGGGCGTACGGGCCGCCACCTCGTACTGGACGGCCGGGCGGGCGCCCTCGATGCGCTCCCGCGACGGCGACACCGGGCTCGTGTCGCTCTCCCTGCGCGGCGACGAGGACGCACGGACGAAGACCGCCGAGCGGCTGGTCCCGGAGTTACGCCGGCACGCGCAGGGGCAGACGGTCATGGCGGCCGGGCCCGCGCAGGTGCAGTCGGAGGTGGGCAAGCGCAGCGCGCACGACCTGCTGGTCGGCGAGGCGGTCTCCACTCCGATCACCCTCGTCCTCCTCCTGCTGGTCTTCGGTAGCGCGGTGGCCGCCGCCCTGCCGCTCGTCATCGCCCTGCTGTCCATCCTGGTGAGCCGGGCCGTGCTCAACGCCCTGGCGGGCGTCGTGTCGATCTCCGTGTACTCGATGAACTCCACCACGGCACTCGGCCTCGGCCTCGCCATCGACTACAGCCTGTTCATGCTCGCCCGCTTCCGGGAGGAACTGCGCACCGGCGCCACCGTCCGGGAGGCCCTTCGCCCGACCGTGTGCAAGGCGGGCCGGACGGTCGCCTTCTCCGCGCTCACGGTGGCCCTGTCGCTCGTCGCCCTGCTGGTCTTCCCCCAGTACTTCCTGCGCTCCTTCGCCTACGGCGGCATCGCGGTGGTGCTCTCCGCGGCGGCGGGGGCGGTCTTCGTCCTGCCCGCGCTGCTCGCCGTCCTGGGCCACCGGGTCAACCGCTACGACGTCTTCGCCCGGCTGCGCGGCCGGGCGCGGCGGGACGCGTCCCGTACGACGGACCCGGCCGACGGACGCTGGTACCGGTTCGCCACAGCGGTGATGCGCCGCCCGGTCCTCTACGGAGGCGCCGCGGTGATCCTGCTGGCCGTCCTCGCCTCGCCGTTCACCCGGCTCACCTCCAGCCTCTGGGACGACCGCTCCCTGCCCGCCGAATCCCAGGTGCACCGCGCCACGCAACTGCTGCGCGACCAGTTCGACGCGGGCGTGCTGCGCACCGCCCCGGTGGTGGTGGAGGGCGTGGGGCGCGACCAGGGCCAACGCCTCGACCCCTACGCCCGCTCGCTGTCCGCGGTACACGGCGTCAAGCAGGTGACCGCGGCGACCGGCACCTACGCCGGCGGACGCCGGGTCCAGGACCCGGGCCCGGCGAATGCCGCCCTGGCCGACGCCGGCAACTCGCTGCTCTCCGTCGTCTCCTCGATGGAGCAGGACTCGCCCGCCGGCGCCGATCTGGTCGGCCGGCTGCGGAAGGTGGCGCCGCCGCCCGGGGCGGAGCCCGCCGCCCGGGTGTGGGTGGGCGGGCAGGCCGCCGAGGTCAAGGACAGCACCGCGGCCGTCGCCCGCGCCACTCCTGCGGCGATCGGCATCGTGGTGGGCGCCTCGCTGGTGCTGCTCTTCCTGTTCACCGGGAGCGTGCTGATGCCGGTCAAGGCGCTCGTGCTCAACACCCTCAGCCTCAGCGCCACGTTCGGGGCGATGGTGTTCGTCTTCCAGGAAGGGCACCTGTCGTTCCTGGTGGGCAGCCCGCTGCACACCGGCACGCTCGACACGACCATCCCGATCCTGACCTTCTGCGTGGCCTTCGGACTCTCCATGGACTACGAGGTGTTCCTGCTCTCCCGGATCCGCGAACGGTATCTGCAGATCGGGGACAACACGGAGTCGGTCGCCTTCGGCCTCCAGCACACCGGGCGCATCATCACGGCCGCCGCGGCCATCGTCGCCGTGGTGCTGTTCGTCTTCGCCATCTCCGGAGTGACGCTGCTGAAACTGCTCGGCGTCGGCCTGGCGCTGGCGGTGGTGCTGGACGCGACACTCGTCCGTGCCGTCCTGGTGCCCTCCTTCATGCGGCTGGCCGGACGGGCCAACTGGTGGGCTCCCAAGCCGCTGCGCCGCCTTCACGACCGCATCGGCCTGCGCGACCACTGAGCCTGTCCGGCAGGTGCGCGCACGACCAGCAGCGCCATGTCGTCATGGCCGTCACCGGTGCGGGCGGCCACCACGGCCCGCCCCAGCGTTTCCGGGTCCTGGTCCGCGTGGGCCGCGGCCGCGTCCGCGACCGTGCGCACCGCGTCGTCGAGGTCCAGGCCCGGGCGCTCGATCAGGCCGTCGGTGAACATCAGCACCGTGGCCCCCGGCGGCAGCGGGCACCGGTGGTCGTCGCGGGGCAGCAGCGGGTCGACCCCCAGCGGGACGTCCGCCTCGCCGCCGGGCCGTACGGTGCGGCCGTCCGCGGTCACCACCAGCGGCGGCGGATGGCCGGCGCTGCTCCACCACAGCGACCAGCCGTCCTCGGCGGGCTGGATCCGGGCCAGGCAGACGGTCGTGATGACGGGTTCGTCGAGGGCGGTCAGCGCGCGGTCCAGCCGGGACAGCAGCTCGCCGGGCGGGGCCGCGGAGTCGAAGGCCAGGGCGCGCAGCATGTTGCGGATCTGCGCCATGGTGGCGGCGGCCCGTACGTCGTGGCCCATGACATCGCCCACGATCAGCGCCCGGGTGCCGTCGGGCAACAGCAGGGCGTCGTACCAGTCGCCGCCCAACAGCCGGGGATCGGAGGCTGGTTGGTACATCGTCCAGGCGGAGAACGGTGCGAGGTCGGGCAGGCGGGGCAGCAGCAGCCGCTGGAACTGCTCGGCCCCGGAGCGCAGTTGACCGTAGAGCCGGGCGTTCTCGATGGCCACGCCCGCCGCCCCGGCCAGGGCGGCCACCACGGCCTCGTCGTCCTGGTCGAACGGCTTGCCGTCCCGGCGGTCGGTCAGATAGAGGTTTCCGTAGACCTGTCCGCGCACCGAGATGGCCACCCCGAGCAGAGAGCGCATCGGCGGATGCCCCGGAGGGAAGCCCGCCGATCGCGGATGGCCGGGAATGTCGTCGACCCGCAGCGGCCGGGGATCGCCGATGAGTATGCCCAGCAGGCCCTCACCGTGCGGCAGGGGCGCGTCGGCCAGCCGGTCCCGCTCCTCCTCGGTCAGCCCCACCGGGATGAACTCGGCCAGCTCCGATCCGTCCTCGTTCAGCACCCCCAGCGCCCCGTAGCGGGCGTCGGCCAGGTCCATCGCCGTGGTGACGATCCGTCGCAGGACGACGGACAGCTCCAGCTCGCCGCTGATCGCGAGCATCGACTCCAGGAGCCCGTGCATCCGCTCCTGGGACCGGGTGAAATCGGCCAGTCCATTGCCCAGTTGTCCGAGATCCGCACCGAGATCCGCACCGAGATCCGCACCCAGGGCCCGCCGGAGTCCGGGCAGGCCCGAATGTGATGTCTCGTCACTCCTGTCGCCAGTGGTCACAGGGCCGAAGCCTAACGGCCCGGCCGCCGCGGCCGGACCCGAACCGCCTCGGTGCCGACGATCGGATCAACATCCCGACCAGGTCCAGTCGGCGACCTCCGGCAGGTCCGTCCCGTGCTCCCGGATCCAGGAGTGGTGGCGGGTACGGGCGTCCTCCATGGCCTGCCGCACCGCGGCGGCGCGCACCGCCAGGCCCGGGACACGGTCGATCACGTCCATGACGAGGCGGTAGCGGTCCAGGTCGTTGCGGACGACCATGTCGAAGGGCGTCGTCGTGGTGCCGATCTCCTTGTAGCCGCGTACATGGAGACGGTCGTGACCGGTGCGGCGGTAGGCGAGGCGGTGGATGAGCCAGGGATAGCCGTGGTAGGCGAAGACGACGGGCCTGTCCCGGGTGAACAGGGCGTCGTACTCGGGGTCGGTCATCCCGTGCGGGTGCTCGCTCGCGGGCAGCAGCCTGGCCAGGTCGACGACGTTGACGACGCGCAGCACCAGATCCGGCAGATGGCGGCGGATGAGCTGGGCGGCGGCCAGCACCTCGAGGGTGGGCACGTCACCGGCACAGGCGAGGACGACGTCGGGCTCGCGGCCGTTGTTCCCGGTGCCGGCCCACTCCCAGATGCCGGCGCCCCGGGCGCAGTGGGCGCGGGCCTGTTCCAGGCCGAGCCAGTCGAAGCAGGGCTGCTTCCCCGCGACGACGACGTTGACGTAGTCCCGGCTGCGCAGCACGTGATCGGCCACGGACAGCAGGGTGTTGGTGTCCGGCGGGAGGTAGACCCGCACCGCTTCCGGGCTCTTGTTGAGGATGTGGTCGATGAAGCCGGGGTCCTGGTGGGAGAAGCCGTTGTGGTCCTGGCGCCAGACGTGCGAGGTGAGCAGGTAGTTGAGGGAGGCGATGGGGCGGCGCCAGGGGAGACGGCGGGTGACGCGCAGCCATTTGATGTGCTGGTTGACCATGGAGTCGACGATGTGGACGAACGCCTCGTAGCACGAGAACAGACCGTGCCGGCCGGTGAGCAGATAGCCCTCCAGCCAGCCCTGGCAGGTGTGTTCGGAGAGGATCTCCATGACGCGGCCGTGCCGGTCGAGGTGTTCGTCGACGGGAAGGACGCCGGCCTGCCACGCCTTGCCGCTGGCCCGGTAGACGGCCTGGAGCCGGTTGGAGGCGGTCTCGTCGGGCCCGACCAGACGGAAGTCGCGGCGCCCGGCGGTGGCCTCCATGACCTCCTCCAGCAGCTCGCCCAGCACGCGCGTGGGCTCGTGCAGGCTCGCGCCGGGCTTGTCGACCGGTACCGCGAAGCGCTCCAGCGGGGGGACGGGCAGGTCGCGCAGCAGCAGACCGCCGTTGGCGTGGGGCGTCGCCCCGAGCCTGCGGGTGCCGCCGGGGATGCGGGAGAGGACCTCGGGCCGGGGGCGGCCGTGCTCGTCGAAGAGCTCCTCCGGGCGGTAGGAGCGCATCCACGCCTCCAACTGCCGCAGATGCTCGGGATTCTGGCGGACCTCGGCCAGCGGCACCTGGTGGGCGCGCCAGGTGCCCTCGACGGGCAGGCCGTCAACCTCGGCGGGACCGGTCCAGCCCTTGGGCGTGCGCAGCACGATCACCGGCCAGTGGGGCCGTTCGGCCGTGCCTTCCTCGCGGGCGGCGCGCTGGACGAGGGCGATCCGGTCGAGTGCCGTGTCCATGGCCCGCGCCATGGCCCGGTGGACGGTCGCGGGGTCGTCCCCGGTGACGTGCAGGGGCTCGTGGCCGTAGCCGCGCAGGAGGTCGTCGAGTTCCCGCTCGGGGAGGCGGGCGAGCACGGTCGGGTTGGCGATCTTGTAGCCGTTGAGGTGGAGGACGGGCAGGACCGCGCCGTCGTGGACGGGGTCGAGGAACTTGGTGGAATGCCACGAGGCGGCCAGCGGCCCGGTCTCGGCCTCGCCGTCGCCGATGACGCAGGCCACGAGCAGGTCCGGGTTGTCGAAGGCGGCCCCGTAGGCGTGGGAGAGCGAGTAGCCGAGCTCCCCGCCCTCGTGGATCGAACCGGGCGTCTCGGGGGCGACGTGGCTGGGCACCCCGCCGGGGAAGGAGAACTGCCGGAACAGCCGTTCCATGCCCTCCGCGTCCCGGCTGACGTCCGGGTACGTCTCCGAGTACGTCCCCTCCAGCCAGGAGTTGGCCAGCACCGCGGGGCCGCCGTGCCCGGGACCCCAGACGCACAGCGCGTCCAGGCCACGGGCGCGGATGACGCGGTTGAGGTGGGTGTGGACCAGGTTCAGGCCGGGCGAGGTGCCCCAGTGGCCCAGCAGCCGCGGCTTGATGTGCTCGGGGCGCAGGGGTTCGGTCAGCAACGGGTTGGCCATCAGATAGATCTGCCCGACTGCCAGGTAGTTGGCCGCTCGCCAGTGGGCGTCCAGCGCGCGCAGCTCCTCGTCGGTGATGACGGTGTCCTGCATGACTGCCTCCGAAGGTGGACGGGGCCTGTCCGCGATGCCTTCCCATGCTGATCCGGGTCCGGGGCGGCCACCAGGGCCGATCGGGGCAACCGTTCCGCGTGAGCCGCGTCTCACCGGAGTGGGACCCACTTGCCTATGAAACGAGTTGCATAGAGGATCCGGCGTATGGCGCTCGAGCACGCGATCCTCGTCTCCCTGCTGGAGAAGCCGGGCTCCGGCTATGAGCTGGCCCGGCGCTTCGACCGGTCCATCGGCTACTTCTGGACCGCCACCCATCAGCAGATCTACCGCGTTCTCAAGCGGATGGAGAGCGACGGCTGGGTGGAGGCCCGCGAGGTGGCACAGCAGGGCAAACCGGATAAGAAGCACTATTCGGTCGCCGCCGCCGGGCAGGCCGTCCTCTCCGGGTGGCTGCACGAGCCGATCGAGCCCGAGAGCGTCCGGCACGACCTCGCCGTGAAGATCCGGGGCGCCGCCTTCGACGACCCGTCCGCCCTGATCCGCCAGGTCGAGCGGTACCGCCACGTGCACTCCGAACGGCTCGCGCACTACCTCGCGGGGGAACTGCGCGACTTCACCGGGCCCGACGCCCCCGCGGAGCCGGACGCCATGGGGGAGTTGCAGCACGTCGTGCTGCGCGGCGGCATCGCGTACGAGCGGATGACGCTCGACTGGCTCGACGACGTGCTCGCCACCCTCCACCGGATCCGACCTGACTCATCCCGACTCCGAGCCGAAAAGACGGAGAACCATGGCTGACCCGCTGCTCCTCAACCCGCGCACCTACGACCCGGCGCACTTCGACCCGGAGACCCGCAGGCTGCTGCGCGCCACCGTCGACTGGTTCGAGACCCGCGGCAAGCGCAAGCTGATCGAGGACTACCGCTCCCGCGCCTGGCTGGCGGACTTCCTCGAATTCTCCGCCAAGGAGGGGCTGTTCGCGACGTTCCTCACTCCGGCCGAAGCCGCTTCCGGTAATGAAGACAAGCGCTGGGACACCGCCCGTATCGCCGCCCTCAACGAGATATTCGGCTTCTACGGGCTCGACTACTGGTACGCCTGGCAGGTCACCATCCTCGGCCTCGGCCCGGTCTGGCAGAGCGACAACGCCGCCGCCCGTACCCGGGCGGCCGAACTGCTCGACCAGGGCGAGGTGTTCGCCTTCGGCCTGTCGGAGAAGACCCACGGCGCCGACATCTACTCGACCGACATGCTGCTCGAGCCCGACGGCGACGGCGGCTTCCGGGCCACCGGATCCAAGTACTACATCGGCAACGGCAACGCCGCCGGTCTCGTCTCCGTCTTCGGCCGCCGCACCGACGTCGAGGGCCCCGACGGCTACGTCTTCTTCGCCGCCGACAGCCGCCACGAGGCGTACCACCTCGTGAAGAACGTGGTCGACTCGGCGAAGTACGTCAGTGAGTTCCGGCTCGAGAACTACCCGGTCGCCCCCGGCGACATCCTGCACACCGGGCGCGCCGCGTTCGACGCCGCGCTGAACACCGTCAACGTCGGCAAGTTCAACCTGTGCACCGCCTCCATCGGCATCTGCGAGCACGCGATGTACGAGGCCGTCACCCACGCGCACAACCGCGTCCTCTACGGCCGCCCCGTCACCGCCTTCCCGCACGTGCGCCGCGAGTTGACCGACGCGTACGTACGCCTCGTCGGCATGAAGCTGTTCAGCGGCCGCGCCGTCGACTACTTCCGCACCGCCGGGCCCGACGACCGCCGCTACCTGCTCTTCAATCCCATGACGAAGATGAAGGTGACGACCGAGGGCGAGAAGGTCATCGACCTGATGTGGGACGTCATCGCGGCCAAGGGCTTCGAGAAGGACACCTACTTCGCCCAGGCCGCCTCCGAGATCCGCGGCCTGCCCAAGCTCGAGGGCACGGTCCACGTCAACCTCGCGCTCATCCTGAAGTTCATGGGCAACCACCTGCTGGCGCCCGTCGACTACCCGGCCGTGCCGACACGGCTCGACGCGGCCGACGACACCTTCCTCTTCCGGCAGGGACCGGCGCGCGGCCTGGGCTCCGTACGCTTCCACGACTGGCGCGCCGCGTACGACACGTACGCCCACCTGTCGAACGTCGCCCGCTTCCGCGAACAGGCCGACGCGCTCTGCGAGTTCGTCACCACCGCCGCGCCCGGGGAGGAGCAGAGCCGCGACCTCGACCTGCTCCTCGCCATCGGCCAGCTCTTCGCCCTGGTAGTGCACGGCCAGCTGATCCTGGAGCAGGCCGCCCTGACCGGGACCGAGGAGGACGTGCTCGACGAGCTGTTCGCCGTCCTCGTCCGCGACTTCTCCGCCCACGCCGTCGAGTTGCACGGCAAGGACTCCGCCACCGAGGCGCAGCAGACCTGGGCCCTCGGCGCGGTCCGCCGCCCGGTCGTGGACGCGGACCGCTCGGCCCGTGTCTGGGAGCGCGTCGAGGCGCTGTCGGGCGCGTACGAGATGGCGCCGTAGGCGCCGGGTGGCCGGCCCCCGGCGCTCAGTCCCGGGGGCCGATCACCTGACCGTGCGCGGTCACGGTGATGGCCTGTGCCGGGCAGGAGTCGGCGGCGTCCAGCACCGCCTCGTCGGGGGCGGCCTCCTCGGTCACGGGCCGGGAGCGCTCCTCGTCCAGCACGAAGAGCGAACCCGCCAGGGACGTGCAGATACCCGAGCCCATGCAGCGCGTGCGGTCGACCGTCACGTGCCAGGCCATCGTCACCACCCCACCGGCATCGCCCGCGGGCCGCGCACCAGCATCTGGGTCTTCCAGACGATGTCACCGGCCGCGTGCAGGCCCGGCAGGCGCAGGACCAGGGCCCGCAAAGCCTCCTGGAGCTCGGCCCGGGCCAGCGGTGCCCCCAGGCAGTGGTGGACGCCGTGGCCGAACCCCAGGTGCTGGTTGCCCTCCCGGCCCAGGTCGAGCGTGCCGGGATCGCCGAAGCGCTGCCCGTCGCGGTTGGCGGCCGCCATGGAGACCAGGACCGGCTCGCCCTTGCGCACCAACGTGCCGCCCACCTCGACGTCCTCGGTGGCGTAACGGGCCATGGACGCCGCCATGCCCAGCGGGACGAAACGCATCAACTCCTCGACCGCGTCCGGGACCAGGCCGGGATCGGCGTGCAGACGCGCCAGCTCGCCGGGGTGGCCGAGAAGGGTGCACACGAAGTTGGGGATCTGGGTGGCGGTCGTCTCGTGCCCGGCCACCAGCACCGCCACACACAGGTCGACCAGTTCCTCCTCCGAGAGACGGTCCTCCTTGTCGCGGGCCTCGATCAGATCGGTCATCAGGTCGTCCGCGGGCCGGGTGCGGCGCTCGTCGATCAACCCGGCCATGTAGGCGCGCAGTTCCTCACGGCTGGCCTCCGCCTCCTCGGCCGTGAGCGAGCTGGTGGACAGGGCGTCGTCGCTCCACTTGCGGAACAGCGGGCGGTCCGCCTCCGGCACCCCGAGCAGCCGGCAGATCACCTGGACCGGCAGCGGGAGGGCGAAGGAATCCACGAGATCCGCGGGAGGCCCGGCCGCCACCATCTCGTCCAGCAGCCGCTCGGCCAGGGCACGGATGTCCGGGCGCAGCCGCTCCATCCGCTGGACGGTGAACGCCTTGGTCACCAGCCTTCGCAACCGGGTGTGATCGGGCGGATCCATGGCGAGGATGCCGCTGTTGGACCGGCCCGGCGACTGCCGGGGTTCGTCGTGGTCGGCGCAGGCGGCACGGCTGAACCGCCGGTCGCCCAGCACCAGTCTGGCGTCCGGGTAGCGGGTGACGAGCCAGGCCGGCTCGCCGTACGGCAGCCGGACGCGCCGCAGCCCTTCGGCGCCGCGCACCTCCTCGTACCGCTCGGACAGATCCAGGCCGGCGGCTTCGTTGAACGGATAGCTGAGGGGCTCGCTGCGGGAGGTCGACATCGGGGGGCCTTGATCCCTTCGCGTTGGCAGTAGGGTCTCGCGCCGAACGGAAACGCGATGTAAGCCTTTGCTTACATCGACCGTAGGACGGGCCGCGGCAGGCGTCAACGGGACCTCGCGGCCCGGACTTTGAGGAGGGGACGGCATGACCTCGGACAAACCGGCGCGCCGACGCGATGCCGAAGAAACCCGTCGGCGCCTTGTGCGGGCCGCGGCGGAACTGTTCGCCAAGCACGGTTACGACCGCACCACCGTTCGCGCCATCGCCGACCGCGCGGAGGTCAACCAGGCCCTGCTCTTCCGCTATTTCGGCTCGAAAACAGCGCTCTTCACCGAGGTGGTGGCGATGAACGGCCACCAGCAGCTGCACGAGACCCCTGTCGAGCAGCTGCTGGAGACCGCGTTGCGGAATCTGCTCACCCCTGCCGGAGAGCTGCCCGGGGACCGCTCACTGGAGGTGTTCCTGCGCTCCGTCGGAAGCGACGACGAGGCCAACCGGGCCAACCACCGCCTCACCGAGGAATACACCACGGCGCTGGCCGGCCTCACCGATTCCGGGGACGCCGAGCTGCGCGCCGCGCTGGTGCTCGCCTGGGTGCTCGGCATCGGGCTGACCCGGGTGGTCGTCCGCCAGGAGCCGCTGGCCGGGGCCGATCCGGACCGGATCTGCCGGCTGATGCTGGACGCGGCCCGGACTCTCCTGGAACGGCTGCCGTGACCGAATAGTTGGCCGATCACGTACTCGTGCGCGATGCATCTGGCGCAAAGGATTCGATCGTCTGTACCTATGCATCAGGCGAGGAGAAGCGGTGACGAAGAACATCGGCAGACGGCGGCTCGCGGCCGTACTCGGCACGGTGGTCGCGACGGTGCTGGCGCTGCCGGCCTCGGCGCAGGCCCGGACGGCCGACGGCCATGCCGCCACCCAGGCGGCGCTGAACTCCTATCAGGCGCGATTCGGCCCGGGCGCAGGGGTGTACGCGGGCGACAGCTCCGGCTCCTGGAGCCTCAACTCCGGTACCGGCAACGTCAACACCCGCAAGCCCGTCAGGCCCACCGACCGCTTCCGCGTCGGCAGCCACACCAAGACCGTCACCGCGGCGGTGGTGCTGCAACTGGTCGACGAGGGCAAGGTGTCCCTCGACGCGCCGATCGAGAAGTACCTGCCCGGTGTGGTCGACGGCAACGGCTACGACGGCAACGCCATCACCGTCCGCCAACTCCTCCAGCACACCAGTGGAATCCCGTTCAACAGGCAGCCCGACCCGCAGGCCGAACCGGACGGCACCTACACCCTGGCCGCTGTCGTGCGCGACGGGCTGAGCCACCCGCCGGTGTCCGCACCGGGAGCCTCCTTCAACTACACCAACACGAACTACCAGATCGCCGGCCTGCTCATCGAGAAGATCACCGGCATGCCGGTCGGCCGGGCGATCACGAAGCGGATCATCGAGCCGCTCGGCCTGACCCGGACCACCTTTCCCGCCGCGGGCAACCACTCCCTCCCCGGCCCCTACATCTCCGGATACAAGAGCGGCAAGACCGGCCCGTACTCCGTCTGGACCGACGTCACCTCGGACTTCGAGCCCTCGCTGCACAGTTCCGCGGGGACGCTGATCTCGACGCAGCAGGACCTGACCACCTTCTACCAGGCGCTCATCGGCGGCAAGGTCGTCTCGCGGGCGAGCCTGGCCGAGATGGAGAAGGCCCTGCCCGTCCAGCCGAACCGCGGCTACGGCCTCGGCCTGCAGAGCCTCACCCTGCCGTGCGGCGGCACGGCCTGGGGGCACGACGGCTGGGTGCGGGGCTACACCTCGATGACCGTGGTCACCGCCGACGGGCGCCACGCCTCGGTGATGACCAATACGCAGGTCGACCCCGAATCCACCGCCAAGCAGATCGACGTGCTCAACTCGGCCCTGTGCGGCTGACCTTCTACCGCGCTTCCCCGAATGTGCGCCGGTAGGCGCCCGGGGTCGTGCCGAGCGCGGACTGGAAGCGGCGGCGCAGATTGACGGCGGAGGCGAGACCGACCCGCCCGGCGATGGCCTCCACCGGAAGGTCGGTCTGTTCCAGCAACGCCCGTGCGGCGTCGATGCGTTGGCTCAGCAGCCACTGCCCGGGGCTGGTGCCGAGCTGTTCGGCGAAGCGCCGGGCGAGGGTGCGGCTCGACAGGCCCGCGTGCCGGGCGAGGCCGTCGAGGGTCAGCCGGGAGCCGAGACGGACCGCGGCCCACTCCAGGAGCGGCGCCAGGGACTCGTCCGCCCTGGCGGGGGCGGGCCGCGCGGCGTACTGGAGCTGGCTGCCCTCCCGGTGCGGGGGCAGCACCATGTGCCGGGCAACCTGGGCGGCGTGGGCCGCGCCGTGGTCGCGGCGCACGAGGTGCAGGCACAGGTCGATCCCCGCGCCGCTTCCGGCGCTCGTCGCCACGTCGCCGTGGTCCACGTACAGGACGTCCTGCTCCACCCGCACCGCCGGGTATGCGGCGGCGAGTTGGGCCGTACGGCCCCAGTGAGTGGTGGCGCGGCGTCCGTCCAGCAGCCCGGCTCGGGCGAGGACGAAGGCCCCCGTGCAGATCGAGACGATCCTGGCGCCCCGGGCGTGCGCGGTGCGCAACGCCTCCAGGACGGCCGCCGGCACCGGGCCGCCGGGCGGCAGCCAGCCGGGGACGAGGATGGTGTTCGCTTCCTCGCGCCGGGCAACGTCGCCCCCGGGATCGTGCGCCGCAGGCTTAACCACCGGATTAGCGAAACGTAGCGATCCTGTGGCAGTGTGTTAGTCGCACGCCCGGCGCCCAGGCGACGTCGGGCACCCTCCTCGGCCGGGTCATGCGGCTTGGCCGACCAGCGTCCGGAGGGACGCGTCACGCGGGCTGACGGCTCTTGCCGTTCGGTACCAGGGCGCGAGGGCGATCGGCTCACATCCCTGAGCAACACTGGGGATCACTAGGCCGGTCAGAGACGCTCCAGAAGACCGACTACGCGCGCGGCTGGCTGGTCGACTTCGCCCCGGGCAGCGAGTGGCCGGTCGTCGACGAGCACGCCACCGAGGAGCGGTACTACGTGCTGAGCGGCGAGGTCATCGAAGGCGAGGAGCGCCACGGGCCGGGCAGCTACGTGGTGTTCGCGCCGGGCAGCGGCCACCGGCCCCGCAGCGAGAGCGGTGCGCGGATCCTGGGCATCACCGTGACGGACCGCTGAGACGCTCAGTCGTCGAGCAGCCGCCACGCGGTGAGGGCGAGGCGGGCCCGTACCAGCCCGGTGGGCTCGGTGAGTTCGATGCCCAGGGCCTTCCCGATCTGCTCGAGCCGGCGGGCGACGCTGCTGTGGTGCAGGTGGAGAACGTCGGCGGTCCGGCGCAGGGATCCGGCGGTGCAGTAGGCGTCGAGCGTCTCCAGGTCGTCCGGGTTGCCGGCCACGCGGGCCATCGCGGCGACGTCGGCGTTGTCCCGCGCGGCATCCCGGGGCACCTGCGCGAGCAGCGCCAGCGCCCCCAGGCCGGCGTAGGGGACGACCGGCCGGCGCGCAGTGGTGAACCGGAGGGCGGTGCGGGCCTCCTGCCAGGATCTGTCCGGGAGTTCGGCGGCGCCGATGCCCGCGCGTACGCCTGCCGGGAACCGGTCCGGGGCCACGACGGTGGCCAGGATGACGCCCACGCCGTCGAGCGACGCCGCCTTCACCGGGCGGTCCGGGCAGATCCGGTCGCCGACCTCGCCGAGCGCGAGCCGTGACCGTACGGCGACGACGCGGACCGGCAGGCCGGCGGCGAAACCCAGGAGCCGCAGCGCCCGGGCTCTGGCCGCCTCGTCGCAGCCGGCGCTTATCACCAGTTCGACGAGGGCGGGATCGGCCATGGTGGTGCGGGCCGGTCCGTACCTCTCCACGACCGCCGCGGTGGCGATGGAGAGCCGCTCCAGCAGCATGTCGTCGAGCGAGCCGGGCGGGCCGGGGCGTTCCAGCCACACCGTGCCGACCTCCTCCCCGTCGAGGGTGACCGGCGCCGCGCCGGACGCGGGGGCCGGCCCGGCGGACGCCTCCCTGCCGTCGGGCGCCATGCGGATCACCCGCCCCGTGCCGTGCAGCCGGATCCCGGCCACGCACTCGGCCAGGCCCGCCGAGGCCCGGGCGAGCGCCGGGAGATCCACCCGCCGGCGCATCAGCGTGTCGTAGAACATGATGACGCGGATCGCGCCTTCGGCTTGCGAGTCCAGTTGCGACAGCCGCAGGGCCAGTGCCTCCATGCCAGGAGGATAGGCGCCGAGCGGCGCGCGTCCCGGGCGGGATGCCCGACGGACGGCGGCTGACCCCGGACGGTGCCGGGCGCGACGATGGTCGGCATGGATCCCGAACTCGAAGCATTTGTCCCTCTGTTCCCCCAGGACGACATGACCGACCCGGTCACCGCACGCGAACACTTCGCCGAACTGGCCGCCGGGATACCGGTACCGGACGTCGCGGGCCTGGAGACGGAGGACCGCACGGTGCCCGCCGACCCGGACGTACCGGTGCGCATCTACCGCCCGCACCAGGCGCGGGGCGCAGTCGTCTGGCTGCACGGCGGCGGATTCGTCATGGGCAGCCTGGACACCGAACACCCGTGGGCCACCCGGATCGCCGAGGGCTCCGGCGCGGTGGTGATCTCGGTGGGCTACCGCCTGGCCCCCGAGCACCCGTTCCCGGCTGCGCTGGACGACGTCTACGCCGTACTGGCCTGGACGGCCGGGCACGCGGCCGAACTCGGCATCGACCCGGAGCGGATAGCGGTCGGAGGCCACAGCGCCGGCGCCGGACTCGCGGCCGCGGTGGCGCTGCGGGCACGCGACCGGCAGGGGCCGCCGATCCGCTTCCAACTGCTCAGCCAGCCCGGGCTCGACGACCGGCTGGAGACGTGGTCGGCGCGGAACTTCACCGACACCCCCATGATGTACCGCGACAAGGCCGCCCAACTGTGGCGGCTCTACCTGGGCGCCACGCCCGCCACCCCGTACGCCGCCCCGGCACGGGCCACCGATCTGTCCGGCCTGCCACCCGCCCACATCGCCACCGCGGAGTACTGCCCCAACCGCGACGAGGACATCGACTACGCGCTGCGCCTGCTGCGGTCGGGCGTCTCGGTCGAGCTGCACCAGTGGGCCGGTACGTTCCACGGGTCGCAGGCGATCCTGTCCGCCGAGGTGTCCCAGCGGCAGATCGCCGAACTCGCCGCGGCCCTGCGCCGCGCCCTGGCGGGGTGACACGGCCAAGGGCTGTCACGGTGAATGCGGTGGTCGGACAGAGTGAACGTTGCAGCGCGGGCGCTTCGCGGGCTCGGGACGGCATGGACGCTCCCGGTAGCAAGACCGTGGATTCACCAACCGTGAGGGTCAGGACCGCACAGTGAAGAGAACCAGTCACATGAAGACGGCAGCCGCAGGTCTTTTCGGCCTGCTCCTGGTCGGAGGCGGGGCATCGCCCGCCATGGCCTGGGGCGGCGACGGGACGTTCAGAGCCCATGGCAACACGAACGTCCGAATCAATGCCTCATTCATCTGCGAGGGCGAAGCCCGGACCTGCATCAACGGGCCCGTGAACAGCGGCAACAGCAAGAACGCGCAGAACGTCCACCTGGCGGGAAACCCCAGCAGCAGCGGCAGCCCCGTCAGCAACAACGGGTCCGTCAACTCCGGCTCCAGTGGCACGGGCGCCTCGTGGGGCAGCTCCAACAAGCAGGTTTTCGGCGGAGGTGGTGACCTGCACCAGTGACCGGACGCCTCGGGCCCCGGGTGACCGGGGCCCGAGGCGTTTGTCAGAACCTCAGGGAGGTGTCGTTGTTGCTGCCGGCCCTCGGGCCGTTGGTCTCGTTGAGGCTGTTGATGGAGCCGGGGGCGTTCTTGCTGTTGCCGCTGTCCACCGGATTCCCGTGGTTGAGGAAGTTGTTGCTGTTCTCGCTGTTTCCGCTGTCGACCGGACCGTTGATACAGGGATGCGGCGACTTGGCCACGGGCGAGTAGTAGTGATAGTCGGCCAGACGGTTGTTGCAGACCACTGTGGCCAGGGTTTGAGTGAGGGTGCCGACATCGGCGCCCGCGACAGCGCCCAGCAGGGAGCCGCTCGGAGTGGTCTGCGTCTGAGCCTGCGCGATTCCGGTGTCGAACAGCACCAGGCCGCATGCCCCGGCGAAAGTCGCCGCCCGCACGAGTCTTTTCACGATGCTCCTTGCCTGGTCGGCCTGTTGTCCCAGACGTATCGTGCTGCGCTTGCCCGCCGGGGCCCCGGCAACCCACAGGAGGCCAAACGCTCTCGCGCCATATTCAGCCGGTTGGCCCAACCGCATCCTCGGTCATACGCACCCAAATCCATCAGCTAAGGTAAGCCTTGCCTTAGTGATTGATCGGAGTTGTTGTGGTGCGTGCGTCGGTGGTGAAGGCCGTCCTGGCCGTGTCCGTGGTGGGTGGTCTGCTCGTCGGATGTTCGTCCGGATCGGGGGCGGGCGGTGACGCCCCGAAGGGTGAGCGCTCCGCCGCCGGTTCCCGCAATCACGTGGCGGGCGCGTCCGAAGGACCGACCGCGGCACCGAGCGCCCTGGCCGACGGCATGGGGTCGGACACCGCGAAGGATGGGCAGTTCCCGCGCACCGTCGGCCACTACCGGGGCAAGACCGAGCTCGACGCGGCGCCCAAGCGGATCGCCGTGCTCAGCACCGGACAACTGGACGACCTGCTCTCCCTGGGGATCGTCCCCGCCGTGTCCACCCGCGCGAAGGACGCCGGACTCGTCCCCGGCTATCTGCGCGACGCCTTCCCCCAGGACAAGGACCGGCTCGCGGCAATGGCCGACGCCGGGACGCGGACCGCACCCAACCTGGAGTCCCTGGCCGCCGCCAAGCCCGACCTGATCCTGGCCAACGACTCGCTCGGCGACCTCTATCCGAAACTGTCGAAGATCGCGCCCACCGTCGTGACCAAGGGCCAGGGCGTCAACTGGAAGCGGGACCTGCTCCTGGTCGGCGCCGCCGTCGGCAAGGGCGAGCAGGCGCGGAAGCTCCTCGACGACATCACCCGGGACGCCGCGGCGCGTGGCGGGAAGCTCGGCGGTGCGGGCACGAAGGTGTCCATGGTGCGCTTCACGCCCGACCGCACGCGCATGTTCGGGGTCTCGTCGTTCACCGGCTCCATCGCCGCCGACATGGGGCTCGGACGGCCCAAGTCGCAGCAGTTCAGGGCGATTTCCCAGGATGTCGGGGCGGAGAGCGTCGACGTCGCCGACGGCGACTGGATCTTCTACTCGGTGCAGGGGAAGGAAGCGAAGACCGACGCCGGGAGCGTGCTCGCCGGGCCGCTGTGGCAGTCGATGAAGGCCGTCAAGGCCGGCCACGCGGTGCGCGTCGACGACGACCCGTGGTACCTCAACGCCGGTCCGGCCGCGGCACGCCTGGTCGTCGGCGAACTCGCCGACAAGCTCGGCAAGTGACCGCCCGGACCGCGGCCCGGACCACGGCCTGGACCGTCGCCGCCCTCGGCCTCGTCGCCGCGGCCGCCGCCCTCAGCCTCACCGTCGGCACCCGGCCCGTACCCCTGGCGGCCGTCCTCGACGCCCTGCTGCCCGGCGGGAGTCCGGCGGACCCGGACGCGTTGGTGGTGCGGTCGCTGCGCGTGCCGCGCACGGAGACCGGGCTCGCGGCGGGGGCCGCGCTCGGCATCGCCGGGGCGGCACTGCAGGCCGTCAGCCGCAACCCGCTCGCCGACCCGGGGATCCTCGGGCTGAGCCAGGGCGCCGCGGCCGGGGTGGTGCTCGCCATCGCCCTCGGCCTGGCGAACGGCTTCGGCGGCTACGTCTGGTACGCCTTCGCCGGGGCCTGCGCCGCCGCATGTGTCGTGTACGCCATCGCCTCGCGCGGCCGGGGCGGGGCCACGCCCGTCAAGCTGGCGCTGGCCGGGACGGCGTTCGCGGCGATGACGACCGGGGCCACCACCGTGGTGCTGACGTCGAGTTCGGCGGCCCTCGACCAGTTCCGGTTCTGGCAGGTGGGCTCACTGAGCGGGCGTGACCCGCAGACCCTCGTCCGCATGCTGCCGTTCCTCGTCGCGGGCGCCCTGCTGGTGCTGGTCTGCGCGCGCGGCCTGGACGGGCTGGCCCTCGGCGACGACACCGCCCGCGCGCTCGGCCACCGCGTCCGGCTCGTACGGGCCTGCACGGCGCTCGGCGCGACCGTGCTCACGGCGGCCGCGGTCGCCGCCGCGGGCCCGATCGCCTTCGTCGGCCTCGCCGTTCCGCACCTGGCCCGGCGCCTCGTCGGCGGCGGACACCGCACGCTGCTTCCCCTCTCCGCCCTGTTCGGCGCGGCGCTGCTGCTCGCGGCGGACGTGGCGGGCCGGGTGGTACGGGCTCCGGCGGAGGTTCCCGCCGGGGTGATGACGGCACTGGTCGGAGCGCCCGTACTGATCCTCCTCGTACGCCGCAAGGGGGTGCCGGCGTGACTGCTGCGGGTCTGACGGTCCTGCGCCTGCGCACCATCTCCCTTCTTCTGCACCGGCGTTCGGCGGCCGTCGCGTGCGTGCTGCTCGCCGTGCTCGCGGCCGTCATGCTCGCCTCGGCCTGCCTCGGGCAGACGGTGGTCACGCCGTACGACGTCTGGCACGTCGTACGGGGCGGCGACGGCCCGTACGCGCTCGTGGTCGGCGAACTGCGCGTGCCGCGCATCGTGCTCGGGGCGCTGGTCGGTGCCGCGCTCGGTGCCGCCGGGGCGCTCGTGCAGAGCGTGACGCGCAATCCGCTCGCAAGCCCCGACGTCATCGGCGTCGGGCACGGTGCGGCGGCGGCCACCGTACTGGCCCTGGCCACCGGGACCGTCGCCTCGCCCGGCGCGCTGCCCGCCGTGTCCGTGGCGGGCGGACTGGCCGCCGCCGGGCTGGTGTACGCCCTGGCCTGGCGGCGCGGGATGCAGCCGAGCCGGTTCGTCCTGGCCGGGGTGGGGATGGGCGTGGCGCTCTCCGCCGTCGTGCACCTCTACCTCACCGACTCCGAACTGGACGCCGCCGAGCAGGTCAAGCTGTGGCTGACCGGGAGTCTCAACGGGCGCGGCTGGGCCCAGGCGGGCCCGCTGGGCTGGGTGCTGCTGCTGTGTCTGCCCGGGCTGTTGTGGGCGGGCCGCGCGCTGCGGCCGCTCGGCCTCGACCCCGACACCGCGGCGGCGCTCGGCGTCCGCGTCCGGCGGACCCACCTGGGCCTCACCGTCCTCGGCGTCGTCCTCGCGGCGAGCGCCACCGGCGCGGCGGGCCCACTCGGCTTCGTCGCCCTCACCAGCCCACAACTCGCCAAGCGTGCTGCCGGTACTCCTCAACTGCCGCTGTTCTGCTCGGCACTGACGGGCGCCGTCGTCGTGGTCGCCGCCGACCTCGTGGCCCGTACGCTGATCGGCCCGCTGGAGATCCCGGTGGGGGCGCTGACGGCGCTGGTCGGCGGGCCGTATCTGCTGTGGCTGCTGGGGCGGTCCAAGTCCTCGGCATAGTGAAGGATGTTCGCCATGAGGACATCATCAAGCATCGAGGTTCCCGAGGCCTTTGCCGCGTCCTGGATCAGGAACAGCGGCGAGGAGGGGAGGGAGTGGATCGCCGGTCTGCCGCCCCTGGTCGCCGAGTTGCTCGGGCACTGGCAGCTGAAGCGGGATGGCGACGTCGGGCACGGCGAGGCGTCGCTCGTCCTGCCGGTGCTGCGCCGGGACGGCACGCGGGCCGTCCTGAAGTGCCAGATGCCCAGGGAGGAGACCACCGCCGCGCTCATCGGGCTGCGCACCTGGAACGGCGACGGAGTCGTGCGCCTGCTCGACCACGACCCGGAGAGCAGCGCCATGCTGCTCGAACGGCTGGAGGCGGCCCGCACGTTGGAGTCCGTCGAGGACGACGATGCCGCCATGGGTATTCTCGCCGGGCTGCTGGCACGCCTCACCGCCGTGCCGGCCCCGGCGGAGCTGCGGCGGCTGGGCGACATCGCCGCCGGGATGCTGGCACAAGTGCCCGTGGCGGCGGCCGAGTTGGCCGACCCGGCCGACCGGCGGCTCCTGCGGTCCTGGGCCTCGGCGGTGGCCGAACTGGCCGACGAGCCGGGGGACCGCATCCTGCACTGGGATCTCCACTACGGCAACGTGCTCGCCGCGGAGCGCGAGCCCTGGCTCGCCATCGACCCCGAAGCGCTGGCCGGCGACCCCGGCTTCGACCTGTGGCCCGCCCTGAACAGCCGCTGGGAGGACCTGGTCGCCACGGGCGACGCCCCGAGGGTCGTACGGCGCCGCTTCGACCTGCTCACCGACGTGCTCGGCCTGGACCGCGAGCGCGCGACCGGCTGGACGCTGGGACGGCTGCTGCAGAACTCGCTGTGGGACGTCGAGGACGGCGAGACCGCCCTCGCCCCGTCCCAGGTCGCCGTCTCCGAGGCGCTGTTGGGCCGTTGAGGGAATGTCCGGCCGTCAACGATGGCCGGATCCGGTGCTTCAGCCGGGCTTCCATCTGTGCTCGAGTGCTCCATGCACCGCCGCGGTACGCCACGCCGACGGAACAACGGGGGAGAGCATGGCCCAGGACCTGAAGGACTGGATCGAGGACGAGGTCGTCCCCTACGAGGACAAGCCCCTGGAATGGATATCGCAGTACCACTTCTTCCGTGATCCCGCGCGAGCCGCCTACATCGACCACCACTACTTCTTCTCCCCGGCCGACGGCATCGTCGTCTACCAGAAGACGGTGGACCCCGGCGAACCGATCGTCGACATCAAGGGCAAGCCCTATTCGCTCACCATGGCGCTCCGCGACGCGGCCTTCGGCCGGCGGTGCCTGGTCATCGGCATCTTCATGACCTTCTTCGACGTCCACGTGAACCGCATGCCCTACGGCGGCCGGCTCTCGTACGCGCTCAAGGAGCCCATAGGGACGTTCAACCAGCCCATGCTGGCCATGGAACGGGGCCTGCTCGAAAGCCTCCGCATCGATCCCGACCGGGCCGGCTACCTCCACTACAACGAGCGCGTGGTCAACAGGGTCGACGCCCCCAGACTGGGCGGTCCTTACTGGATGCTGCAGATCGCCGACTACGACGTCGACGCCATCACACCGTTCCGGCTGCGCCAGGGGACGTATCTCCCCCAGGGGTACCGCTTCTCGCAGATCCGCTACGGGTCACAGGTGGATCTGGTGATTCCGCTGACCGACGACAGGGAATACCTTCCTGTCGAAGCAGTCGGCAGACATGTGAAGGCGGGGCTCGACCCACTGGTGAGAATCCGGGAGCACCGATGACACACGACAGTCCACGCTTTCGTCCGCCTGGCCGCCCCGCACCCCGAGACCGCCCACTGGCCCTGTCCGCGAGCCAGATGGACGAATGGGTCTTCGACCGGCTCGTCGAGGGAGCCCCGAGCCACCAGCCCACGATCGTCCGGCTCCGCGGCCCGCTGCGCACCGCGGCGCTGCGCGGCGCGTACACCGGGCTCGTACGCCGCCACGAATGCCTGCGCACCCGCTTCCCCGTGGTCGACGGCGAGCCCGCGCAGGTGATCGGGGAACCGGCGGGGGACTGCCTGCCGCTGGCCGATCTCAGCGCTCTCCCTGCCGAGTTGCGCGAGCGGGAGATCAGCAGGATCGTCGACGAGACGTTCGTGGCGCAGGTCGTCCTCGACGAACGTCCTCCCGGCCGCGTGGCGTTGATCCGGCTGGCTGCCGAGGAGCACCTCCTCCTCATCGACATCCCGCACATCGTCGCCGACCTGTGGTCCGCCACCCTGCTCAACGACGAGCTCATGGCGCGCTACCGGGCCGCGCGCGACGGCCTGCCCCCGCGGACCCCGGCGCCGCTCGCGCAGTACGCCGACTACGCGCAGTGGCAGCGCGCATGGTGGACGCCGGACCGCACCGCCCGGGAGGCGGAGCGCTGGCGGGACCGGCTGGACGGGCTGGCCGCCGTGGACCTGCCCGTGGACCGGCCCCGGCCGCCGGGCAAGCGGCGCGAGTGCTTTCTGCTGGAGGAGGAGATCGACGCCGGACTCGCCGGAAAAGTGCGGGAGTTCGCCCGGAGTGCCGGTGTCACGCCCTATGTCGTGCTGCTGGCGGCCTTCCACTGGCTCGTCGCCCGGTCGTCCGGCGCCGACCGGTTCGCGACCACCTCGCTCGTGGCCGCCCGGCACGGCCGCACCGTGCAGGCGATGACCGGGCCGTTCTCCGACTACCTCGTCGTGATCGGTGACTTCGCCGGCGACCCGGACTTCGCGGAGACCGTGCGCCGTATACGGGAGGAGTGCCTGGTCGCCCACGATCACCAGCGGCTGCCGCTCCCGGAGTTGATCCCGCTCATGGACCCGGTGCGGGAACTGCATCCTCACCCGCTGGAGCAGATCGGCTTCAACCTGCACAACATCCCCGCCGCGGTCATGGACTTCGCCGATGACGTCATCGTCTCGGAACTGGAGGACGGGGAGGGCAGCTGGGACGAGGTGCAGGACGCGCCCGCCGCCACCGACCTGACCTTCGAGGTCTTCGACTACGGCACCGGGCACATCCCCTTCGACGTGATCGCCGACGGGTTGCTGACCGAACCCGACACGGCCCGCGCATGGGCCGAGGGCTACCGCTCGGTGCTCCGCGCGGTCCTCGCCGACCCGGCCGTACGGCTGTCGCACTGCTCGGCCGAGCCCGTGCGGCGTCCGTACGGCGCGCTCTTCGGCGGCCGGGACGCCGAGCTGCGCCGCATCGAGGCCGCGGTGAAGGAGGAACCGGGCGTCGCCGCAGCCCTGTTGACGGTGCGTTCGCGGCGGACCGGTTCCGGGCTCGTGGTCCGCGAGCCGGTCGTCCACCTGGCCCGGGGAGCCGCCGGTCCGGCGCCCGACGCGTACGCCCTGCGCCGGCGCCTGCGGGAGCGGCTGCCCGGCAGTCCGCAGCCCGTGGCGCTGATCGAGTGCCCGCTCGCGGAGCTCCGCAAGGCGCTGGACGCCCGCGCGGCGGGCGCCGATCCGGCGGAGTCGCTGCCGCCGTCCGAGGCATGCGCCCCGCTGCCGGAGGCCGCCCCGCCACCCGGGCCCGGGGCGGAGCGGCAACTCGCCGCGCTCTGGGCCGAGGTGCGGGGAACACCACCGGACAGCATGACCGAGTGCTTCTTCCGCCCCGGCGTCCCGGACAAGGACGCCGCGCTCTTCCTCGACCGTGTGGCCGCCGCCCTGGGAGTCGTCGTCCCCCTCGCCGACTTCCTCGAGGTCCCCAATCTCCTTGGACTGAAGGAGGGTTGGTTGTGAAACAACTCTGCAATCTGTAATGTGCGGATGGTATAGTCGGAAACGAAAGATGCCGACCAACGACCTTTTCGGTCGCGTGCGTTCCGGAATTCCCGGTGCGCGTCGGTGATCCCTTCATGGTGACGTGCGCGTGACTGCGTGCGCTCTTTTTCCAAGTTCTCCAGGGCTGTTTCTCCGTCGCTTTTGCTTTCGCGCTTGCGCGGCGGACACGTTGCGGTGCCGGACGGCCGGACCGGATGTCAGAGAAAACGCCTCGGCATGCCCGGGGTGCGCTCAGTGCTGCTTCCACCAACGCGCCAAGGGAGATGGAACGTGACGGAGACGGTGAATGCCGGCTACCGGGTCTCGCCCCAGCAACGGCACCTGTGGGCCGTGTCCGCAGGAGGGAAGAGGGGCGGGCAAGGCGCGTACACCCAGTCCACCGTGGCGATATCCGGCGGTCCCGTGGACGTCGCGCGGCTGCGTGCCGCACTGGCCGCCGTGATCGCCGCCCATGAGCCGCTGCGGACGGCCTTCACCGGGCTCGCCGGGCGCACCGCTCCCGTACAGGTCGTCCGGGATCCGGGGGAGCCGCCGCTCACTGTCGTTGAACTTCCGCCCGAAGAGCCGGGACTGGATGCGTTACGCCTCGACGAACGCACCGCACTGGACCCGCGCGACGGTTCCGTCTTCCGCGCCGCGCTCGCACGCGCCGGTGACGGCCGCGAGGTCCTGGTGCTCACCGCGCACGCCCTGGTCGCGGACCGGGCCTCCCTGCGCGTCGTGGCGGAGGAGATCCTCGCCGCTTACACGGGGGAGGGCCGCCCCGAAGGCCAACCACCCGTGCAGTACGCCGACTTCGCAGCCTGGCATCACGACCTGCTCACCGCCGAGGACGCGGCACCGGACCGTGCCTACTGGAGCACCCACACCGCCGACGGGGACCCCGGCCCCCTCCCCGGCGTCGCCCTGCCGGGCGCCGCCCCGGGCGCGTGGCGGGTGCGGGAGTCGGAGCTGCCCGCCGAGCTGGTCGCGGGGCTCGACGGCGTCGCCGCGAAGCTCGCCACCGACGCCGCGACCGTGCTGCACGCGGCGCTGCGCATCGTGGTCCGGCGCCTGGCCGGCGACCGGGACCTGCCGGTCGCCCTCACCCGCGACGGCCGCTCCTTCCCCGAACTCCGGCGCGCCGTCGGGGCATTCGAGCGGGAATTCCCCCTCGTGCACGACATCGGCCACGACGCCTCGTTCGCACAGTACGTCCGTGCCCTGGCCGCGCTCGTGGCCGAGAGCGAGGACCGCCTCGACCACTGCGACCCCGAACTCCTCGGCAGCCTCGACGGCAGCGCCCGGGGACCGTTCGTCACCTTCACCCCGCAGCGGGCCGAACCTCCCGTCGAGCGGGCGGGCCTCACCTTCACCACGGTCCGCCAGGACACCGGCACCGGCGTCCCTGTCCGGATGACCGTCCGCCGCGACGGCAACAGCTTTCTCATCGAGCTGGGTTACGACGAGGGCCGAGTCGACGAGGCCTTCCCCGACAATGTCTCCTCCTGTCTCCTGCGCGTGCTGCGCGGCGCCGTCGAGGCCCCCGAACGCCCCGTCGGCGACATCCCCCTGCTGACGGACGAGGCCGCGGCCCGCACCCAGGAAGCGGGCCGCGGCCCGCGCACCGAGTTACCCGCGCGGGCCGTGCACGAGCTCTTCGCCGAGCAGGCCGCACGGACCCCGCGGGCCGTTGCCGTCGGCACGGACGGCACGGACGGCACGGACGGCGCGGATGGCCAGGACGACCTCACCTACGCCGAACTCGACGGCCGGGCCAACCGACTGGCACACCACCTCGCCGGGCTCGGCGTCGGCCCCGGGCAGCACGTCGTCGTCTCGGTCGGCCGCTCCGCCGAACTCCTCGTCGCCGTCCTCGGGGTGCTCAAGGCGGGCGCGGCGTTCGTCCCCGTGGACGTCGGATTCCCGGCCAAGAGGCTGGAGTTCGCGCTCCGGGAGACCGCCGCGCCCGTTCTGCTCTGTACCGCCGACGTACGGGACCGGCTCGGCAGCGCCATCGGCACCGCCGTCCCCGTCGCCCTGGACACCGACCGCGAGCTCATCGCCGCACGGCCCGCCACCGCCATCGGCGTCACGACCGGCCCCGGTGACCCGGCCTACGTCCTCTACACCTCCGGTACCACCGGCCGGCCCAACGGCGTCCGCGTCCCGCACCACGCACTCGTCAACTACCTCACCTGGTGCGCGGAGTCCTATGGACTCGGCCGCGGCAGCGGAGCCCTCGTCCACACCTCCATCGGCTTCGACCTCACCCTCACCGCCCTCCTCGGTCCGCTCCTGGCGGGCGGGCGTGTCGTCATGCTCCCGGAGAGCGCGGGCATCACCGGCCTGATCGCCGCGCTGCGCACGGAGAAGGACCTCACGCTCGTCAAGCTCACCCCGACCCACCTCGACGTGATCAACCAGCTGCTCACCCCCGAGGAGGTGCGCGGCGCGGTGCGCACCCTCGTCGTCGGCGGTGAGGCGCTGCGCGCGGAGAGCCTGGAGCTGTTCCGCTCCTCCGGGGCGCGCATCGTCAACGAGTACGGCCCCACCGAGACCACCGTCGGCAGCGTGGCCCACGTCGTCGACGCCGCGACCCCGCACACCGGGCCGGTGCCCATCGGCCGTCCCCTCGCCAACACCACCGTCCACGTGCTCGATTCACGGCGGCAGCCCGTCCCCGACGGGGTACCCGGCGAGCTGTGGATCGGCGGGGCCGGTGTCGCCGACGGCTACCTCGGGCGGCCGGAGCTCACCCGCGAGCGCTTCGCCGCCGACGGCGCCGTCCCGGGCGAGGGTCGGCTGTACCGCACCGGCGACCTGGCCCGCCGCCGCCCCGACGGCACCCTGGAGTACCTCGGCCGCACCGACGCCCAGGTCAAGATCCGTGGCGTCCGGGTGGAGCCCGCCGAGACCGAGAGCGTCCTCGCCGCGCACCCCGGTGTCGCCCAGGCCGTGGTGACGGCCCGGCTGGACGACGACCCGGGCCGCTCCTCGCCGCTTCAGGGCGAGTTGACGCTCGTCGGCTACGTCGTCCCCGCCCGGGACGTCCCGGCGCCCACACACGCCGAGCTCGTCGCGCACTGCCGCGAGCACCTGCCGGAACCCTGCGTCCCAGCCGCCCTCGTCACCCTGGACGCCCTGCCCGTCACCGGCCACGGCAAGGTCGACCGCGCCGCGCTGCCCGCACCGCACGAACGGGTCCGGGAGACCGCCGAGTACATCGCCCCGCGCACCGCCACCGAGGAGATCCTCGCCGCCTCCGTCGCCAAGGTCCTGGGCGTGGAGCGCGTCGGCGTCGACGACAACTACTTCGTCCTCGGCGGCGACTCCATCCGCAGCGTCATGATCGCCAGCCGCGCCCAGGCCCGCGGCGTCGACGTCACCGTGGCCGACCTGCACCGGCACCCCACCGTACGGCGCTGCGCCGCCCACCTGGACGCCCACGAGGACCTGCCCGGCACCCCGGTCACCGGGCCCTTCGCGCTGATCTCCGCCGAGGACCGGGCGATGATGCCCCCGGAGGTCGAGGACGCCTTCCCGCTCAACCTGCTCCAGGAAGGCATGATCTTCCACCGGGACTTCGCCGCCAAGTCGGCGGTCTACCACGCCATCGCCTCGGTACGGCTGCGCGCCCCCTTCGACCTCGCGGTCATGCGCATGGTCGTCCACCAGCTCGTCGAGCGGCACCCCATGCTGCGCACCTCCTTTGACATGAGCCGCTTCAGCCGCCCCCTGCAGCTGGTGCACAGCGAGTTCGCCGACCCGCTGCACCACGAGGACCTGCGTGGCCTGACCGCCGCCGAGCAGGACGCCCGTGTCGGCCGCTGGATCGAGCGGGAGAAGGAACGCGGCTTCGAACTGCACGAGTACCCGCTCATCCGGTTCATGGTGCAGCGCCTGGAGGACGACGCCTTCCAGTTCACCTACGGCTTCCACCACGAGATCGTGGACGGCTGGAGCGAAGCCCTCATGATCACCGAGCTGTTCAGCCACTACTTCTCGGTGATCTACGACGAGCCGATCGCCGTCAAACCGCCCACCGCCGGCATGCGCGACGCCGTCGCGCTGGAACTCGAGGCGCTCGCCGACCGCCGCAACTACGAGTTCTGGGACTCCTACCTCGCCGACGCCACCCTGATGCGCCTGCCGAGGCCCGGCGCCGGGCCCCGGGCCGACAAGGGCGAGCGCGACATCACCCGCATCGCCGTCCCCGTCCCCGCCGCGCTCTCCGACGGGCTCAAACGGGTCGCCGCCGCACACGCCGTCCCGCTCAAGACGGTCCTGATGGCCGCCCACATGGTGGTGATGTCCCTCTACGGCGGGCATGAGGACACCCTCACCTACACCGTCACCAACGGCCGCCCCGAGACCGCCGACGGCAGCACCGCCATCGGACTGTTCGTCAACAGCCTCGCCCTGCGCCTGCGCATGCGCGGCGGCACCTGGGCCGAACTCTTCACCGCCACACTCGAGTCCGAACGCGCCTCGATGCCCTACCGGCGGCTGCCGATGGCCGAGCTCAAACGCCACCAGGGCAACGAACCCCTCGCCGAGACACTGTTCTTCTTCACCAACTACCACGTCTTCAACGTGCTCGACCGCTGGACCGACCGGGGCGTCGGCCACGTCGCCAACGAGCTCTACGGCGAATCCACCTTCCCCTTCTGCGGCATCTTCCGCCTCAACCGGGAGACCGGCGCGCTCGAGGTCCGTGTCGAGTACGACAGCCTGCAGTTCTCCGACAGCCTCATGGAGAGCGTCCGCGACAGCTACGCCCGTGTGCTGGCCGCCATCGCCGCCGACCCCGACGGCCGTTACGACCGGCCCGAGTTCCGCTCCGACACCGACCTCGAGGCACTGGCCGCCTTCACCCGCGGCCCCGCCGCGACGACCCCGGACCGCTGCCTGCACGACCTGGTCGCGGAACGGGCCGCCGAGCGCCCCGACGCCCCCGCCGTCCAGCTCGGCGCCGAGGTGCTCAGCTACGGCGAGCTCAACCGGCGTGCCAACCGCCTCGCCCACCACCTGCGCACCCTCGGCGGCGGTGCCGAGACCGTGGTCGGCGTCCACGCCGAACGGTCCGTGGTCCAGATCGTCGCCCTGCTCGCCGTGCTCAAGGCGGGCGCCGCCTACCTGCCGCTCGACCCGGCCCAGCCCGCCGAGCGCACCGCCGCCGTCCTCGCCGCGAGCGGCGCCGTCGCCGTCGTCCACCAGCCCGGCCCCGCCCCCCAACTGCCAGCGGGCGTACGGGCAGTGGCCGCCGACGCCGCCGACGGCAGCACCGCCGCACACAACCCGGCGGGCGTCGCCACAGCGGGCAACGCCGCCTACGTGATGTACACCTCCGGCTCCACCGGGCAGCCCAAGGGCGTCGTCGTCGAGCACCGCAACGTCGTCGCCTCGCTCGCCGCCCGGCGCGCCCACTACCCGGCCGCACCCGAACGGTTCCTGCTGCTGTCCTCCTTCGCCTTCGACAGCTCCGTCGCCGGCATCTTCTGGACGCTGACCGAGGGCGGCACCCTCGTCCTGCCCGGCGAGGGCCAACAGCTCGACCCCGCCGCCCTCGTGGAGACCGCCGCCCGCCAGCGCCCCACCCACACCCTCGCCATCCCCTCCCTGCTGGCACCCGTCCTGGACCAGGCCGCCCCCGGCGACCTCGACGCGCTGCGCACCGTCATCGCCGCCGGCGAATCCTGCCCGGCGGCCCTGGCCCGCACCTGCCGCGAACTGCTGCCCGGCAGCGGCTTCCACAACGAGTACGGCCCCACCGAGACCACCGTGTGGAGCACCGTATGGTCCGGGGAGAGCACGGGGGAGAGCACGTACGAAGGGCCGCACCTGCCCATCGGCCGCCCGGTCGCCGACACCTGGGTCCACCCTCGCGACCACCGCGACCGCACCACCCCGCTCGGCGTCGCCGGTGAACTCACCGTCGGCGGAGCCGGAGTGGCCCGCGGCTACCTCGGCCGCCCCGCCGACACCGCGGCCGTCTTCCGCCCCGACCCGGCCTCGCCCGTCCCCGGCGGACGCGCTTACACCACCGGAGACCTCGGCCGCTACCTGGCAGACGGCCAGCTCGAATTCCTCGGCCGCGCCGACCACCAGGTCAAGATCCGCGGCTTCCGTGTCGAACTCGGCGAGATCGAGGCCGTCCTCGACACCCACGACGGCCTCCAGCGCGCCATCGTCGTGGCCCGCGGCGACAACCCCGGCGACCAGGTGCTCGTCGCCTACGTCCTGCCCGCCCCCGGCAAACGGCCCGAACCCGCCGAGATCCAGACGTACATACGTGACCGGCTGCCCCGCTACATGGTGCCCACAGGGGTCATCGTCCTCGACGCCGTCCCGCTCACGGCCGCCGGAAAGGTCGACCGCGCCTCGCTCCCCGTTCCCAGCCACGCCCAGCTCACGCAGGAACAGGAGTACATCGAGCCCGGCACCGACACCGAACGCACCCTCGCCGCCATCTGGGCCGACGTCCTCAAGCTGGACCGGATCGGGGCGGCCGACCGCTTCTTCGACCTCGGCGGCGAGTCCCTGCGCGCCATGCAGGCCACCGCCGCGGCCAACAAGGTGTTCCGGACCCGGGTCTCCGTACGCCGCCTCTTCGACGCGCCCTCGCTGCGCGAGTTCGCCCACGAGATCGACCAGGCCCGGCTCGCGGGCCAGGGCCACGGCGACGGCATCACCGGCGCCGCCGCACCGGCGGCCGGAGGTGCCGCCGAATGACCCCTGCCGCCGCGACACGCCCCCTCGCCCCGGCCCAGCGCCGGATGTGGTTCCTGCACCGGCTCGCACCCGAGGTGCCCGCGTACAACATCTGCACCGCCATCGAGCTCACCGGCGCGCCGCGCCCGGCGGCGCTGCGGGACGTGGTGCGGCGGATCGGGCTGCGCCACGAAGCGCTGCGCACCGTGTTCGTGGAGGCTGACGACGGGCCCCGGCAGCTGGTCACGGACCGGGCGGCGCCGTTGCGGATGATCGATCTCAGCCAACTCGGCGAGGAAAATGGGGAGTTAGAGGCCGGCCGGGTGCTTCGGCGCATCGCGGCCCGTCCGTTCCGGCTCGACACCGGACCCCTGGCGGAGTGGACCCTGCTGCGCCAGGGCCCCGGCCGTGCCCTGCTGGTCCTCTCCGTCCACCACATCGTCTTCGACGGAGGCTCCCTCGCCGTGGTCTGCCGGGACCTGGAGGAGGGATACGCGGCGGCCATCGCAGGCCTCCCCGACAACCTCGGCGCACCCGCGCCGATCCATGAGCACCGACAGGACGAGGACGGGCGGGAGTTCTGGCGCCGCGAGCTTGCCGGCGCCCCGGCCCGCACCACCGTCTTCCGGGGCACCGGCCAACCGGCGGGCGGACCGCCCGCCCGCAGCGTGGTGCACTACGGTACCCAGGAGGCGGCGGCCTTCTGCCAACGGACCGGCGCCACGGCCTTCATGCTGCTCCTCGCCGGACTCGCCTGCCTGGTCGGCCGGTACACCGGCCGGCGGGACGTGGTGATCGGCTCGCCCGTCGGGCTGCGCGAGGACGCCACCGGGCTCGCCACTGTCGGTCCGCTGCTCAACGTGCTGCCGCTGCGTATCCGGCTCGACGGCGACCCCGGCTTCACCACTGTCCTCGCCCGCACCAGGGAGACACTGCTCGGAGCGCTCGAGCACCGCACCACCCCCTTCGAGGACATCGTCGAGGCGACCGGCGCCGACCGCACACCGGACCTGAGCCCCCTCTTCCAGATCCTCCTCGCCCATGAACGCCCCCCGGCACCCCCGGACCTGCCGGGCGTGCGCAGCCGCGTCGTGCCCGTGGCGGCACCCGCCGCCAAGTACGAACTGAGCGTCACCGCGAGCGAGACCCCCGACGGGCTGCGGCTGATCCTCGAGGCGGAGCACGGGCACGGCCACCCCGACGAAGTCGCCGCGTTCGCCCGGCACTTCGGCACCCTGCTGACCGCCGCCCTGCGGGCACCGGACACCCCGCTGAGCCGGCTTCCCCTCCTGACGGAGGAGGAGGCCCGCCGCCTCGCCGGAGCCGCGGTACCGGCCGCCCCGCACCGTCCGCTGCACCGGCTGGTGGAACGCACCGCGCGGCGATGTCCCGACGCCCTCGCCGTGGCCTGCGGCACCGCACACCTCAGCTACCGGGCGCTCAACACCCGCGCCAACCGGCGCTCCGCACTGCTGCGGCGCGCGGGCCTCGGCCCCGAACAGGTCGCCGGGGTACGGCTGGAGCGCGGGCCCGAACTCCTCGTCTCGCTCCTCGCGGTGCTCAAGACGGGCGCCGCCTATCTGCCGGTCGACCCCGGACTGCCGCCGGAACGAGCCCGGTTGATGCTCGCCGACGCCCGGGCCTCGCTCCTGCTCACCGAGACCGCGCTCGGCACCCCGCCGGCACCCGACGGTCTGCCCGTCCACCACGTCGACGGGCCCGCGCCCCCGGCACGTCCCGGGGACGACGCCGACCACCACGGCCCCGACCTGCCCGGCAGCCTCGCCTACCTCCTCCACACCTCCGGCTCGACCGGCCGCCCCAAGGCCGTGGCCATCCAGCACGACAGCGCCGCGGCCTTTCTCCACTGGGCCGGACAGGCCTTCGGATCGGGCGAGTTGACGGCCGTCCTGGCCACCACCTCCACCGGGTTCGACCTGTCCGTCTTCGAGATGTTCGCGCCTCTCGCCCACGGCGGCACCGTCGTCCTCGCCGACAGCGCCCTGCACGTGGCCGGCCTGCCCTGGGCCCCGGCCGCCACCCTCCTCAACACCGTGCCGTCCGCCGCGGCCGCCCTGCTGGACGCCGACGGACTGCCCGACTCCCTCACGGCGGTCAACCTGGCGGGCGAGCCCCTCGCCGCCGAACTCGTACGACGCCTCCACGCCCGCCTGCCACGGGCGGCCGTCCGCAACCTCTACGGGCCCTCGGAAGCCACCACTTACGCCACCGCCGCCCTCATCCCCCCGCCTTGCGCCGAGGCACCGTCCATCGGCACCGCGATCGGCCCCGCCCGCGTCCGGACCGCCGACACGCTGGGCCGCCCGGTTCCCGTCGGCGCCCTCGGCGAACTCCTCATCGGCGGCACCGCCCCCGCCCGCGGCTATCTCGGCCGCCCCGGCCCGACCGCAGACGCCTTCCGGCCCGACCCGTACGGGCCGCCCGGCTCCCGGCTCTACCGGACCGGGGACCTGGCCGTACGCCGCCCCGACGGCGCGTTCCTCTTCGCGGGCCGCGCCGACCACCAGATCAAACTGCGCGGGGTCCGCATCGAATTGGGCGAGGTCGAAGCCGCCCTGCGGCAGTGCGCACCGGTCGCCGAGGCCGCCGTCGTGGTCGCCGGGACCGGACCCGAGAACCACCGCCTGGTCGGCTTCGTCAGCCCCCTGCCCGGCGAGCACGTCGACCCCGGCACCACGCTCGCCGCCCTGCGCTCCCTGCTGCCCGCCGCCTTCGTGCCCTCCGCGCTGATCGTGGCCGACGCCCTGCCGCACACCGCCAACGGAAAGACCGACCGGGCCGCCCTCGCCCGGCAGGCCGACGGCCACCGGCCCGACCCCGGCGCGTACGCCCCGCCCCGCACCTCGGCGGAGAAGGCGATCGCCCGGATCTGGGGCGAGGTGCTCGGCACCGAACAAGCCGAACAAATCGGCATCCACCAGGCCTTCTTCGACCTCGGCGGCACCTCGCTGAGCCTCCTGCGCCTCCACCGCAGACTGGCCGGCGAGATCCACCCCGGGCTCCGGCTCGTCGACGTCTTCCGGCTGCCGACCGTCGCCGCCCTGGCCGCCTTCGTCGAACGGCACCGGGACGGCCAGGACACGGCCGACGACGCCCTCGCCGAGGCGGCCCGGCGCGCCGACCGCCGGCGCACGGCAACGGCCGCACGCCGCAGGGGAGGAGGGCGCCGATGAGCGACACGGAGTTACCTGGCGACGACCGCATCGCCGTGATCTCCCTCGGCGGCCGGTTCCCCGGCGCCGACGGCGTCGACCGCTTCTGGCAGAACCTCCTCGACCGCACCGACTCCCTCACCCGCTTCACCGCCGCCGAACTCCTCGCCCGGGGACGCGACCCCGAGCAGGTGAACCACCCCCGGTTCGTCGGCGCCGAGGGCGTCCTCGGTGACATCGCCCTCTTCGACGCCGAGTTCTTCGGCTACGCGCCGCGCGAGGCCGCCGTCATGGACCCGCAGCACCGGCTGTGCCTGGAAGAGGCCTGGCACGTCTTCGACACCGCCGGCTACGACCCGGCCGCGACCGGGGGCACGACCGGAGTCTTCCTCTCCGCGAGCCTCAGCTCGTACCTCGTCCGCAACGTCCTGCCCGGCGGCACCGCACAGCGCCTGCTCGGCGGCTTCCCGCTGATCGTCCACAACGACAAGGACTTCCTCGCCACCACCGTCTCCTACAAGCTCGGCCTCACCGGCCCCAGTTACGCGGTCGGCTCCGCCTGCTCCTCCTCCCTCGTCGCCGTGCACCTGGCCTGCCAGAGCCTGCTCACCCACGAATGCGACACGGCCCTGGCGGGAGGTGTCTCCCTCCAAGTGCCGCAGGGCCAGGGGTACGTGTACGCCGAGGACGGCATCTACGCGCCCGACGGACGCTGCGCGCCCTTCGACGCCGGCGCGAACGGCACCGTGGGCGGCAGCGGCATCGGACTCGTTCTGCTCAAACGGCTCGCCGACGCCCGGCGCGACGGCGACCGCGTCCATGCCGTGATCCTCGGCTCTGCGGTGAACAACGACGGCGCGGACAAGGTCGGTTACACCGCCCCCGGCGTCACCGGCCAGAGCGCCGCCGTCGCCGAGGCGCTGGCCGTCGCCGGGATCCCCGCCGACACCGTCGGCCTCCTCGAGGCACACGGCACCGGCACCCGGCTGGGCGACCCCGTCGAAGTCGAGGCACTCACCCGGGCCTTTGGCGCCCACACCCGCCGCACCGGCTTCTGCGCCCTGGGGTCGGTGAAGTCCAACGTCGGCCACCTCGACGCCGCCGCGGGCATCACCGGGCTGATCAAGGCCGTGCTCGCGGTCCGCGAGGGCATCATCCCCGGCAGCCCGCACTACCGCTCACCCCACCCCGCCATCGACTTCGCCGCCACGCCCTTCCACGTCAACGCCGAGACCATGCGGTGGCCCGAGGCCGGGCACCCCCGCCGCGCCGGGGTCAGCTCCTTCGGCATCGGCGGCACCAACGCCCATGTGGTCCTCGAGCAACCACCGGCCGTGCAGGACATGGACGTTGACGGGGGCGCCGCCGTGCCGCTGGTCGTGTCCGCCCGTACCCCCGCCGCGCTGACGGCCGCCCTCCGGGACATGGCCGCCTGGACACCGCCGGAACCGGACACCTCCCTCGCAGACCTCGCGGCCACCCTCGCCGGGCGCCGCGCCTTCCCGTACCGCGCCGCCGTCGTCGCCCACAGCCTCCCCGAGGCCGCCGGGCTGCTGGGCGAGGCGACGGGTGAACAGGCTGTAGCGGGACGGCAGGCGGTCTTCCTGCTCCCCGGGCAAGGCGCCGCCACGCCGGGCATGGGGTGCGACCTGTACGACCAAGTGCCGCTGTTCCGCAGCCACGTCGATGCCTGCGGTGTCGACCTGCGGGCGACCGGCGACATCAGGACCGCACAACCCGCCCTGTTCGCCCTCGAGTACGCCCTCGCCCGCACGCTGATGGACTGGGGCCTGCAACCGGCCGCCCTGCTCGGGCACAGCCTGGGCGAGTACGTCGCCGCCACCCTCGCCGGTGTGCTCTCCCTGCCGGACGCGCTGACGCTCGTCCGCGCACGGGCCGAACTGCAGCACCGGATGCCGCCCGGCCGCATGCTGGCCGTCCCGCTCCCCGCGGAGGACCTCGAACCGCTGCTGGGCGGAGGCGTGGAGCTCGCCGCCCTCAACGCCCCCGGCCGCTGCGTGGTCAGCGGCCCGCCCGAGCCCGTACGGGAGTTGGCCACCGCCCTGGCCGGGCGCGGAGTGCCCACCACCGCCCTCGCCACCGCACACGCCTTCCACTCGGCGGCCGTCGAACCCCTACTGGACGACTTCCGGGCAACTCTCGGGTGTATCCGGCTCAACCCGCCCCGGCGGCTGCGCTATCTGTCCTGCCTCACCGGCGACTGGGCCGACAAGGCCGTCACCTCGCCCGCGTACTGGCTCGACCAGATGCGCCGGCCCGTCCGCTTCGCCGACGGACTGCGGCGCTGCACCGACCTCGGCCCCGTCGCGTTCGCCGAGACCGGGCCGTACGCCGGGCTGACCTCCCTCGCCCGCCGCGTCGCCGGACCCGCGGTGCGCTGCCTGCCGCCCGGTGCGGACGAGGCGACCGCGCTGACCCGCGCCGTCGCCCAACTCTGGCAATCCGGCTGCGACATCGACTGGGCCGCCTTCCACCGCCCGCGCCACCCCCGGCGGACCACCGTGCCCGGCCACCCCTTCCAGCGCACCCGGCACTGGATCGACGCACCCGGTGCGAAAGACGACCCGCGGGCCGGACTGCTCGCCGCCTACGACCCGCCGCCCGTCGGCATCGACGACCGGACCGGACTGCGCGACGGCCTGAACCGGCTGTGTGCGGCCCTCGCCCGCGAATACCTCGCCACGCCGGGGGAGCGCGAAGTACTCGCGGAATTCCGCCCGTTCCTGGACTTCCTGCGCACCCTGGCCGCCGACGGGCCAACCGCCGAGGTCATCGCCGCCGAACTGACCGCCGCCCACCCGCCCTTCGCCGGGCTCGTCGAACTCCTCGTGCACTGCGCCCACGGCTACCCGCACGCCCTGTCCACCCCGGGCGCCGCACTGGACGTGCTCTACCCCGGCGGTGACAGCACGCTGCTGCGCCGCACCCTGGGCGAGCGCACCGCCGACCACCGCGCGGCCGGGCGGCTGGCCCGGCTGACCGGCACCCTGCTCGACCGGCTCGCCGCCGGCCGCGACCGGCCGCTGCGTGTCCTGGAGGTCGGCGCGGGGGAGGGCAACCTCACCCAGGCCCTGGTCACCCGCGCCCCCGGCCGGCTCGAGTACCACGCCACCGACATCTCCCGGCACTTCGTGGCCGGGCTCGGCGAGGAGGCCGCCCGGCGCGGCCTGGACTTCGTGCGCACCCGGGTCCTGGACATCTCCCGCGACCCCGGCGAACAGGGCTTCTCCGGCGAGCACTTCGACCTCGTGTGCGGCCTCGACGTCGTCCACGCCACCCCCGATCTGCTGCTCACCCTCGCCCGGCTGCGCTCGCTCCTGGCCCCGGACGGCACCCTCGCCCTGACCGAGACCACCGCCGACGACCCCTGGCTGACCATGATCTGGGGCCTGACCGACGGCTGGTGGCACCACACCGACCACCGCACCCACGGCCCGCTGCTCGACGCCGACGCCTGGCGCACGCTCCTGGCCGCACCGGACCTCGGCCTCGCCGACACCGACGTACTCGTCCCGCCCGCCGGCCCCCGGGACGCCGCGCTGATCCTGGCCCGGGCGGGGGCGGGGGCGGGGCCCCGTGATGTGGGCACATGGTGTTACGCCCCCGGCTGGCGCCATGAACCACCGCCGGTTCGGAGCGCGTTGACGGGCGACTGTCTGCTGCTGGGCGAAGGCGATCTGGCCAAGGCCGTCGCCGCCCGGCTGGAGGCGGCCGGTGTCCCGGTCACCGTGGCCGACGCCCCCGGCCCCGCCACCCGGCTGGCGGTCCACCTCGGCCCCCTCCAGGACGCCCTGCACCGGACCGGGCCCATCGGCCCCGACACCGCCCCGGCCGCCCAGAGCGCGGGCATGCACACTCTCCTCGACCTGGCCCGGTCCTTCGGCGCGCTGGAGGACCGGCACCCCGTCCGCATCGTCGCCGTCACCGCCGGCGCGCAGGACGTGCTCGGCGACGACCTGACGCACCCGGAACACGCCACGGTCGCCGCCGCGGTCAAGGTGATCCCCCGCGAGTACCCGTGGATCGCGTGCACCGCCCTCGACGTCGAACCCGGCACCGATGCCGACCGGTTGGCCGCGCTCGTCCTCACGGAACTCGGCGCGGCACGCGAGAGCACGGTCACCGCCCACCGCGGCCGGCGCCGCTTCGTCCCCTCCTGGACGCGCCAATCGCTGCCCGAACCCGGCCCGTTGACGCCCGGCGGCGTCCACCTCGTCTGCGGCGGACTCGGCGGCATCGGGCTGCACCTCGCGGAGTTCCTGGGCCGCACCCCCGGCACCGTCGTCCTCACCCACCGGCGCCCCTTCCCCGGTCCCGCCGAGTGGGACGACCTCCCCGCCACGCACCCGGAGGCGGCGATAGTCCAGCGGCTGCGCGGCATCACCGACGCGGGCGGCACCGTGCTCCTGCGCCGGGCCGACCTCACCGACCGGCACGCGATGCGCGCCCTCGTGGACGAGGTGGAACGCACCCACGGCCCCATCCGTGGCGTGGTGCACGCGGCCGGGGTGCCCGACACGGCCGGCATGATCCAGCGCCGCGACCGGGCCGCCACCGACGCCGCCGTCGCCGCCAAACTGACCGGCGCGCTCGTCCTGGACGAGGTGTTCGCCGGCCGCGAGCCGGACTTCCTCGTCCTGTGCTCCTCGATCGGCACGGTTCTGCACAAGCTGAAGTTCGGCGAGGTCGGTTACGTCGCGGGCAACGAGTTCCTCAACGCCTTCGCCGCCCACCGCGCCGCCCGCCGCCCCGGCAGGACGCTCGCGATCGCCTGGACCGACTGGCAGGAGTCCGGCATGTGGGCCTCCGCCCAGCGCCGCCTGACCGAGCGGTACGGCACCGGTGCCGACCTGCCCGTACCGCCCGGGGAGGACCTCCTCGGCGCCATCGCCCCACGGGAGGGCGTCGACCTCTTCGCCCGGCTGCTCGCCGCCGAGACCGGCCCCGGCGTCCTCGTGTCCACCCGCGACCTCGGCGAACTCCTCGCCCGGCACGAGGCGTACACCACCGACGACCACCTCACCGTGATCGGCGGCCTCAGCATCACCCCGGCCGCAGCCCGCAACCGCGACGCCCTCACCGCACCGTACGAGGCACCGAAGACGCCCGCCCAGCGTGTCATCGCCGACTGGTTCCGCGACCTGCTCGGCCTCGAACAGGTCGGCACCGAGGACGACTTCTTCGCCCTCGGCGGCGACTCGCTGCTCGCCCTGCGCCTGCTGTCGCACCTGCGGGACTCCTACGGAGTGGAGATCCCCATGGCCCGCATGTTCGCCGGACCCACCGTCGCGGCGCTCGCCGCCACCGTCGAACGGCCCGGCGACGCACCGTCCGACCAGGAAGAGGCGATCCTTTGACCGCGCCCGCCCTCACGGACCTCCTCACCGAACTCCGCGGCCGGCAGGTCACCCTCACCGCAGACGGTGACCAGCTCCGCTGCCGTGCTCCCCAGGGCGTCCTGACCGAGGGCCTGCTCGCGACGATCCGCGCCCACCGGGACGAACTCCTCGCCCACCTGCGCGCCGAGCGGCGCATCCCGCGCCACGACGGACCGGCGCAGCTGTCGTTCGCCCAGGAACAGCTCTGGCTGCTCCACCAGTTCCACCCCGGCGACACCGCGTACAGCATCCCCCTGGAGATCGCCCTCCACGGGCCGCTGCACCCGGCCGCCCTGCGCGACGCCCTCGCCCGAGTGACGCTCCGCCACGAGGTGCTGCGCACCCGCTACGCCATCAGCCGCGGACGCCCCCGGCCCGTCGTCGACCCCTTCCATCCCCCGGAGCTTCCCCTGGCCGATCTCTCCGGGCTCCAGGACCGTCACCGTCCGGCCGTCCTCGCCCGGCTGGCCGCCGAGGAGGCGCGGCGGCCCTTCGACCTCGCCACCGGACCGGTGCTGCGGGCCCGGCTCGTCCGGCTGGCCCCCGGGGAACACCGGCTGCTGCTGACCCGCCACCACATCGCCGCCGACGGCTGGTCCCTCGGCGTCCTGCTCGGCGAACTGGGCACGTACTACCGTGCCCACACGGCGGGCGTGCCGAGCGGAGCTGCCGAACTCCCTCTGCAATACGCCGATTTCGCCGCCTGGCAGCGCGAGCAGGCCGAGCAACCCGCGTGCGCCGAGCGACTCGCCGCATGGGCGCGGCGACTGGCCGGCGCCCCGCCCGGCCTGGACCTGCTCGGCCCGCCAACCGCCGAACCCTGCATGACGGCCGGCGTCCGCCGGTCGGACCTTCCCGCAGGACTCGTCAAGGAGCTGCGCGCACTGGGCGGTTCACAGCACCTGACCCTGTTCCCACTGCTGCTGGCCGCCTACGGGCTCGCTCTCACGGGCCTGTCCGGGCAGCGCGACCTGGTCGTGGGGGTGCCTGTGGCCGGGCGGTCCCGCAGCGAACTGGAGCCGCTGATCGGCTGCTTCGCCGGTATCGTCCCCCTGCGCCTGACCATCGACGCCCTCGAACCGCTCACCCGGCTCGCCGCACGGGCGCAGCAGGACGTGCAGGACGTCCTCGACGGGCCGGACGTCCCCCTCGAGCGCCTGGTCGAGGTGCTGCGGCCCGAACGGTCCCTCACCGAACATCCGCTGTTCTCGGCGTCGTTCGCCTTCCAGAACACCCCGAGGACCGCCGTCGACCTGCCCGGGCTGGAGGCCGAGACGCTGCCCTCGCCGCCTGTGGCGCCCAAGTTCCCGCTGGCGCTCACTGCCACCGAGCGGCCCGACGGCTCCATCGCTCTGGCCCTGGAGTACGATCCCGGCCGGCTCACGGACTCCACGGCCGAGGAGATCCTCGCCCGGCTCCAGGACGCCCTCGCGGACCGCGACGCCCCGGCCACTTCCCGCCGCAGGCCCCCGTCTCCGCACCGGGAGCGCGAAGGACGCGACTGCCTGCACCAGTTGGTCGCCGAGGCCGCCACCCGGCATCCTGACGCCATCGCGGTCGGCGGCGGGGGAGTGCAGCTCAGCTACGGCGCGCTGCTCAGGCATGCCCGTCGGCTCGCGGCCGTCCTGCGCGCGCACGGCGCCGGACCGGAACAACTCGTGGGTGTGTGCCTGCCCCCGGGCCCGGAGTGGGTCATCGGCGCCCTGGCCGTGCTCGTCTCCGGTGCAGCCTTCCTGCCCCTCGACCCCGGCGACCCGGCCGAGCGCCGTGCCGTCGTCGCCGCCGACGCGGGCCTGAAGCTGATCGTCTCCGACACAGAACTCCCGCCGCTCCAGCGCATCGACGTCCATGCCGCCCTCCCGGCCGGTGCCCCCGTACCGGTCGGCCATGAGGCCCGGCCCGGCAGTCTCGCCTACGCCGTCTACACCTCCGGCTCCACCGGCGGCCCCAAGGGCGTGCTCGTCACCCACGCCAACGTCACCGGCCTGCTGGCCGCCTGCCGGGAAGCTCTGCCCGCGGAGGCCGCGGCATCCGGCACGTGGTCGGCAACGCACTCGGCCGCCTTCGACTTCCACGTCTGGGAGGTGTGGGGCGCGCTCACCGGCGGCAGCCGGCTCGTCATGGTGCCACCGGACACCGCCCGTGCCCCCGATGAGTTGTGGGCGCTCCTGCGCGACGAGCAGGTCACCGTCCTCAGCCAGACACCCGGCGCCTTCCGTCACCTCCTGCCCGCCGCCCTGCCCCTGGCCCCGCCGGCCGCGCTCGAACTCGTCGTGCTCGGCGGCGAGTCGTGCGACCCCGCCCGCCTGGCGCCGTGGTGGGAGGCCGTGGGCGACCGGCGCCCGGCCGTCGTCAACATGTACGGCATCACCGAGACCACCGTCCACGTCACCGCCCGGCGCCTCACGGCCGCCGACCGGACCGGCAGCCCCATCGGCGTCCCCCTGCCCGGACAGCACGTCGACGTCCTCGACGGCCACGGCCGGCCCGCCGGGACCGGAGGACAGGGCGAACTGTTCGTCGGCGGCGTCGGGCTCGCCCGCGGCTACCTCGGCCGGCCCGGCCTGACCGCCCTGCGCTTCCTGCCCGACGGCACCGGGGACCGCCCGGGCGCCCGGCGCTACCGCTCCGGCGACCTCGCACGCCTCCTGCCCGGCGGTGAACTCGGCTACCTGGGCCGCTCCGACGCGCAGGTGAAGATCCGCGGATACCGGGTGGAACCCGCCGAGACCGAGGCCGCCGCCCTGACCCACCCGGCCGTCCGCGACTGCGTGGTCGTCCCGCGCACCGACGGCGACCGTACTTACCTGGCCGCCTACGTGGTCACGGGCGATGCGGATACCTCAGGGCTCCGCGTGTATCTCGCCGAGCGGCTGCCCCGCTACCTCGTACCGGCCGCCGTGGTCCCCCTCGCCGCCATCCCCCTGACCCGCAACGGCAAGGTCGACACCGCGGCCCTGCCCGACCCCGCGGCCCACCGCCCGCCCGCCGGACAGCAGTCGCGCACCGCGACCGAGCGAACACTCACCCGGCTCCTCGCCGCCCTGCTCAAGGTGCCACCGGCCACCATCGGGGTGCACGACAACCTCTTCGACCTCGGCGGCGACTCCCTGATGGTCACCCAGTTCCACTCCCGTGTGGTCGAGGAGTTCGCCGTCGACCTCCCCGTGCGCCGGGTCTACCAGGCCCTCGACATCGCGGCGCTCGCCACGGTCGTGGACGACTTCCGCGAACGCGCCGAGCGGGACGCGATCCTCGCCGCCCTCGAGGAGGCCGAGGCGATGGGAGCCGAGGCGATGGGACAGGAAAGGGGAGGGGAAGCATGCCCGCGTCCCGAATGAGCCCGCCGCGCAGCATCGTCGACGTCGCCCGCCGGCATGCCGCGCTGACCCCGGACCGTCCCGCCTACGCCTTCCTGCCCGACGGTGAGACGGAGACCGTCCGCCTCACCTTCGCCGCGATCGACCGGCGCGCCCGCGCCGTGGCCGCCGTCCTCCAGGACCGTGGACTCGCCGGTGAACGCGTGCTCATCGCCTACCCCTCGGGCGCGGAGTACGTCCAGGCCTTCCTCGGCTGCCTGTACGCCGGTGCGGTCGCGGTGCCCTGCGACGAGCCGCGCCCCGGCCCGAGCGCCGAACGGCTGGCGGGCATCCGCGACGACGCCCGCCCGGCCCTCGCCCTGGCCGCGGCCCCAACGGGACCGGATACGCTGGACGTTGCCGGGATCCCCGACTCCGCCGCCGACGGCTGGCGCGACCCCGGGGCGGGCCCGGACGGGCTGGCCTTCCTGCAGTACACCTCCGGGTCGACCCGGCAGCCGCGCGGCGTCATGGTCTCCCACGGCAACCTGCTCGCCAACGAGCGCTCCATCGAGGCGGCCTGCGGCCACGACCGGGACTCCGTCTTCGTCGGCTGGGCGCCCTTCTTCCACGACATGGGCCTCGTCGCGAACCTGCTGCAACCTCTCTATCTGGGTTCCCTGTCGGTCCTGATGCCGCCCCTGGCCTTCCTCCAGCGCCCCGCGCGCTGGCTGCGGGCCGTCTCCCGCTACGGCGCGCACACCAGCGGCGGCCCCAACTTCGCCTACGACCTGTGCGTCGACCGCATCGGCGACGACGAGTTGGCCGGGGTCGATCTGTCCCGCTGGCGGGTCGCCTACAACGGTGCGGAGCCCGTACGCGCCGACACCCTGCGCCGCTTCGACGACCGCTTCGCCGCGCACGGTTTCGCGCCCGGCACGCACTTCCCCACCTACGGGCTGGCCGAGGCCACCCTGCTCGTCGCCTCCGGCACCAAGGGACGCCCGCCCCGCACCCTGACCGCCGACCGCGCCGCCTTGCGCGCCGGGTACGTCCGGCCCGCCGGCCCCGGGGAACCCGGAGCCGAACTCGTCGGCAACGGCGCCCCCGGCCTGGACACCGGCATCCGTGTCGTCGATCCCGCCACCGGCCGCGTCTGCCCGGACGGGCGGGTCGGCGAGGTCTGGGTGCGCGGGCCGGGCATCGCGCGCGGCTACTGGGGCCGCCCCCGGGAGTCCCGGCCCTTGCTCGCCGCCCGCCTCACCGGCAGCGGAGAGGGCCCCTACCTGCGGACCGGCGACCTGGGCGCGGTGCACGACGGCGAGCTGTACCTCACCGGCCGCCTCAAGGACCTCGTCGTCGTCCGCGGCCAGAACCACCACCCGCACGACCTCGAACGGACGGCGGAGGAGGCCCACCCGGCGATCCGTCCCACCTGCGCGGCCGCGTTCACCGTGCCCGAGGAAGGCGAGGAACGCCTCGTCCTCTGCTGCGAGTTGACCTCCTACCGCGCCGCCGACCCGCCCGCAGTGGCCGAGGCCGTCCGCGCCGCCTTCGCGCACCGGCACGGCATCGCCCCGCACACCCTCGTGGTGCTCCGCCGGGGCGGCATCGCCAAGACCACCAGCGGCAAGGTGCGCCGCGGCCACTGCCGCACCGCCTTCCTCGACGGCTCCCTGCCCGTCCACACGGCCGTCCGGCTCGCCGCCGACCACGGCCCGGAGCCCGAACTGCCGGTCACCACCGACCCGCAGACCCTGGCCACCGCGCTGCGGGACAACGCCGCCGCCCGCGCGGGCCTCGCCGGATCCCCGCCCGACCCCGACGAGCCGGTGAGCGCCCTCGGCCTCGACTCGCTGGCCGCCCTCCACCTCCACCACCGCATCCAGGCCGCCTACGGCGTGACCCTGCCCGCCACCGCCCTCCTCGGCGACCTGACCTATCGGCAACTCGCCGAGCACGTCCTCGCCGCACCCCGGGCAGTGAAGCCGTCCGGGCCCCCGGAGCCCGGCGTGTGGCGGCCGCTCACCGACGGGCAGCGCGCCCTGTGGTACGAGCAGGCCCTCGCCCCGGACGCGGCCGCCTACCACCTCGTCCGCGCCCTCACCCTTCACGGATCCGTCGACGAGCGGGAGTTGGCGGAGGCGTTCGACCGCGTCGTACGCCGCCACCCCGCGCTGCGCACCCGCTTCGCGGTCCGCGACGGCGAGCCCGTGTGCCGGACCGGGCCGGGCGGGCCGCGACTGGAGATACGCGACGCCGCCGGCCTGCCGGATGCCGAGTTCCGGGCGCGTCTGGCCGCGCTGGGCGACCGGCCCTTCGACCTGCCGGGCGGCGAACCGCCCGTACGGTTCACGCTCTTCCGCAGGGACGGCGGCCACGTCCTGCTGCTCGCGGCGCATCACCTGGTCGCCGACTTCTGGTCCCTGGTGGTGCTGCTCACCGACCTCGCCCGCTCCTGCGGCAGTTCCGGTTCCGAACTGCCGCTGTGCGAGCCGACGGTGGACAACGACTGGGCGTACTGGCGGCAGGCGCTCGACGGCGTACCCCCCGTCCTGGACCTGCCCACCGACGCCCCGCGTCCCGCCGTACGCGCCTTCGCCGGAGCCACCCGCACCTTCCGGCTCCCCCCGGACCTCACCGCGCGGCTGACTGCGCTCGCCCGGCGCCACCACTGCACCCTCTTCACCGCGCTGCTCGCAGGCTACGACCTGCTGCTGCACCGCCTCACCGGACAGCCCGACCTCCTCGTCGGCACCCTTCTCGCCCGGCGCGACACCGCCGAAGCAGCCGAGTCCGTCGGCTACTTGGTCAACCCCGTGCCACTGCGCTCCACCCGGGAGCCCGGCGAGACGTTCGCAGATCTGCTGCGGCGCACCCGGCGGACCGTGCTGGGGGCGGTCGAGCACGGTGGACACCCCTTCGGGCCGCTGGTCTCCCGGCTGGCACCTGACCGCACACCGGACCGCCCGCCGCTCGTGCAGAGCCTGTTCGTGTTCCAGCGCGAATACGGGGAGTTGGGCGACCAGGCCGACGGATACCGCGCGCTGGCGCTGGGCGTCCCGGGGCGGCTGCGCGTCGGCGCGCTCGACATGGAGTCGCTGCCGCTGCAGCGCCGGTGGTCGCAGCTCGACCTCTCCCTGCACATGGCCCGGATCGGGGACGGGATCACAGGGGTCTGGGAATACCGGACCGATCTGTTCACCGAGGCCACGATCGACGCGCTGGGCGAGGCGCTGGTCCAGCTGCTGCGGGCGGCGGCCGATCAACCCGAAGCGCCCGTGGAATCCCTCGCGTTGACGGGGGACGAGCGGCCCCTCACCGGCCCTCGCGTTCCGCGTCCCACCACCTCCCTGCACGGCCTGGCCGCCGCAGCAGCCCGCCGCCACCCCGGGAGTACGGCCGTCGTCGCGCCCGTCGACGACGGCACCGCACACCACCTCAGCCACGCTGCCCTGCACCGTGCGGCCACCTCCCTCGCCGCCCGGCTCCGCCGCGAAGGGGTCGGCCCCGAGGAGCCCGTGGCTGTCCTCGCCGAGCGCGGACCGTGGCTGCCCGTCGCCTATCTCGGCATCCTGCACGCCGGAGCCGTCGTTCTCCCCCTGGACCCGCAGGACCCGCCACAGCGGCTGGCCGCGACCGTCGCCTCCGCCGGGGCACGCCTCGTCCTCACCGACGCCGCGGCGACGCGGCTCGGTGTGCGTGCGCTGACCATCCGGGAAGCGAGCAGCGGCAGTGAGCGGTTCTCGGCGCCCGTACACCCCGAGCAGGCCGCATACCTGATCTACACCTCCGGGTCCACCGGCACCCCCAAGGGCGTCCTCGTCCCGCACCGGGCCATCGTCAACCGCCTGCTGTGGATGCAGGAGACCTATGAACTGACGCCCGGCGAACGGGTCCTGCACAAGACGCCGGTGACCTTCGACGTCTCGATGTGGGAGCTGCTGTGGCCCCTGACGGCCGGAGGGACGCTCGTCCTCGCCCCGCCCGGCGGCCACCGCGACCCCGACCGGCTCACCCGGCTCCTCGCCCGGGAGGCCGTCACCACCGTCCACTTCGTGCCTTCCGTACTCACCCCCTTCCTCACCGAACTGGACCGCTCCGGCACCCCGTTGCCCGCCCTGCGCCGCGTCGTGTGCAGCGGCGAGGAGCTTTCGGCGGGGGAGGCGGACCGTGCCGCCCGGCTGCTCGACGCCGAGGTCCACAACCTCTACGGGCCCACCGAGGCCGCCGTCGACGTCACCGCCTGGCACTGCCGCCCGGCCGAACCGGGGCCCGTCCCCATCGGGTTGCCCATCGCCAACACCACCGCCGCCGTGCTCGACGAGCGGCTGCGGCCCCTGCCCCGCCCGGTGCCCGGCGAGCTGTACCTCGGCGGCGACTGCCTCGCCCGCGGCTACCTCGGTGACCCCGCCCGCACCGCCGTCCGTTTCCTGCCCGCACCCGGCGGCGGGCGCCGCTACCGCACCGGGGACCTCGTCCGGCGCCGGACCGACGGGGCGCTGATGTTCCGGGGGCGCACCGACGACCAGGTGAAGGTCGGCGGCATCAGGGTCGAGCCCGGGGAGACCGCCGGGGTGCTGCGCACCCTGCCCGGCGTCGCCGCCGCCGCAGTCGTCGCCCACGACGGCGCCTTGGCGGCGTACGTGGTGCCGACCGCCTCCGCTCCGACGGCGGACGTACTGCGGGACGCGCTGCGCGAGCTGCTGCCCGGCCATCTCGTGCCCGCCACCGTCACGTTGCTGGACCGGCTGCCCCTCACCGCCTCCGGCAAGCTCGACCGCCGCTCCCTGCCCCGCCCGGCCGCCCCCGCACCGGACGGAGGCGAGCCGCCGTCCACCGGGACCGAGCGCCTCCTCACCCGGGTTTGGGCCGACCGCCTCGGCCGCGCGGGCGTCGGCGTGGACCAGGACTTCTACTCGCTGGGCGGCGACTCCGTCCGGGCGCTCGGCGTGGTCGCGGCCTGCCGAGATGCCGGGCTGCCGGTGACCGTCACCGACCTGCTGCGCCTGCCGACCGTACGGGCCCTCGCCCGCCACCTCGACGAACAGGGGCCGTGCGGAGGCGACTTGCCCGCCGACCCCGCGCCGTTCGCGCTCTGCCCCGAAGCTGCCGGGCGCCCCGGCCTGGAGGACGCGTACCCGATGTCCATGGCGCAGCGCGCCGTTCTCTTCCACCGCGAGCAGGATCCCAGTTACGAGGTCTACGTCACCAGCGTCGCCGTCTCCGCCCCGCTGGACCACAAGCTCCTCGCCGAGGGAGTGGATCGACTGCTGTGGCGCCACCCCTATCTGCGCTCTTCCTTCGACCTCGTCTCGTACGACGAGCCCGCGCAGCTGGTGTGGAGCGAACTGCCCACTCCACTGGAGGTGTTGGCGCACCCGGGCCCGGCCGTTTTCGACGCGTGGCTGCACGACGAGCGCGCCCGCCCCTTCGACGTCGCCGCCGGGCCCCTGGTGCGCTTCACCGCCCACGACGCGGGTGCCGACGGATTCCGGCTGACCGTCAGCAGCTTCGCCCTGGACGGCTGGTGTGTGGCCATCGTGCTCACCGAACTCCTCCGCGACTACCGGGGGGCACCCCTCGAGGCCCCCGCCACCGGCTACCGGACGTTCGTCGCCCTGGAGCGGGCCGCCCGGCACGACCCCGCGCACCGGGAGTTCTGGCGGCGCGAGCTCGCGGGCGCCCGGCCCCACCCCCTGCCCCGCCGGCCGGTCCCGCCACCGGACGAGGGGCTCCGTCGGCATCGTCGCGTGGTGCCGGTCGAGGACGGTGTCGCCACGGCGCTGTCGGACCTGGCCGCCGAACTCGGCGTCGGGCTCAAGCACGTTCTGCTCGGCGTCCACCTGCGCGTCGTGCGGGCGCTGTCGGGCGATCCCGACGTCATCACCGGCGTCGAGACCCACGGCCGTCCCGAACGGCACGACGGCGACCGGATCGTGGGAGTGTTCAACAACATCCTGCCGCTCCGGCAGCGCGTCGACGGCGGCAGCTGGGCGGACCTGGCCCGCGCGGCACACGCCGCCGAGGCGCGCACGGGGGAGTACCGCCGCTATCCGCTCGTCCAGGCCCAGCGCGACACCGGGGCCGCCGAACTCTTCGACACCCTCTTCGTCTTCACCCACTTCCGCCTCTACCGCGAACTGGCCGGCCTGGACGGCATGACGGTCTCCGGCCTTCAGGCCCCCGACCAGACGTACGTACCGCTCACGGCGCACTTCAACGTCGACACCGTGGACGGCGGCGGACTGCGCCTGCTGCTGGAGTCCGACCCGCGCGAATTCCCCGACGCCCAGGTCGAGGAGTACGCCGCGTACTACGCGCGGGCGCTCACGGCAGCCGCCGGACATCCGCACCGTGCTTATCGCGATGCCCCGTTGACGGAACATCGCCCTGTCCAGGTGAGCGAGCGCGGGGAACCGTCCGTCCACGCCCTGCTGACCGCCCCGGCCGCCGCGCACCCGGACCGGATCGCCCTCGCCGACGAGCACGGGCAGACCAGCCACGGCGCCCTCGCCCGCCGAGCGGCCCGGCTGGCCACGACGCTCCGGGCCGCCGGTGCGGGGCCGGACACCGTCGTCGGGATCTGGGCCCGCCGCCGGACCGACACCGTCGTGGCGCTGCTCGCCGTGCTCCACGCCGGTGCCGCCTACCTCCCGCTCGACCCGGCCCATCCGCCCCGGCGGCAGCGGCAGGTGCTCACCGAGGCCGGGGCACGCCTGCTCGTCCTGCCCGCCGACGCGGACACCCCGCTGCGCACCTGCGGACTGCCCGTCGTGGACCCGGCCGACCTCGGCGCACCCCTGGCCCCCGTGCCCGTCCACCCCGAGAACCTGGTTGCGGTGATGGCCACATCCGGCTCCACCGGAACCCCCAAGACCATCGGCGTCCCCCAACGCGCCCTGGCCCACTACCTCCGCTGGGCGGTCGACCGCTACCGCCTGGGCCCGGACACGGTGTCACCCGTCCACTCGTCGCTCGCCTTCGACCTGACCGTCACCGCACTGCTCGCGCCCCTCGCCGCGGGCGGGCGGGTCGAACTGGCCGACTCCGACGACCCGTCCGCCCTCGGCGACGCCCTGGCCGCCGGCCACCACACCCTGCTCAAGATCACCCCCGCGCACCTGGCCGCTCTCGGCCACCGGCTCACCGCACCGACCGCGCTGCGCACGGTCGTGGCCGGAGGCGAACCGCTGCACGCCGGGCACGTCCGCGCACTGCGGTCGTTCGCCCCCGGCGCGACGCTCGTCAACGAGTACGGCCCCACCGAAACCACGGTCGGCTGCTGCGCCCACGACGTCGCCTACGACGTCGTCACCGGCGAGGAGCCGATCCCCGTCGGCACCCCCGTCCCCGGGCTCACCGCCCGCGTGGTCGACGACGCGCTGCCCGCACCCCCCGGGGTGCTCGGCGAACTGTACGTCGGCGGCGCGGGCGTCACCCGGGGCTACCTCGGCCGGCCCGCGGCCACCGCCGTCGCCTACGTCCCCGACCCCGACGCGCACGGGGCCCGCCGCTACCGCACCGGCGACCTCGCGCGGCACCGGCCGGACGGCGTCCTGCTGCTGGCCGGGCGCGCCGACCGCCAGGTGAAGATCCGGGGCCACCGCGTCGAGCCCGGGGAAGCCGAGCATGTGCTCGCCGCCCACCCCGGGGTGCGCGAGGCGGCCGTCGTGGACCGGCCGGTGGCCGGGGGCGGGCGCCGGCTGGTCGCGTACTGGGTTCCGGCCGGCCCGGCGGCCCCGCCGCCCGAGCGCGAACTGACCGCCCTGCTGGCCGACCGGCTGCCCCCGTACGCGGTTCCCGCCCGGCTCGTCCGGCTGACCGCCCTGCCCACCACGCCCCACGGCAAGGTCGACCACGACCGGCTGGACGGCGCCGCCCGGGAGCGGCGGCTGGCCGAACTGCTCGACAGGGTCGAGGCGTTGACGGACGCCGAGGCGGCCTCGGCCCTCCGCGAGGGCCTCCCCGCACCAGGAGGTGACGATGTCCGGGCATGACGACCGCATCGCCGGTCTGTCGGAGGACCGGCGCGCCCTGCTCGCGCAGTGGCTCGCCGACGACCCCGGGGATGTCCTCGGCGGCGTCCCGGCCGAGGAGCGGCCTGCCCACCGCCCGCCCCGCACCGACGCCGAACGCGTCCTCGCCACCGTATGGGAGGAGGTGCTGGAGGTCCGCGAAGTGGGCGCCGACGACGACTACTTCGCGCTCGGCGGCGACTCCGTCCACGCCATCGTCGTCGTCGCCAAGGCCCGGCACGCCGGGTTCGCCGTCGCCGCCCAGGACCTCTTCGACGCCCGTACCCTCGAGGCGGTCGCCGAGCGCTCCGTTCCGGTGGCCCCGCCTGAACCAGTACCGGAGATGCATGCGGCCGAACTCCCCCTGACGCCCATGCAACAGGGCATGCTCTACCACTCCGTCGGCGGCAGCACCCCCGGCGCCTACGTCGTCCAGGTCTTCTGCCGTCTCACCGGCGACCTGGACGTACCCGCCTTCCGGGCCGCCTGGCAGGCCGTGGTCGGCGCCAACCCGGCGCTCGGCGCCCGCTTCCGCTGGGACGCCGGCTCCCTGCCCGTCCAGGTCACCGACCCCGCCGCACGCGTCGCCGTCGACACGTACGACTGGCGCGGCACGCCGGAGGCCGTACGGGACGAGGAGTTCACCCGCTTCCTCGACGCCGACCGCGAGCGGGGCTTCGACCTCACCCGCGCCCCTCTGATGCGGCTCGCGCTCTTCCGTGAGGACGAGCGCGCGTACCGCTGCGTGTGGACCCACCACCACCTCGTCCTCGACGGCTGGTCCCAGCAGCTCGTCCTCGGTGACGTCCTCGACTGCTACGCGCGGCTGTGCGCTGGGGGCGTCGCCGCGCCGTCCGCCCGGCCGTCCTTCGCGGGCCATGTGCGGCGGCTGGCCGAACAGGAAGGCGTCGACGAGGAGTTCTGGCGACGTCACCTCGCCGGAGCGCCCGCCCCGACCCGCGTCGCCGGGCCCGGCTGCCGTGACGGTCAGGTCGTCGCCGTACGGCGCGGCGAACGCGAACACCGCGTCGCCCCGGCCACGGGGCGGCAACTGACCGCGTTCTGCCGCCGGCACGGGCTGACCCCGGCCACCGTGCTGCACGGAGGCTGGGCCCTTCTGCTCTCGCTCCACTGCGACCAGGACGACGTGGTCTTCGGCACCACCCTCTCCGGCCGCCCCGACGACCTGCCCGGCGTCACCGAATGCGTGGGCCTGTTCATCAACACCCTGCCCCTGCACATCCGTTGCGGTGGCGCCGAGGACGTCGTGGAGTGGCTGCACGGCATCCAGCACGACCTGACCGCCCTGCCGGCGCATGCGCACGTCCCGCTCAGCCGCATCGAGCGCGGACTCGGCCTCGGCTGGGGCGACGGGCTCTTCGACAGCATCGTGGTCGTCGAGAACTTCCCCGCCCGCATCGCCGACGGCCACGAGGCGGGCGGACTGCGGGTGGAGCGGCCCCGGGCCCTCGTCGACGAGGGCTACCCCCTCGTCCTGGAGGCCACCACCGGCGAACACCCCGTGCTGCGCGCCCGCTTCGACCCCCGCCGCATCGACGGCGGTCACGTACGGGACCGGCTCGCCGCCCTCGACGACTGCCTCCGGGCGGTGACCGCCGACCCCGCCCGCCCGCTGCCCGCGCTCCGGGCCGCCCTGGACCGCGGCCGTGCCCGCAGAGACGACGTCGGCCGCGCCGCCCGCCGGGAGGCGGACCGCACCCGGCTGGCCCTGGCACGACGCCGGCCCGCCACCCCGACCGAGGCCACGACGACTGAGGGAGAGACACCGTGACACTGATCGTGGTGACCGGAGCCGGCGGATTCATCGGCTCCCACCTCGTACGACGCCTCGTCCGCGACGGGCACCGGGTCCGCGGCGTCGACCTGGCGCACCCACGCCACGAACCCACCGCCGCCCAGGAGTTCGTCACCGTCGACCTCCGTGACCCGGTGCAGGCCCGGTGCGCTGTCGCCGGAGCCGGCACCGTCTACGCGCTCGCCGCCAACATGGGCGGCATCGGCTGGACCCACCAGGCACCCGCCGAGATCCTCCACGACAACCTGCTGATCTCCACCCGCACCATCGAGGCCTGCCGGGCGGCCGGAGTCCGCACCACCCTCTACACCTCCTCGGCCTGCGTCTATCCCGGCTATCTCCAGCGCGAACCCGACGCACCGCCACTGGCCGAACACAGAGTCTTCCCCGCCGAACCCGACATGGAATACGGCTGGGAGAAACTCACCACCGAACTCCTGTGCAACGCCTACCGCAAGAGCCACGGCATGGACATCAAGATCGCCCGGCTGCACGCCATCTACGGCCCCGTCGGCGAGTTCGACGGCCCCCGCGCCAAATCGCTGGCCATGCTCTGCACCAAGGTCGCCCGGCTGGACGGCGACGAGGGCGAGATCGAGGTCTGGGGCGACGGCACCCAGACCCGCTCCTACTGCTACATCGACGACTGCGTCGAAGGCCTGATACGCCTCGCCCGCTCCGAGGTGACCGAACCCCTCAACATCGGCTCCGAGGAACGCATCGACATCGCCTCCCTCGTCGACCGGATCGCCCACGTCGCCGGCAAGAAGGTGCGCTGCGCCTTCGCCCCCGACCGGCCGGTCGGGCCGCGCGGACGCAGTTCCGACAACACCCGCTGCCGTCAACTGCTCGGCTGGGAGCCCGGCACCACGCTCCAGGCGGGCCTGGAGCGTACGTACCCCTGGATCGCCCAGCAGGTCGCGGCGGGGGAGAGGAGTGCCGATGGCTGACCGCGCACCGCTGAAGGACCTCGGCCGGCTGCTGCTCGGGCACGCCGCCCGCTTCCGGGGACGCGACCTCCAGGACATCGCCACCCGCGCCCTGCGCACGGCGGACGGCGCGGACGCCTGGGTGGTGGGCGTCGTCAACGCCAGCCTGCGCGCCCGCCAGAGCCTGGACCACGCGCTGCGGCTCGCACCCCGCCGCCGGATCTCGCGGCTGCGCTTCCCGTTCTCCGGCGCGTACCACGCGGCCACCCCGCCCCGGGCCCTGTCCCTGCTGTGCCCGACCCGCGAGCGCGTCGGCAACGTCGAGCGCTTCCTCGACAGCGTCGCCCGCACCGCCGCCGCCCCCGGCCGCATCGAGGCGCTGTTCTACGTCGACTCCGATGATCCCCAACGCGCCGTCTACCAGGCACTGTTCGAGCGGGCCCGGTGGCGCTTCGGCCGCATCGGGCGGTGCGTCCTGCGCGTCGGCCCGCCCGTCGGCGTCCCGCGCGCCTGGAACCGGCTGGCCGAGGAGGCGGCCGGTGACGTGCTGATGATGGCCAACGACGACCAGCTCTACATCGACCACGGCTGGGACGCCGCCCTCGACGCCCGCCTCACCGAACTGACCGCCCTCCACCCCGACGGCGTGCTCTGCCTCTACTTCGACGCGGGCCAATACCCTGAGGGCTCCTGCGACTTCCCCATGGTCACCCGGCCCTGGTACGACACCCTCGGCTATTTCACCCCCACGGCCTTCCAGCAGTGGGAGGTCGAGAAATGGGTCTTCGACATCGCCGAACGCCTGGACCGGCTCCGCCCCGTCCCCGGCGTCCTCGTCGAGCACTGCCACTACCAGGACTACAAGGCCCCCTTCGACGCCACCTACCAGCGGCACCGGATGACCAGGGAGAAGTCCTTCGCCGACCACGCCCTGTTCCTGCGCACCGAGGGCGAGAGGGAGGCGGAGGCCGACAAGCTCCGCGCCGTCATCGCACAGCGCCCCGCGGCCCCCCTGGACCCGGCGGACTTCTGGTTCACCGACCTCCTGCACGACGGCCGCGCCAAGCTGCTCGCCGAACTCGACGACGCCGCGGACTCGTCCGGCGGTGCCGTCCTCCACGCCGACGGTGCCTGGACCGCCGCCGCGTACGAGGCCCACCCGCTGGCCACCGCGCTGCTCTCCACGATCCCGGAGGCCACCGTGGCCGACGGCCGCGCCGAACTCCTCGCCCTGCCACCCGGCGAGAGCCGGGACCTTCCCGGAGTCGGCGACGGTACGCTGCGCGTCCTGTACGGGCTCAGGGTCCCCGACGGGTGCCGGGTGCGCCTCGACGGCGCCCCCGTGCTCTGGGGCACCGCGCAGTGCCTGGTCCATGACGCCGCCGCGCCGACCGTCCTGCGCAACGACGGCACGGACACCCTGGCGGCGCTCACCTTCGTGATGCCCCGCCCGGAAACGGGGGAGTGAGGCCCGTGTGCGGCATCGTCGCGATCCACTCCGCCGACGGCGGCCTCGACGGCAGCGAACTCGCCGATCCGATGGCCGAGTTACGCCCACGCGGCCCCGACGGCGAGGGCACCTGGGCCTCACCCTCCGGCCGCGCCGCACTCGGCCACACCCGCCTCGCCGTGATCGCCCCCGCCGCCGGGCGCCAGCCGGTCGCGGGCCCGGACGGCACCGTACAGCTCGTCGCCAACGGCGAGTTCTACGGCTACCGGGAGATCCGCCGCGAACTCGAGTCCGCCGGCTGCCGTTTCCGCACCGGCAGTGACAGCGAGATCGCCCTCCACCTCTACCTGCGCGACGGCGGCGTGCGGGCGCTGGAACGGCTGCGCGGAGAGTTCGCGTTCGTCCTCTGGGACGAGCGCCACGGCACCCTCTTCGCCGCCCGCGACCGCTTCGGCGTCAAGCCGCTCTACTACACCGAGCGGGGCGGACAGCTGTACGTGGCCTCGGAGATCAAGGCCCTGCTCGCCTGCGGCGCCCCCGCCCGCTGGGACACCGCCGCCTTCGCCGCCCACCTCCAGCTCGGCCTGCCCCCCGACCGCACCCTCTTCGCCGGCATCCGGCAACTCTCGCCCGGCTGCTCCCTGACCGCCGATGCGGACGGTGTCCGTATCGCGCCCTACTGGGACCTCGACTACCCGCCCGGCGACGACCTCGCCATCGCGAACCCGCGGCCCGAGGAGCATCTGGCCGCCGTGCGCGACCGGTTCGAGGAGGCCGTACGGCTGCGCACCGTCGCCGACGTGCCGCTCGCCTGCCACCTCAGCGGCGGCATCGACTCCACGGCCGTCGCCGCGTGCGCCGCACACCACGTCGGCCCCGGCGGCATCACCGCCTTCACCGTCCGCTTCGACGACCCCGCCTACGACGAGAGCCCCGTCGCCCGCCGCACCGCCGCCGCACTCGGCATCGCCCACCGCGAAGTCCCCTCCGAACGCGCCCGGTTCGCCGACCACCTGCGCGACGTCGTACGGGCGGGCGAGATGGTGCAGGAGAACGCGCACGGCATCGCCCGCCACCTGCACAGCGCCCACATCAAGAAGGAGGGGTACACCGCCGTCCTCGCGGGGGAGGGCGGCGACGAACTGTTCCTCGGCTACCCCCAGTTCCGCAAGGACCTCACCCTCAGCCTCTCCGCCGAGGCCCGCGCCCGCGCTGCCCGTGGCTACGCCCGGCTCGACGGGGTCCTCCCCGCATACCTGCGCGGCCTCCTCGGCACCCTCGGCTTTCTGCCGACCTGGATCGTCGACCGCCACCTCACCGTCGTCCAGCCCCTCACCGCACTGCTGCGCCCGGACTTCGCCGCCGAACTCGCCGCAACCGACGCCGCCGCGCCCCTCCTCGCCGCCGGGGCCGCGCGGATCGCCGGACGCGTACCGGTGCACCAGGCCGCCTACCTCTTCGCCAAGAGCCGCCTGCCCGGCTACCTCCTCGCCGCCGAACGCCTCGACGCGGCACAGGCCGTCGAGGTCCGGATGCCCTTCTTCGACCACCACCTTTTCGACGTCGTCCGCCACACTCCGCTGGCCTGGTACGACCGGGACGGCTCCGGCAAGTATCCGTTGCGGGCCGCCCTGCGCGACCGCATCCCGCGTGAGGTCGCCCAGGGCGCCAAGCGGGGATTCTTCGCACCCCCCGTCGTCGACGACGACAGTATGCTCGCCGCCCTGCGCGAGCACACCGACGACGCCGCCCTGCGCGACAACCCCTTCTTCGAACCCCGCGCCGTGCGCACCCTGCTGGACCGGCTCGCCGATGCGCCGCCCGGCCGCAGGGCCACCGGCGAGAGCCTGCTGCAACTCGTCGCCGGAACAGTGGTACTGGCCGAGGAGTTCGGCCTGGCGGACAGGGGGACACGGTGACCGACACCGAACGGGACGAGGAACTGGCCGCCCGCATCGCCGCGCTCTCTCCCGAACGCCGCGCGGCCTTCGAGGAGATCCTGCGCACCAGGACCCGTAAGGGATCGCCCCTGCGTCCCCGAGGCGACGCCGAACCCCCGCCCTCGTACGGCCAGGAACGCATGTGGCTGCTCGCCGGTCTCCTGCCCTCCGCCTACAACTACGGCACCGCTCTGCGCCTTCGCGGCCCGCTGTCCCTCGCCTCCCTGCGCGGCGCGCTGCGCGGCATCGTCCGCCGCCATGAAGTCCTGCGCACCACCTTCCGGCTCGACGGCGACCGCCTCACCCAGGTCGTCCACCCCCCGGCCGACGTCCCCGTCCGCTTCGTCGACCTGACCGGGCGACCCGACGACACCGCGCGCCTGATGCGCGAGGAGGCCCGCCGCCCCTTCGACCTGACCCATGGCCCCCTGTTACGGGTCACCCTCTTCCGGCTGGCCCCGCAGGAGCACGTCGCCCTGCTCGCCGTCCACCACGCCGTCACGGACGGCTGGTCCAACGGCATCCTGCTCGAGGAACTCGCGGCGAGCTACCGGGACTTGCGCGCCGGTCGCCCGGACAGTACGCCCCCGCCACCCGTCCAGTACGGCGACTACGCCCACTGGCAGCGTGACCGCCTGGCCGGCCATGAGCTGTCGGCCCTCGAGGCGTACTGGTCCGAAGCCCTGCGCGACCTGTCCCGTACGGACCTGCCCACCGATCGTCTCCGCCTGGACGCGCGCCGTGGCGAGGGCGCCAACCACACCCTGCTGCTGCCGCGCGGACTGACCGACGAACTCGACCAGTTGCGCCATCGCGAGGGCGGGTCGACGTTCATGCTCGTCATGACCGCCCTGCTCGTCGTCCTGCGCCGCACCGGGCGCCAGGACGACCTCGCCCTCGGTACCCTCGTCGCCGGCCGGACCCGGCCCGAACTCGAGGGTCTCATCGGCTATTTCGTCAACGTCCTGCTGCTGCGCTTCGAGACCGACGGCCAGGCTTCGTTCCGCGACCTGTGGCGCCGCGTCCGCGAACGGCTCGTCAGTGCCTACGCCCACCAGGAACTGCCCCTGGAGAAGGCCCTCGAGCTCCTGCCCACTGACCGTGCCAATGCCGCGGAACCGCCCGTGAACGTGATGTGCGTGGCCCACCGTCCCGCCCCCGCCGTCACCCTGCCCGGGCTGGACGCGACGGCCGAGAACGTCGACCTCGGCACCGCCCAGTTCGACCTCGTCGTCGAGGTCCGCGAGCGCGACGAGGGACTGCAGATCGCCTTCCAGTACGACCGCGATCTCTTCGACGACACCACCGTGGCGCTGCTCGCCGGTCATCTGCGCGCCGTCCTCGAGCAGGCCGCCGCCGATCCCGCCGCGCCCTGCGGACTCCTGCCCGCCCCGCCCGTACCCGCACCCCTCTCCGCCCCGGGCGACTCCACCACCGTGCACGGCCTGTTCGAGGCACGCGCCGCCAAGACGCCTGACGCGGTGGCCCTCGTCGAGGGCGACCAGCGGACCACCTGCCGGGCCCTCAACGCCCGTGCCAACCGGCTCGCCCGCCACCTGCGCGCCCTCGGCGTCCGTACCGAGGACCGGGTGGCGCTGCGGCTTCCGCGTGGCACCGACGCCGTGACCGCCGCCCTCGCCGTCCTCAAGGCCGGCGCCGCCTACGTCCCCCTCGACCCCGACCACCCCGGCGAGCGGCTGGACGCGATCCTCGCCGACGCTCGGCCCGCCGTGGTCGTCACTCCCGCCTTCCTGCGCGACGAGGCCGCCGCCGTCGCCCGGCACCCGGGCCACGACCTGAACCTCCCCGTGCACCCCGACAACCTCGCCTATCTCGTCCACACTTCGGGATCCACCGGCACCCCCAAGGGAGTCATGGGCCTGCACCGGGGCACGGTCAACCGGATCGAGTGGATGAGCGCCTCCCACCCCTTCGCGGCCGGGGACGTCGCCGTCGCCCGTACGGCACCCGGTTTCGTCGACGCCGTCTGGGAGGTCTTCGGCCCGCTGTCGGCCGGTGTCCCTCTCGTCCTGTTGCCCGCCGACGAGGCCCGGGATCCCGCCCTGTTGACCGCCGCCCTCGAACGGCACGGGGTCAGCCGCATGGTGGCCGTACCCTCGCTGCTGACCATGCTGATGGATGAAGACACTGATCTGGACGGTCGGTTGGCCCGTCTGCGTACCTGGATCACCAGTGGCGAACCCCTCCACCCCGAGCTCGCCCGGCGCTTCCACGCCCGCTTGCCCGGCCGTACCCTGCTCAACCTCTACGGCTCCTCCGAGACCGCCGCCGACGCCACCGCCGCCCTTGTCGCGCCCGGGGCCGCGCTCCTGGCACGCTGCCCCGTCGGCACCCCCATCACCGGCGTCAGCGCCCGCGTCCTCGACCCGCGACTCCGGCCGCTGCCCGCGCTGATGCCCGGTGAACTCCACGTCGGCGGCGCCTGCGTGGCCCGTGGCTACCACGCCCGCCCGGGGGCGACCGCCGCCGTCTTCCTGCCCGACCCCTACGGGCCGCCCGGCGCCCGGGCCGTCCGTACGGGCGACCTCGCCCGGCAGCGCGCCGACGGACGGCTGGAACTCCTGGGCCGCGTGGACCGGCAGGTGCAGATCCGAGGCCACCGCGTCGAGCCCGCCGAGGTCGAACGGGCCCTGCTGGCCCACCCCGGCGTCCGCTCCGCCGCCGTCGTCGCGAACCCCGACGCCACCGGGCTGTGGGCCTACGCACAGCCCGGCCCCGCCCTGCGCGAAGCCCCCGCACCGGAAGCCGAATTGACCGCCTTCCTGCGTCGCAAGCTCCCCGCCCACCTCGTACCCACCGCTGTCACCCTCCTCGACGCCCTGCCCGTCACCGCCCACGGCAAGACCGACCACCGCCGCCTGCCCGCACCCGACCCGGGCGCCGCCCGTGCCGCCTTCGTCGCGCCGCGCACCGCCGCCGAAGCCGCCGTTGCTGAGGTCTTCGCCGAACTCCTCGTCCTGGACGGCCCGCTCGGCGCCCACGACGACTTCTTCCTCCTCGGCGGCCACTCCCTGCTCGCCGCCCGCGCGGCGGCCGGACTGCGTACCCGGTGCGGGGTGCGGCTCGGGCTGCGGGACGTCTTCGAGGCCCCGACCGTTGCCGCACTCGGCGCCCGGATCGACGACGCCCGCCCCGAAGCCCCGGAGGAACGCGCCGGACTCACGCCCGACCCCGCCGCACGGCACGAGGCCTTCCCCCTCACCGACGTCCAACAGGCCTATTACGTCGGCCGGGAGGACGGCTTCGCCCTCGGCGGCGTCTCCACCCACGCCTACCTGGAGATCACGGCCCCCGGGCTCGACACCGACCGGTTCGCGCACGCACTGCGCGGCGTGATCGACCGGCACCCCATGTTGCGCGCGGTGATCGGCCCCGACGGACTCCAGCGCGTGCTGCCCGACGTCCCGCCGTACGAGCCGGCCGTACGCGACCTGCGCACCCTGGACGAGAACGGGCAGCGCCGCGAACGCGACGCGCTGCGGCGGGAGATGTCCCACCAGGTGCTGCCCGCCGACCGCTGGCCGCTGTTCGACGTGCGCGTCTCGCTCGGCACCGACGGCGCCCTGCTCCACATCGGCGTGGACGCACTGGTCTGCGACGCCCACAGCTTCGGCCTCGTCATGACCGAGCTCGCCGCCCGCTACGCCGACCTGGCCCGTACGTTCCCGCCCCTGACCGCCACCTTCCGGGACTACGTCCTGCACCAACAGGCACTCCGCGCGTCCGCCGGGTACGAGGCGGCCGAGCGGTACTGGCGCGAGCGCCTGCCCGGCCTCCCGCCCGGCCCCGAACTCCCTCTGGCCACCGCAGCCGAGACCACCGGCCCGCCACGTTTCGTACGCCGCTCCGGCCGCCTCGACGCCGCCCGCTGGGCCGTGGTGAAGGAGCGTGCCCGCCGCGCCGGGCTCAGCCCGTCCGGCGTCCTCCTGGCCGCGTTCACCGAGGTGATCACCGCCTGGAGCGCCCGCCCCCGGTACTCTCTGATGCTCACTGTCTTCGACCGCCCGCCCGTACACCCCGAAATCGGCGGCGTCGTCGGCGACTTCACCTCCCTCTCCCTGCTCGAGGTCGACCACAGCCTGCCCGGCGACTTCACCGCCCGGGCCCGCCGGCTCCAGGGCCGCCTCTGGGAGGACCTGGACCACTCCGCCGTCAGCGGAGTGACCGTCATGCGCGAGTGGGCCCAGCACCACGACGCCCCGCCCCGCCCCGTCACCCCCGTCGTCTTCACCTCCAACCTGCCGATCGGCGACACCGCCCCCGACACCGCCCCCGACGCCCTGCCCCTGGGCGAACCGGTCCACGGCGTCAGCCAGACCCCGCAGGTCCAGCTCGACCACCAGGTCGCCGAGGACCACGGCGCCCTGGTCCTCAACTGGGACGCCGTCGAGGACCTGTTCGCACCCGGCGTCCTCGACGCCATGTTCGCCGCCTACACCGACGCGCTGAACCGCCTCGCCACCGACCCCGCCGCCTGGCAGCGCCCCGGCACCCCTGCCCTGCCCGCGGCCCAGGCCGCGGTGCGCGAGCGCATCGCCGCGACCGGGGCACCCCTGCCGGCCCGGCTGCTGCACGAGGCGGTCGGCGACGCGGCCCGGCGCCACCCCGGGCTGACCGCGCTCGTCGACGGCGACACCCGCCTGACGTACGGCCAACTCACCGGGCACGCCCGGCGCGTCGGCCGTACGCTGCGCCGCCTGGGCGCTCGCCCCGGGCAACTCGTCGCCGTCGTGACCCGCAAGGGGTGGCAGCAGGCTGTCGCCGCCCTCGGCGTCCTGGAGTCCGGGGCGGCGTTCCTGCCGCTCGACCCCGAGCAGCCCGCCGAACGGCTCGTCCGCCTCATGCGCCGCGGCGAGGCCGCGCTCGTCCTCACCGAACAGGCGCTGCTCGACACCCTTGCCGTGCCCGTCGGCGTCACCGTGCTCGCCGTCGACGACGACACCGCCCTCGATTCCGACACCGGCACTGGCCCCCTGGAATCCGTCCAGGGCCTCACCGACCTCGCCTACACCATCTTCACCTCGGGCTCCACCGGTGAACCCAAAGGCGTCATGATCGACCATCTCGGCGCCGCCAACACCCTGGAGTGCGTCAACCGCCGCTTCTCCGTCGGACCCGGCGACGCCGTCCTCGCGGTCTCCTCGCTCAGCTTCGACCTCGCGATCTACGACCTGTTCGGCGTGCTCGCCGCCGGCGGCACCGTCGTCCTCCCCGACCACGACCGCCGCCGCGATCCCGGCCACTGGGCCGACCTGATACGCCGCGAACGCGTCACCCTGTGGAACTCCGTCCCCGCCCTCGGCACCCTCCTCACCGAATACGCCGAGGCCCTGGCCCCCGACGCCCTGCGCACCCTCAGGGCAGTGCTGTTCAGCGGCGACTGGATCCCCCTCGCCCTGCCCGACCGCATCCGCGCCCGGTGCGCCCCCGGCGCCACGGTCATGAGCCTCGGCGGCGCCACCGAGGGATCCATCTGGTCCGTCTGGTACGAGATCGGCCCGGTGGACGAGCAGTGGAGCAGCATCCCCTACGGCACCCCCCTCGACAACCAGGGCCTCGCCGTCCTCGACGACCGGCTGCGCCCCCGCCCCGACTGGGTACCCGGCGAGCTCCACATCAGCGGCACCGGCGTCGCCCGCGGCTACTGGCGCGACCCCGGACAGACCGCCCACCGCTTCGTCACCGACCCCGCCACCGGACGGCTCCTCTACCGCACCGGGGACTTCGCCCGTCATCTGCCCGACGGCACCCTCGAGTTCCTGGGCCGGCAGGACGACCAGGTCAAGGTCAGCGGATTCAGGGTCGAACTCGGCGAGATCGAGGCCGTCCTGGAGCGGCTGCCCGGCGTCACCTCCGGCGCAGTCATCGCCGTCGGCGCACCCCGGGGCGAGAAGCGTCTCGTGGCCTTCGCCGTCACGGACGACAACCCCGATGCCCTCCGGCAGGCCCTCGCCGCCCGCCTGCCCGCCTACATGGTCCCCGCCACGCTGCGGATCCTCGACCGGCTGCCGCTGACCTCGAACGGCAAGGTCGACCGCGCCGCGCTCCAACACCTCCTACCCACGCGGGAGTCCGATCCTCCCAAGGCGTCCTCCACCCCCGTGCCCGACTGGCTCGCGGAGCTGTGGTGCGAGCTCCTGGGCGTGACCGAGGCCGACCCCGACGCGGGCTTCTTCGCCCTCGGCGGCACCTCACGCGTGGCGATCACCCTCGTCACGCGCATCGAGTCCCGTCTCGCCCTCCGGGTGCCCCTCGCCCGGCTCTTCGACGCCCGCACCCTCGGCGGCCTCGCCGCGACGATCACCGAACTGTCCGTGCGGGACAGGGAGTTGGCAGACTCGACCCCTACCCCGGCCGCCGACCCCACCTCCCGCCACGAGCCGTTCCCGCTCACCGACATCCAGCAGGCCTACTGGCTCGGCCGCCACAGCTCCCTCTCCCTCGGCGGCGTCGCCACCCACACCTACCTGGAACTCGACGTCGACGACCTCGACCCCGCCCGGCTCGCGGCCGCCGTCCGCCGCCTGATCGACCGCCACGACGCCCTCCGGCTCGTCGTCCGTCCCGACGGACTGCAACAGGTGCTCCCCGACGTGCCGCCCTACGTCCTCGCCCACACCGACCTGCGCGGCAGGGCGGACGCACAGGACCAACTGGACCGCGTACGCGACCAGATGTCCCACGAGGTACGGGACTCCTCCGCCTGGCCGCTGTTCGACCTGCGCACCCACCGCCTGGACGAGGTCCGCACCCGCCTCCACCTGAGCCTGGACCTGCTCGTCGCCGACGCCCACAGCGTCCACATCCTCACCCGCGAACTCCTTGCCCTCTACCACGACCCGGACACCGAACTGCCGTCCCTGTCCTGCTCCTTCCGCGACTACGTCCTCGCCCTCCGCGCCCACGGCGCGGGCGAGCCGCGCGAGCGCGCCCTCGCCTACTGGCGCGACCGGCTGCCCGACTTGCCCCCGCCCCCGGAACTGCCGCTCCTGCGCCGCCCCGAGGAACTGGCCGCGCCCCGGTTCGCCCGGCTCTCCACCCGCCTCGGGCCCGACGCCTGGGACCGGCTGCGGCGCGGCTCCGCCGCAGCCGACGTCACCCCCGCCGCACTGATCTGCACCGCCTTCAGCGACGTACTCGCCCAGTGGAGCGGCGAACCCCGCTTCACTCTCAACCTCACCACCTTCCACCGCCCACCCCTGCTCCCCGGAGTCGAGGACATCGTCGGCGACTTCACCAGCACGACCCTGCTCGCCGTCGACGGCGAGGGCGACACCCTCCGCGACCGGTCCCGCCGCCTCCAGGAACGCATCTGGCAGGACCTCGAACACCGCGTCGTCAGCGGCGTCGAGGTCCTGCGCATGCTGCGACGGGACCGGGGCACCCCCGACGCCGCCCGGATGCCCGTCGTCTTCACCAGCGCGCTGCGCCCCGCCGACCCGGACCCCGCAGACGCTTCCCCGCCCGCCTGGCGGGTCCGGCCCGTCCACGCCATCAGCCAGACCCCGCAGGTACTGCTCGACCACCAGGTGAGCGAGAACGACGGCCATCTGGTGTGCACATGGGACTACGTCGCCGACGCATTCCCGCCAGGACTGATCGAGGCCATGTTCGAGGCCTTCGAGGCGCTCCTCGCCTCGCTCGCCACCGACGACGAGAAGACGGGAGGTGGTCCGGAGTGAACAGCGCCCGGCCCATGTCGACGCTGCTCCCCGCCGACCAGCGCGAGCTGCTGCGGGCGTTGAACGCCCGTACCGCGCCCGTGCCCGAGCACACCCTCGCCGCCCAACTGGCCGACGCGGCACGCCAGTACGGCACCGAACCCGCCCTCATCGCTCCCGGCCTCGCGCTGAGCCATGCCGAGCTGGACGCCCGCGTGGCGGCCGTCGCCGCCCGCCTCGCCGCGGCAGGCGTCACCGCCGGGGACCGCGTCGCCCTCGCCGTCGAGTACGGTGCGGAACAGGTCGTCGGCGCACTGGCCGCGCTCCGGGCCGGTGGCGTGTGCCTGCCGGTCGACCCCGGCGCGGCCCGGCCCGTGCGCTGGGAGCGCGTCGACCGGGCGAAGGCCGCGGTCGTCCTCACGCAGTCCTGGCTGGCCGAGCGCATCGACTGGCCGCCCGGAACGCAGGTCGTGCCTGTCGACGGACCTCAACCCGTCGCGTCCGCCCGGGTGTTGGGTTCCGCAGTCGATCCCGCCTACCAGCTCGACACCGCCGTCGTCAGCCACCGGGCCGTTGCCACCGCCGCCCTTGAGGTCAACCGCGTCTTCGCCGTCGGCCCCGGCGACCGGCTGCTCGCGCTCTCTCCCGCCGACTCGCCCCTCGCCCTCTACGACCTGTTCGGCCCGCTCCTCGCCGGGGCGGCCGTCGTCCTCGTCCAGGACATCGACCTGCGCACCCCGCACGCCCTCGACGACGCCCTGCGCACCCACGGTGTGACCGTCTGGAACTCGCCGCCCGCGCTTCTCGGCCTCCTGCTGGACCACTTCGCCGAGCGCGGCGCCACGCTTCCGGAGTCCCTGCGGCTGCTGCTGCTCAGCGGCGAACGCCTGGACCCCTCCCTCGTCAGCCGGCTGCGCGCGGCCGCCCCGCACAGGCCGACGGTCGCCCACCTCGGCGCGGCCACCCCGGCCGGGCCCTGGACCACCTGTATGGAGGTCGGTGAACTCGCCGCCGAATGGCGCTCGGTGCCCATCGGCGCCCCCCTGCCCAACCAGCGCGTCCACATCCTCTCCGAGGCCATGAAGCCGTGCCCGGTCTGGGTCGCCGGCCGCGTCCACCACGGTGGCATCGCCGCCGAGCAGGGCGGCCGGGAGACCGTCACCCACCCCGAGACCGGCGAAACGCTGGTCCGTGGCAGCCAGTTCGCGCGTCTGCTGCCCGAGGGCGTGATCGACATCGTCGGCGACGAGCGCGCCCAGGTCACCGTGCGCGGACGGCAGCTGAACCTCCAGGACACCGAGTCCGCCCTCACCCTGCACGCCTCGGTCCACTCGGCCGTCGTCGTGCCCGTGGGGGAGGGGCAGGAGTCCCTGGCGAGCGTACGGTTGCAGGCCGGTGCCACGGTCGGCTCCGACGAACTCCTCGCGCACCTGCGGCGCAAGGTCTCCCCGTACCTCCTGCCCGGCCGTATCGAGATCGTCGACGCCTTGCCGCTGACCTCCGACGGACGCGTGGACCGGGACCGTATCGCCGCCGGAGCCACGGTCCCCGCACCCGCCGCACCCGCACCGTCCGTACAGGGCGAGGACGAACTGCTCGCCGCGGTCACCCGCGTGACCTGCCGGGTTCTCGGACTCAGTGCCGTCGAACCGCATATGAACCTGCTGGACGCCGGGGCCACCTCCATGGAGCTCGTCCGCCTGGCCACCGCCCTCGAGGAGGAGCTCGGCATCGACACCGACATCGAGGAACTGCTCGGCTTCCCCTCCGTCGCCGTGATCGTCGGCAAGCACCTCGGCGGACGGCGCCCGGAATCTTCGAAACCAGCGCTGATCACCGGCATCGGCGCCCGGCAGGCGTTCAAGGACGCCCACCACGGCATCCGGCACCGGTACGACGACACTGACGGCATACCCCTGACGGGCCCGGCCGGGCAGAGGCTCGCGGCACGCCGCAGCCACCGCCGCTTCGCACCTGGACCCGTACCGCTGTCCGAAGTCGCCCAGCTCCTCGGGGCGCTGCGCGACATGCGTCCGGACGGCGAGGCCAAATACGGCTATCCCTCGGCCGGTTCGGCCTATCCCGTGCAGACCTATCTGCTCGTCCACGGTGACGACCGAGTCACCGGGCTCCCCGCCGGCAGCTACTACCACCACCCCGCCCGCAACCGCCTGGTGGGCATCGACCCCGCCGCCACCCTGGACCCCACCGCCCACGCCGAGATCAACCGGGCCGTCTTCCGGGAAGCGGCCTTCTCCCTCCACCTGATCGCCGCGATGGACGCCATCACCCCGCTCTACGCCGAACTCTCCTGGGACTTCACCGTCTTCGAGGCCGGTGCGATGACCCAGCTGCTGATGGAGACCGCCGCCACGACCGGACTCGGCCTGTGCCCCGTCGGCACCATGGACCCCGCCCCGCTGCGGGATCTCTTCGCCCTCGACGACCGGCACCGCTTCGTCCACGCCCTCCTCGGCGGCCGGCCCCGCACGGAGACGCCATGAACCGCCGCTTCCCTCTCGCAGGACTTGCCGGACGCCGCCGCACCGTCGACGCCCGCAGCACCTCCTGGATGGCGCCCACGGGCGACCCGGGGCTGCCGCTGGAGGTCGCCGCCACCCGCGACGGCGTCGATGCGGCCGAATGGGCCCGCACCCACCCGGACACGGTCGACGGCTGGCTGCACCAGCACGGCGCCGTCCTGTTCCGGGGCGCCCGCACCGACCTGGACGCCTTCGGCGAGGCCGTGCAGGCGCTCGCGGGCACGCCCGAGGCGTACGTGGAACGCTCCACGCCCCGCACCGAACTCGGCCACCACCTCTACTCGGCCACCGACCACCCCGCCGACCAGACCATCGCCCTGCACAACGAGAACTCGTACCAACTCGGCTTCCCCGCCCGGCTCGTGTTCGGCTGCCTGACCCCCGCCCGCACCGGAGGCGCCACCCCGCTCGCCGACACCCGGCGGGTCCTGGCCCGGCTCGAGCCGTCCGTCGTCGCCGCCTTCGCCGAGCGCGGCGTGCTCTACCAGCGCAACTACGGCGACGGTCTCGGCGTGCGCTGGCAGGACGCCTTCGGCACGCACGACATGGCCGCCGTCGCCGCGTACTGCGCGGCACGCGGCATCGATGTCACATGGAAGCCCGACGGCGGGCTGCGCACCACCCAGGTCCGCCCCGCCCTCGCCGTCCACCCCGTCACGGGGGAGCGGGTGTGGTTCAACCATGCCGCGTTCTTCCACATCTCCGGCCATCCGCCCGCGCTCCGGGAGGCCCTGCTGGCCCAGTTCGCCGAACAGGACCTGCCGAGCAACACCTACTACGGCGACGGCAGCCCCATCGAACCCTCCGTACTGGAGCACCTGCGCGACGCCTACGCCGCCGAACGCGTGGCCCGCACCTGGCAGGCCGGCGACGTGCTGCTCGTCGACAACCTCCTTGCCGCGCACGGCCGGGAGCCCTTCACGGGCGAACGCCGCGTCGTGGTCGGCATGGCGCGGCCCCTGACGTGGGAGGAGGTACGCGCATGACCGCCTCCTTCGTCCAGCGCGGACTGTGGCCGTACGCCCGCGACGCCGTGCAGGTGCGGGGCCTGCGGCTCACCGGGCACATCGACGAGGAACGGCTCACCGTCGCCGTACGGCAGGTCGGCGCCGCGCTGCCCGTCCTCACGGCCGAACTCACCGGTGGCGAACGGCCGGAGATGAGCATGGGTCCGTACGTCCCCGACCCCGCCGAGGTCGACCTGCGCGGCATCGCCCCGGCCGGGCGTGACGCCGCCTGCGTGGCCCTGCTGCGCGCCGACCGGGACAGGCCGTCCGTGGGCGGCCACCGCGCCCGCTTCCACCTCGTCCGTCTCCATGACGACGAGGCCGTGCTCGCGCTCACCGCGCACTCCCTCCTCCTCGACACCCAGTCCCTCTACGCCGTCCTGGGCGCCGTCTGCCAGGCGTACGCGGGACGCTTCCGGTCCGAGCAGTACCGGGATGTCACCGCCCTCCTCGACCTCGACCCCCTCACCGACCGGGCCCGCGACTCCCGCCGCCGCTGGTGGAACCGCCGCCTGGAGGCCCTGCCCGCCCCGCCGCCCGCCCCCGGGGATGACGGGGACGCCGAGACCCACCGGCTGCACATCTCCGGCGCGCTCTGGCGCACCCTCACCGGCCTCGGCGGGCCGCTCGGCGGCGCCGGCTCGCTGCCCGTCATGGCCCTGGCCGCCTGGTGCCTGCGCACCCCGGGCGACCCCGGCCCGACCGCCTTCGCCACCATCGTGGACCTGCGCGAGCACCTCCAACTCGGTCCAGCCGTCGGCCCATTCACCGACCGTCTCGTCTTCTGGGCCGACCTCGGCGACCTGACGGCACCCACCTTCCACGACGTCCTGCTGCGCACCCAGGCCGGCTTCCTCGACGCCGTCGTGCACTACCTCCCGTACGGTGAGGTGGTCGAGCTCGGCCGCGCACTGGGCCGCATCACCCCGCCCAGGACCGCCGCCCACTGGAACGTGGCGCTCAGCTTCTGCCGCCACCCGCCGACCAGCGCCGCCACCCGCGGCGAACGCACCCTGGCCGAACGGGGCCTGTCGATCGAGCTGTTCCGCGAGGCCGACCTGCTCGGCGCCGCCACGCCCGTTCCCGCGAGCCGCTGGGACGGCACGGTCCTCGACCTGTCCCTCGGCGAACTCGGCGACGACATCGTGCTGGTCCTCGACGCCGACCCCCGCCACGGGCCTGCCACAGACGTCCTGGAGCGCATGGACCACCTGCTCCGGGCCGCAGCCGCCGACCCGGACGCCCCCCTAGGGCGTGGCCGATGGGTCAGCACAGGCCCCGCGACGCCTGGCACGGCGCCTCGCCGCGTTGTCGCATCACCCGAGTACGCCCAGTACGCGGGTGATGCTCCGCCTTGCGATGCACCGCGCCAGACGCCGCGGGGCCCGCACTGACCCATCGGCCACGCCCTGCCCGCCCGCACCGCCACCCCGAGGAGCCACGTATGACCGCACCGGCCGCCGAGTCCGCCTACCACGTCGTCATCAACGGCGAGGAGCAGTACTCCATTTGGCTCGCCGAACAGGAGATCCCCGCCGGCTGGCACGCCACCGGCGTCTCCGGCACCCAGGACGAGTGCCTGCGCCACATCGACGAGGTCTGGACCGACATGCGCCCCCGCAGCCTGCGCGAGGCCATGCGTGCCGCGGAGAACGCGGAACCCGCCCCGGCACCCGAACCCGCCGAGGAGGAGCCGAGCCTGGTGGACCGGCTGTGCGCCGGAGATCAGCCGGTCGAGATCGTCCTGCGCCCGGAACGCACTGCGGAGGCCCTGCGGCAGGCAGTTGAGCGCGGGTACGTCTTCGTCCGCTTCACCGGCACCCGGGGCGGGACGGAACTGGGCGTCCGCATCGACCCGGAGGAGACCACGACGACCGCGTCCGAGATCCGCCTGGCGGGAGACCTCACCCTCGACTTCGAACCGGTCCGGTGCCGCGCCCGGATCGACCTCAACGGCTTTACAGGACAAGGCCGTCTGGAGCGCATGGCCGACGCATGACGGGAAGAAGGGCACCCGCATGACCACCCGCATCGCCGTCTTCACCGACCTCCGGGCCCCCGGCCTCGGCGACCTCCTCCAGCGCAACATCGGCCTCGCCCTCATCCGCCAGGCCCACCCCGCGGCCACCCTCACCCTCGTCGTGGGCGAGGACCTCGCCTCCCGCCACGGCCGGACCCTCACCGACCACACCCTCGCCGACGACCTGCTCACCTGCCCCGGAGAACCCGGAGAACCCGACGACGCAGTCCTTGGCACCCTCGCCGGGCGCGGCTTCGCCCTCTGCGTCGTCGACCCGGACAGCGCCGGACTGCACGCCGGCCACGCCCGGGTCGCTGGCATCCCGCACCGGATCGGCCTCCCGCAGGGCCGGCCCGGCGACGAGCACATCACCCACCCCATCCGCCTGCCGCGCCCCCTGTGGGGCGCCCCGGACCTGTACGAGTACGCCGTCGGCCTGGCGGGTGCCCTCGGCCTGCCCGACCGGCCCCGCCCCGAGGACGTCCTGCCCGAACTCCCGCGCCGTCACGGCACGGTGGCCCCCACGGCCGGACTGCCCCGCCCGCTGGTCGCGGTCCACCCCGGAGGCGCCCCGCACTGGAACCGGCGCTGGCCGCACGAGCACTACGTCCGCCTCTGCACCCGCCTCGCGGCCGAGCGCGCGGCCTCCCTCTGCCTCCTCGGCGACACCTCGGAACGCCCCGAACTGGAGCAACTCCGCGGCGCCGTGCTGGCGCGGCACCCCGGGGCCGCCGTCCGCGTCGAGGCGGGCGCCGGCCTCGAGCGGGCCGTGAGCATCCTGGCCGATGCCGACCTGCTCGTCGGCAACGACTCGGCCCCGGCACACATCGCCGCCGCCGTCCGCACCCCGACCGTCGTCCTGTACGGGCCCACCGGCACCGAATACCTCTGGGCGCGGATCTACCCGCACCACACCGGCGTCTCCCTGCGGTGGCCGTGCGCGCGACTGCACCACGCGCCGGACCGCCTCGCCGAGCGGCGGTGCGCGCATGGCTGCGTCCTGCCCTACCGCGGCCCGGCCGGCCCGTACCCGCGCTGCCTGGCCGAACTCCCGGTGGAACGCGTCTGGTCGGCGGTGCGGGACCGGCTGCGGACGGTGCGGCCCCACCCCGCGACGATCAGGAGTACCCCATGAGCGCCGACCCGTCCGCGGTGCGGACCATCCTGTCCATCAACTTCAACCATGACGGCTCCGGCGTGCTGTTACGGGAGGGCCGGGTTGCCGGATACGTCACCACCGAGCGTCTCTCCCGCCTCAAGAAGCACCCCGGCCTGCGCGAGGAGGACCTCGACGAACTGCTCGCCCAGGCCGGGGCCGTCCTCGCCGACGTCGACCACGTCATGCTCTGCAACCTCCACAACATGGACACCCCCGACGTGGCCCGCCTGCACGGCTCGGACCTCAAGGACACCTGGGCGGAGTTCTGGGTCAACCAGCGCAACGACGAGGTCAGCATCCGGGGCCGCCGCATCCCCTGCACCGTCAACCCCGACCACCACCTCATCCACGCCGCGACCGCCTACTACACCTCGGACTTCGGCTCGTCGATGGCCGTGGCCATCGACCCCACCGGCTGCCGCGCCTTCGCGGGCAAGGGCAGCCGCCTCTACCCGCTGCGCCGCGACCTCGACGCCTGGTTCAACGCCAACATCGGCTACTGCTACGTCGCCGACCTGATGTTCGGCTCCAGCATCGTCGGCGCCGGCAAGGTGATGGGCCTCGCCCCCTACGGCAGGCCGGACGGCCCCGGCGAGGACGTACCCGACACCGTCCGCGACTTCGCCGCCCTCGTGGCCCTGGCCGACCGGCACCCGCGCATCGTCGAGGTCGACGGGCGCCCGTTGAACGCCACCCTCGCCCACTACATCCAGCTCGGCCTGGAACGCCAGGTGACGGCCGTCCTCGCCGACCTCGGCCCCCTGTGCGCCCGCAACGGCATCGAGCGGAACATCTGCCTCTCCGGCGGCACCGCGCTCAACGCCATCGCCACCCAACTCGCCTTCGAGACATCGGACTTCGAGCACCTCCACTTCCACCCCGCCTGCGGCGACGACGGCACCGCCATCGGCGCGGCGCTGTGGTACTGGCACCACGTCCTGGACAACCCCAGGCTCCACCACACCAACGCCGAGCTGATGTACTCCGTCCGCGAGTACCCCGACCACGCCGTCCGCCGGGCCGTCGACGCCCACGCGGCCGACCTGGCCGTCGAGGAGGTCGGCGACTACATCGGCAAGGCCGCCGAACTCGTCGCCGGGGGAGCCGTCATCGGCTGGTACGACGGCGCCGGCGAGGTCGGGCCGCGGGCGCTCGGCCACCGCAGCATCGTCGCCGACCCCCGCGACCCGCACATGCGCGACCGGCTCAACTCCCAGGTCAAGTTCCGTGAGCACTTCCGGCCGTTCGCACCGTCCGTCCTCAAGGAACGCGCCGCCGAATGGTTCGGCCTCTCCGACAGCCCCTTCATGCTGCGGGCCACACCCGTCCTCCAACCCGGCGTCCCCGCCATCACCCACGTCGACGGCACATCACGGATCCAGACGGTCGACCGGCGCGACGCCCCCGCCTACCACGACCTCATCCGCGCCTTCGAGGACCGCACGGGCGTACCGATGGTCCTCAACACCAGCCTGAACACCAAGGGCGAACCGATCGTCGAGACCCCCGAGGACGCCATCCGCACCCTGCTGGACTCGCGCCTCGACTACCTCGTCCTGCCCGGCCGGATCCTCAGCAGCCGCAAGGGGGCGCGCACATGAGCCACCCCCTCGACCGCACGGCCCTCGAGCGCGAGATCGCCGCGATCTGGGCCGACACCCTCGGCCTCGAACGGGTCGGCCCCCAGGACGACTTCACCGAGCTCGGCGGCAACTCCCTCCACGCCATGAGGATCGTCAGCGGCGTGGAGGAACTCATCGACGCGGAACTGTCCCTCCGTGTCCTGCTGGAGACCCGGACCGTGGCCGGCATGGCCGAGCGCATCGACGCGATGCGGGCGGGGGAGTGAGGCCCGTGCACACCGACCTCTCCGCCCTCCTCGACCGGATCGCCGGACTGCGCGTCCTCGTCATCGGCGACGTCATCCTCGACACCTATGTACGGGGCGCCACCTCCGGCCTGTGCCGCGAGTCGCCCGTACCCGCCGTCACCCTGACCTCCGTACGCCACCAGTGCGGAGGGGCCGCCAACGTCGCCGTCAACCTCCGCGCGCTCGGCGCCGTACCGGTACTGCTCTCCGCGGTGGGCGAGGACCCGGCCGGACGGCGGCTGTTGGAGGGGCTGCGCGAGGAAGGCGTCGGCACGGACCTGGTCCGCGTACAGCCCGGCAGGACCACCGTCACCAAACGCCGGGTCCTGGCCGACGGACAGATGCTGCTCCGCCTCGACGAGGGCGGCGAACACCCCCTCGACTTCGCCGGAGACTTCGCCGAGGACGCCGGGTCCCTCCTGCCCGCCGTCGACGCGGTCATCGTCTCCGACTACGGGTACGGCGTCTGGCAGCCCGACGCCGTCGCATGGCTCGCCGCACACCGCGAGCAGGGCCCGCCCACCCTGGTCGTCGACTCCCGGCGGCCCGGGCGCTTCACCGCGCTGCGCGCCAGCGCCGTCAAGCCCAACTACCAGGAGGCCCTGCGCCTGCTCGACACCACCGCCCCGGCCTCCGGCACGCCCTGGCCCGCGTCCCTCGGTGACACACTGCTGCGGGTGACGGGAGCCGAGCGGGTCGCCCTCACCCTGGACGCCGACGGCTCGATGCTGTTCGAGCACGGCCGGCCTCCCGTCCGTACCTTCGCGCGTGGTCGGCGGGCTCCGCTCGCCTCCGCGACCGTCGGCGCGGGCGACACCTTCACCGCCGCCCTCACCCTCGCTCTCGCGGCCGGCGCGGACTCCGCGGTCGCGGCCGAACTCGCCTCGGCCGCCGCCGGCACCGCCGTCGGCACCCCCGGCACCGGCATCTGCGACGCCGCCGGACTGCGGCGGCTGTTCGGCGGCACCGACAAGGTCCGTACGACGGGCTCGCTCCCCGGCAGGCTCCTCGACCCCGCCACCCGCGACCGCCGCGTCGTCTTCACCAACGGCTGCTTCGACCTCCTCCACGGCGGCCACGTCTCCTGCCTGAGCCGGGCCAAGGAACTCGGCGACCTGCTCGTGGTCGGCGTCAACACCGACGCGAGCGTCCGCCGCCTCAAGGGCCCGCGCCGCCCCGTCATCCCCCTCGCCGAGCGCATGCGCGTCCTCGCCGCCCTGAGCTGCGTGGACCTCGTCGTGCCCTTCGACGACGACAGCCCCGGCGCCCTCATCGAGGCCCTGCGCCCCGAGGTGTACGTCAAGGGCGGCGACTACACCCTCGAGACCCTGCCCGAGGCCCCCCTCGTCCAGCGTCTGGGCGGCGTCGTCCACTTGCTGCCCAGCGTCCCCGACACCTCGACCACCGACATCATCCGGCGCATCCACGCGCTGTCCCGCACAGGGGAGGGGGAGCGATGAACCACCCCATGGGACCAAGGCAGTTGCTCACCGCCATCCGCGAAGCCCTGGGGGACGAGCGCGACCCCGGCCTCGCCCTCTACGTCCACATCCCCTTCTGCGCCTCGAAATGCCACTTCTGCGACTGGGTCACCGACATCCCCGTCCGGCGCCTGCGCAGCGGAGCCGACGAGCGCTCGCCCTACGTGACCGCCCTGTGCGACCAGATCCGCTTCTACGGCCCCCAGCTCACCCGGCTCGGCTACCGCCCCGAGGTCATGTACTGGGGCGGCGGCACCCCCACCCGATTCACCCCCGCCGAACTCGCCGCCGTACACGGCGCGTTGGACGACGCCTTCGACCTGTCGGGGCTGCGCCAGTGGTCGGTGGAGACCACGCCCAACGACCTCGACCCCGTCACCCTCGAGACCCTGCGCGGCCTCGGCGTGTCCCGGATGAGCGTCGGCGTGCAGTCCCTCAACCCGTACCAGCTGCGCAAGGCCGGACGCGCCCACTCGCGCGAACAGGCCCTGGCCGCCGTCCCCCTGCTCCGGGCCGCCGGCATCGACGAGTTCAACGTGGACCTGATCTCGGGCTTCCCCGGCGAGGACCCCGCCTCCTTCGAGGAGACCCTGCGCGCCGTCCTCGCGCTCGACCCGCCGCACGTCTCCGTCTACCCCTACCGCGCGACCCCGAAGACCGTCATGGCCATGCAGCTCGACCGCGAGTTCCTCGAGGCCCACGACCGGCACAGCATGATCGACGCCTACGAGCTCGCCATGGACGTCCTCGGCGTGGCCGGCTACCACGAGTACTGCCACGGGTACTGGGTGCGCGACGCGCGCCACGAGGACCAGGACGGCAACTACAAATACGACCTGGCCGGCGACAAGATCGGCTTCGGCAGCGGCGCCGAGTCCGTCATCGGCCACCACCTGCTGTGGAACGAGAACGAGAAATACGCCCGATACCTGCTCGCCCCGCGCGAGTTCACCTTCGCCCACCGCTTCACCACCGAGGACCCGAAGCGGCTGACCGCCCCCGTCGGCGGTGCGCTGATGACCAGGGAGGGGGTCGACTTCGCCCGCTTCCGCAGGCTGACCGGACTGGACTTCGCCGAGGTCCGCGCCACCCCGTACGTCCGCCGCTGGTTCGACCTGCTCGAGCAGTGCGGCGGCCGCTTCGTCGAAACCCCGTACAGCCTCCGGCTGGACCGCTCCACCATCCACCGCGCCTACATCACCCACCTCGCCCACACCATGGCCCACGGTCTGGCCCCCGAACGCGCCTGAGCCCGGCCGGCCCCGAGGAGCTGCCCATGACCCGCAGGTCGAGCGAAGTCCGCGCACACTACAGTGAGTTGATCAATGCCCTGCAGGCGGAGGGCGACCACGACGCCGCGCGCCGGTGCGCCCGGCTCGCCGTGGAGCAGGGCGTCTGGCGCCACCCGGCACAGCGGCCCGTGCACTACGTGCCCTCGATCCCGCCGCGCCCCGTCCACGACCCCGCCGCCTTCTGGTTCACCACCCACCTGGAGGAGAACTTCGCGGCGATGCGCGCCGAGCTCGACCGCGTCACCGACCCCGCCGGGCAGGGGTTCCTTCCGGTCGAGGAACGGCTGCTGGGCGCGGGCCGATGGGAACAGGTCACCTTCTACGAGGCCGGCCAGCGCTTCGACGACGCCTGCGCCCGCTTCCCGGTCACCGCCGCCGTGATCGAGGCGATCCCGGAGGCCTCGTACGCCGGCTCGGGGGTCGTCACCCTCTCCTGGCTGTACCCGGGGACGCACATCGTGCCCCACTGCGGGGGCACCAACACCCGGCTCCGGGTCCACCTGGGGCTGAAGGTGCCCGAGGGGCCCGTCCTACGCGTGGGGGAGGAGCGGCTGCGCTGGGAGGAGGGGCGCTGCCTCGTCTTCGACGACTCCTTCGAGCACGAGGTCCGGCACGAGGGAACCGAACCCCGTGTGGTGCTCCTCATGGACGTCACCCATCCCGGACTCGACGACTCCCTGCGCGACGCGATCCTCGCCGATCGTGCCTCCTTCGCCGACCGTGTGGTGGGATTCATGAACAAGCAGGGCATCAGCCGGATCGAAATCGACGAGGATACGATCCGGCTCCACGCCGACCCGAACATCACGAGTCTGATCCGCCGTCATCTGCGTGAAGTCGGCGCGTCTGTAGTCGAGTTGAGGGACGGACGCCTGTGCTACGATGAAAAAATTTCCCGGAAATGAAATTCTGAAAGGGTGCCGCAGTGACGAAATTCTCGGGTGCCGTTCCCGTTCTGACCGCCGTCGATGTTCCGGCGAATGTCTCCTTCTGGGTGAACGCCCTCGGCTTTCGGAAGGATTTCGGCGACGGGGATTTCGCCGGGGTGAGCCGGGGGGACGTCCGGCTCTACATCAGCCGCACCGAGCACCAGATCGTCGCCGACAACACCTCCGCCTGGATCGAGGTCACTGACCCCGACGCCCTGCACACGGAATGGGCCACGGCGGTCTCCACCGACTATGCGAACGCCTCCGGCCCGGCCATGACACAGGTCGGCGAATCCCCGGCGGGCCGCGAGTTCGCCGTCCGCGACCCCGCAGGGAACTGTGTCCACTTCGCCGCAGCGGAATGACGACAGGGATGAGGAGCAGCAGCTATGGCACAGACCACGGGACGGCCGACGCTCACCGAGGCCGCCAGGGACGGTGACCTGACGGCCCTGCGCGCCGCGCTCGCCGACGGCGCCGACCCGGCTGCCCGGGACGCCGACGACTGGAGCGCCCTCGACCGCGCGGCCGGCCGGGGCGACGCCGAGGCCGTACGGGTCCTGCTGGCGGCCGGAGCCGAACCCGGCGCCACGGGCCGTGAGGCCCGCACCCCGTACGAGATCGCCGTGGCCGCCGGCCACCGCGACGCGGCACGCGAACTGCGCACCGCCGAGGACGCCGCCCGCGGCGACGGCACCGCGCCGCCGCGCACCTGGGAACCGTACTGCCGCGCCTATCCGGGGCCCGAACTCGCCGCCTATTCCGACTGGCCCGGTGTGGAAGTGGAAGAGGAGGACGGCATGCTGTACCTCCACCACGACCTCACCGTCACCCGCTTCATCTGGCACGGCGAGGACGTGGTGTTCGACGCCGTGACGCCCGAGTGGGAGCGGTTCTGCCGCGACGAGCTCGGCTTCTCCGCCCCCGACGACTTCTCCCTGATGCCATGACCACGACCGTACGCATCCTCCTCACCGCCCCCGACCTGCCCGGCGACGGCGGCGAGAGCGGACTCCAGGACAAGACCGGGGCACTGCTGCCCGGACGGCCCGGCCCGGGCGCCACCACGCGCTACGAGCTCGACGTCCCCCTGCGCACCTCATCCGGGACCACCGACTTCTCCGGGCCGTACGTGCACGGCACACGCGGCGAGCGATTCCTCTACCTCGGCCGCCGCGACCCGTCCGGCACGGGCTGGGCCCGCCGCTGCAAGGTCATGCTGCCCGGCGCCGCCCCGGCCGGCGGCAGCCTCTCGGCGACCGTCACCGATGTGAGCGCCAGCCGCGCCCGGCTCACCGACGACGGCTGGACGACGGGGGAGCGGCCCCATGACTGACGGCACCTTACATACGGACCGCCTGCACCTGACCCCGCTGGACCCGGACGCCGACGCGGCCCCCCTCCACCGCGCCTACGGCGACCACGAGGTGATGCGCTGGTGGAACAGACCGGCCTGCGCCGACCCCGCCGAGACCGCGCGCTACCTCGCCGAATGCACCGGCCAGGAGGGCGCCCGGCTGTGGACGGTCAGGACCGCGGACGGCGAGGCCGTGGGCATGGCCGGACTGCTCGGCGAGATCGAAGTGCCGGGACTCACCTGGCTGTTGTGCAAGGACGCCTGGGGCCGCGGCTATGCGACGGAGGCCGCCGAGGCCGTGGCGGGCCACGGCCTCGGCCCCCTCGGCCTGGACCGCGTGGAGGCCTGGATCGAGGCCGCCAACCACCGCTCCCGTGCCGTGGCCGCACGCATCGGCCTCACCGAACGCGGCCGCCTCGCCCAGCACTTCGCCAACCGCGACCGCCCGCACGAAGTGGTCGTCCTGGGCCGGTCCCGGACGGAGGAGCCCGCGACGACCCTGGCCGTGGTCACCGACCTGCCCGTGCAGGACGTGTCCGCCACGCTCGCGCTCCTGCGGACCGCGCTCGGCGCCCGCACTGCCTTCGTCCTCGGCGATCCGCCGTTCCTCGCCGAGGCCGTCCTCGGCCCCTGGAGCACCGGCCCCCGGATCCGGATCGAGGCCGCGGAACACCGGCCCGCCCCCGTCCGCCTCCGGCTCGACGTGGCCACCGACGCCGCGCCCGTCCACCGCAGGGCGGCCGACGCCGGCGCACGCGTCGACGGCCCGCCCGTCCAACAGCCCTGGGGACGGACCGAATTCGTCATCCTGCTCCCCGAAGGCCATGAACTCACCGTGTCCACCCCGTCTGCACCGTCCGCTCCTTCCTGACCGAGAGCACCTCCCGCCCCGACCGAGGAGACGCACCGATGTCAGAAGCAGTCCGGCCACCCGCGACATCCAGCGAGCCATGGGAGGAGCGGATGGCCGACCGGCCGGCCAACCCCACCCAGCTCCGGCGGCCCGCCTTCCTCATGAACGCCCCCTTCTCGTACACCTGTGAGGTCCCCAACAACGTCTGGATGGAGGAACTGACCGCGAAGGAGCGGGTCCCCGACACCCAGCGGGCCTTCGCCCAGTTCCTCGACCTCTACAACTACGTGGCCTCCGAAGCCCTCGTGGCACTCCTGCCCACCCCGCGCACCACTGCTCTCCAGGACCTCGTCTTCACCGCCAACCTCGGCATCGTGCTGGAACACCTAGAGGACCGGAACACCGTCGTCATCTCCCGCTACACCTCACCGCCCCGCCAGGCGGAAACCCCGGTCGGCACCGCGTTCTTCGAGGCGATGGGCTACGACACCCACGTCCCCCCGACACGGTTCGAGGGCGAGGCCGAGCTCAAGCACCTCCACGGCAACGTCTACGCCGGCGGCTACGGCCAGCGCTCCGACCGCGAGACCTACGACTGGATGGAACGCACCTTCGGCATGGAGGTCGTCAAACTCCGGATGACCGATCCCCACCTCTATCACCTCGACTGCTCGGTGTTCCCGCTCACCGACCAGCAGACCCTGGTGTGCACCGCGCTCTTCGGCGAAGCGGAAATACGCGAACTCGAGAAACGCACCGAGATCGTCGACATCGACGAGGACAACGCCTACACGGGCATCTGCAATTCCGTGCGCCTGGACAACGTCCTCCTCAACTCCTCGCACATACACGACCTCAAGGCCGGCACCGAGGAATACGACAGCGAAGTGCGAAAGAACCGGAAGCTGGAGGACATCGCCTCCCGGCTCGCCTTCGAGGTCTCCTACTTCAACCTGTCCGAGTACCACAAGGGCGGGGCTCTGCTGTCGTGCATGATGATGCACCTCAACCGCTTCTCCTACGCCTTCCCCTTGCTGTGACGCGCTCGCGCAACATCGACGTCCTGTGGTCCTTCGTCCGCCCCCACCGCCGCGCCCTCGTACTGGGCCTGCTGCTGGGCCTCGGCACCACCCTCGCCCAGCTGGCCACCCCGATGGTCACCAAGCACGTGCTGGACGGACTGGACGAACGGGCGCCGGTCGGCCCGTCCATCGCCCTGCTCGTCGGCCTGCTCCTCGCCGGCACCGGGTGCGCGCTCGTGGAGTGGATCCTGCTGGGCGGCCTGGCCGAACGCATCGTGCTCGAAGCCCGCGGCGCCATGGTCCGGCGGCTGCTGCACGCCCGGGTCACGGCGCTGGCAGGCCGCTCCGGCGGCGAACTCGTCACCAGCGTCACCTCCGACACCCTCCTGCTGCGCGAGGCCGCGACGAGCTCGATCGCCGACCTCGTCAACGCGGTCGTCCTGCTGGTGGGCGCCCTCACCCTGATGGGCACCCTCGACGCGGTCCTGCTCGGCACCACGCTCGGCGCCATCGCCGTCATCGGCGCGGTGGTCGCCGTGCTGATGCCGCCGATGGCGGTCGCCCAGCGCGAGGCCCAGGCGGCGGTGGGCCGCCTGGGCGGCGTACTGGACGGCACCCTGCGCGCCATCCGCACCGTCAAGGCGGGCCGCGCCGAAGGCCGGCAGTGCGCCAAGGTCCTCGCCGAGGCGCAGGAGTCGACACGCCAGAGCATCCGCGCCGTACGCTTCGAGGCCGTCGCCTGGACCGTGGCGACCGGCGGCATCCACATCGCCATCCTCGTCGTCCTCGCCCTCGGCGCCTGGCGGGTGACGACGGGCGTGCTCCCCGTCTCCAGCCTGGTCGCCTTCCTGCTCTACGCCTTCCAGATCCTCGACCCGGTCACCAGCCTCACCCGCACCGTGAGCAACTTCCAGTCGGGCATCGCCGCGGCGGAGCGGATCCGCACCCTAGAACACCTGGAGGCGGAGGACCTGACCGCCACCCCCACCCCCGCCCCGGCCACCACTCCCACCCACTCCGTGGTGGCCTTCCACAAGGTCACGGCACGCCACCGCCCGGACGGCCCCCCGGCCCTCAGCGACCTCACCTTCACCATCCCGCGCCGCGGCCACACCGCCATCGTCGGCCCCTCAGGCGCGGGCAAGACGACGGTCTTCTCCCTCCTGCTCGGCTTCCTCCAACCACAGCACGGCGAACTCACCCTGGACGGAACCCCCTTCGCCCAATGGCCCCTTGACGCCGTGCGAGCCCGCATGGCCTACGTCGAACAGGACGCCCCCCTGCTCCCCGGCACCCTGCGCGAGAACCTCCTCTGCCGCCACCACGACGCCGCTGACGCCGCCCTGTGGGCGGCACTGGAGGAAGTCCGCCTCGACACGAAGATGAGCGCCCTGCCCGGCGGACTCGACGCCGTGCTGACGGACACGACCATGTCCGGCGGCGAACGCCAGCGCATCGCCCTCGCCCGCGCGCTCGTCGGCGACCCCGACATCCTGCTCCTCGACGAGGCCACGGCCCAGCTCGACGGCCTCACCGAAGCCGCCGTCCGCGACGTCGTCCGCCGCACGGCGACCCGCGGCGCGGTCGTCACCATCGCCCACCGTCTGTCCACCGTCAGCGACGCCGACCGCATACTCGTCCTCGACCAGGGCCGCCTCCGCGCCCTGGGTACCCACGCACAACTCCTGGGCGCGGACGAGCTCTACCGAGACCTCGTCGCCGCCCTTCGCATCGCCCCGGCGCCGGGGGCGGACGACGACGCGCCTGTGTGACGCATCCCTTCTCCCACGGGAGAACCTTGGGCAAGCAGGGCCCGTACGTCGTCAGGCTGCGCCAGCTTGCCCCTGTTGCTCGGTGCCGGGAGCAGCCAGAAGGCGCCCGGTGGTTCTGTGCGTACGATGAGGGGAACCGCCAGGTAGTTGATGCGGTGGTCACTGCCGATGCACTCTGTCGCGGGTTCGGTCCAGGCCAAGGCAGTGCCGGGAGGTACGAGCACGCTGTACCGGTCCTGTGTACGGGAGACGATGACGGCGCTGGTGATGCCGGCCTTGCGGAAGTGGCGCTTGATGGCGGCACTGTCTCTGATGCCTTGGATGCCGCGCTCCACGAGGGTGGCGGGTAGGTGGATGGCGTCGAAGTGGATACCTACTCGGAGCGTCGCGGTCGTTCCTCGTGCCCATGCCTCGTAGGCATCCTTGGGGCGTAGTTCCCGTGACACGAGCCAGGCTTCTGCTCCGAGCGACGTGAGGGCCTCGGAGACGGATCGGTAGGTCATGCGATTGCTTTCGTCGTGGGTTGGTAAATCGGGTGACCAGCAAGGCTGATGGGCGCGATTGCTCTTCATCGAAGTCGCGCCACGCGTGCGCTGCGAGGGATGATCAGGCGCAGGGTGCTCCCTTGGCGATCAGTGCTCGCACACTGTCGGGGTCGGCAAGCGTGTCCTCGTCGCTGGATCTGTGCGCGATCGAGGCGCCGGGCCTGGCACGCGTTGATCACTTCAGGACGCCTTCGCGGATCGTCGGGCAGGGCACGGGCAGGGCCGGTGCTGTGCCTGGGTTCGGCCCGGCCGAAGTGAGAGCGGCGCAGAAGTGGGCGGGGCTGGTCAGGCGCCCGGTGCCGTCCGGTTTCTCCAGCCAGCCGTGCCCGCACAACGGCTCGTCGGCCGGCGGGCACGGTAGCGCCCAGATGGCAGGGTGCGCAGTGATGCCGGGAAGGCCGTCGAACGTGCCTGCCTGTCCGGGCGGCAGGAGCCACCAGATGCGCCTTTCTTCGGGGTGCGCGAGGACCGGGCCGCAACGCCCTGCCCGCCGGAGGGCGAGGAGTACGTCCGCGGCCTGGACGACGTCGTTCGTCTCGACGACCGACCACGCGGTGGTACGGATGGGAGCCAGCTGTCCCGCGGACCACCGTTCCCGGACCGCCCCGGGTGAACGAGCGCAGCGGGCGAGCCACTCAGTGCCGGCAACAGTCATCCGCCCACCGTCTGGTGGCAGGAGCAGGCACAATCCAGATGCTCGGGTCGGTGCGTGGTGGTCTCGCCGGAGACCCGGCGGATGACCGTCGCTCCGGCACACCGATCATGGTGGCCAGTCCGGCACTCGGCGGTGGTGTGGGGATGGTCCTGCCGAATCACTGCCATGACGGCACTCACGGCTTTCTGCGAGGCCGCTGGGCAAGCCTGCGGGGAGGGGCCCGCCAGCGGACGAGGGGGAACTGGGGCTGTCACGAGGAGCGTCCTTGGGGTTTCATGGCCAAAAGGGCGATGGATGGGGGCCGTTATGGGTTCATGCGGCACACGCGTGCACAGGAAGAGGGGAAGAAGATCTTCCTGTGGCTGGTAGGCCCATGAGCCTGCCGTCTTCGGAGACGGAACTCCATCCCCAAGCAGCCCCCGGCCTGACCTCGGAATCTGCGGAAGTTCCTCGGATCCTCCTCGGACTCGCCTCGGATCCGCTAAACCACTTCCATGTAGGGCAAGTTAGGAGGTGCAGTCGCCTGCGGTCGGTGGAGGCGGACTGTGCTGAGAGCACGAAGGGGAGACAACGTGAAGACGTTCTTCCGGTACCTGCTCGACGAGCAGAACCTCCAGGACCCCCGCGTGTTCCTGCCCCGTTTCAAACAGGCAGCCCAGGAAGTGGCTCGGATCGAGGGCAACGACAGCCTGGCGCGCCTGGAACCGGCAGTGAAAACCTTCCAAGGCTGGTACTACCAGGCACGATTGCCGCAGAGGGACACCCGGCGTGTGCTGATCCACATGCTCGGGTACAGCATCGAACAGCTGTGGACCCAAGTCCCCGATAGCGGACCGGCACCACGGCCCACACCATTGTTCGCTGCGCACGCCGCCGGCAACCACGCCGAACGCGGCGCGGTCTTGTACGAGATGAGAAGGACGGCAGACATGGCCGCAAAGCGCGCAGCAGACTTCGCTATGGGCGCAGAGCAGGGACAGATCGGAGGGGAGACCCTTGGACTGGTCACCGACCGGGTGTCAGCGCTGGTCGAGGAGTACCCGCGGGTGCCCCTGTCGACAATCTGGGATGACCTGGCCACTGTTCAGGACGACATCTTCCGCCTCATCGAGGGCGGTCGGGCCCGGCCGAGGCACATGCGTGACCTCCATGTCTTGGCCGCGATCGTGTCGGTCCACGTGGGCAAGGGCTGCCACGACATGGGGGATGCCAAACTGGCCATGATCCAGGCCCGCACCGCTGGCGTGTGCGCCTCCCAAGCTGACCACCCGGGCTTGACCGCCATGGTCTTCGGGCTGAAGTCGCTGATTTCCTACTGGGCTGGCCGCGGGAGCCAGGCCCACGCCTACGCGCAGCGGGGCGCCGTGGCGTGCCCCGGCGTCCGGGGCACGGTTGGAGTGTGGCTATCAGGCCTCGAAGCCCGCGCAGCAGCCCTGCTCGGCGACGAGGAGGGTGCCCGCATAGCCCTGCGGCGCGCGCAGGACCAGCGCGAACGCGTTGAGCTCGACGACCTCGACCGTTTCGGTGGCCTGCTGACCTACCCGAGGAAGAAAGAGCTCTACTACGCGGTGGAGACCGAGGTCCTGCTCGGGAACGGCGACGCCCGGATCACTGCCCTGGCTGAACAGGCCGTAGAGTCGTTCAGCGACCCCGCCGATCCCGACTGGGCCTTCGGCGACCAGGCTGGCGCCCAGTGCAACCTGGCCCTCGTCCGGCTGCACAACGGCGAAATCGAGGGCGCTGCCGAAGCCATCCGTCCCGTCCTCGACCTTGCCCCCGCACAACGCAACCGCGGGATTGTCGTCTCCGCCGCCCGCGTCGGCAATGCTCTCCTAGGCCCCGCACGCGACGCGGCAGTTGCGCATGAACTCCGGGAAGAAATCGAGGCGTACAGCCCCAACCGGCTGGCCCTCCCCCGCTGAAGGTCGACGGTAGAGTCCGCTGGCATGTACCCGGTCAACCGCCACAGCCAGCGCTTGAAGCTTCGCGAACTCGCCATCGACGACGTGGACGCAGTCCTCGCGATCTACGGCAGCCACGAAGCCACCGAGCACCTGTCGTTCGAGCCTCGCTCACGTGAAGACGTGGGACATATCGTCGCCCGGTCGATCGCATCGGCGACCGCAGCACCTCGCAGCGAATACGCCCTTGCGGTCGTTGAGCACGACACCGGTTCCCTGGTCGGCTTCGGCCGCCTGGCCACCGACCCTCACCAACAGCGTGCGGCCACCCTTGGCTTCGCGCTGCGCCCCAGCTCTTGGGGCATCGGCTACGGCCTCGAGACTGTACACCTGCTCCTCGGCCTCGGCTTCGAAGCCCTGGAACTTCACCGGGTCTGGGGAGCCCGCTCTCCTCTCAATCAAGCGTCGGCCAAGACGATGCTCCGGGCTGGCATGGTCGAAGAAGGGTGTATCCGCGAACACATCTATAAGAACGGCCAGTGGCGCGACTCCGTTGTTCACAGCATCCTCAGCCATGAATGGGCCCGCGAAGTTGCCCATGGAGAAGCTCAGTAGCGGGCAGATGAGCGGGCAATGCCATACGAGCGACGTCGCCAACGCACTCAGAGCTGCGGCCTGCGGCGGAACACGAGTGCGGTCAGAGGTTGGGCGAGCAGGAAGAACCAGATCAACAGCGCCCACGCCCGGTTCGTGGAGATCGCGCCTCCCAGCCTGAGTCCCAGGGCCACCGCTGCGGTCAAGAGTCCACAAATCCAGAGAGTCTTCTTCCGTCTACGTGCGACCTCGCCGTTCCAGGTTCCCAGGACGACGTCGACGTCGGCGATGCTCGGCCCAGGAAGAGTCAACGATGGCTCTCCGTCAAGCAGCACAGCGATGGAGAAGTCCTGCCGATTTCGGATCAGACACGGTCCAACCAAGAGCTGTGCGCCCTCAAAGTCCACGATCAGCTTTGGTTGCGCTGGACGGGAGTGGGGTGGGAGTACCTCGACGATCGACGCCGCCAGATCCAGAGCAAGAGGTTGGCCTTGGAAGTCGTGGATGCTGATGTCACTCCGGCCATCGGACGTCAAGTTGACTTGGGCAATGTGGGGGTTGCCGAGGCGGTGCCCGCCAGCGTTGCAAGGGCCGTGCCACACCTCAAGAAGCTCGCGTACACCGCCTGAGTCGTTGAGCAGAGGAGTTGCTCGCGGCATCGCACAGAGCAACCGCCCCCGCGGATTTGCGAGCTTGACGCTCAACCATGCGCCCACAACGCAGAGCGCCGGGGCGAGGAGTACGGCAATGAAGTCCCAGCCTTCCGTGCTGTACGTCGCATCTACGAGATACATGGAAGGAATCAAACCACCTTAAAGCGAAGAATTGCGACATTCTTCGTTGCGATGTGACCGTTGGCCCGATCACTCAACCTTCAATGGCACACGCTCGAGCTTCGCCCCGACTGGTACTCGGGATGGGCGGCGCCACCGGGCCCGTGACTTGAACTCGATCGAGTGTCTGACGCCTTGGATATCCCCAATATCATGTTCGATCTTGAGCGTGCCGCCGAGGCGGAGCGGGAGAAGCTCGTGAAGACTACGAGGCGCAGTGGCGGGCATGGCGTGAGGCAGCCGAGCAGGTCCAGGCAGTCATCATGGAGCACGCCGCCACGACTGGGGTGAGCCGGTACGAACTGGAGAAGGCCGTGAAGATAGCCGTCCGACACCCCGCGCCGGGGGTGTAAGAACGGCGCTCATCGAGCGCCTGCTCGGCGTCGAGGATGCGGAACCGGGGATGAACCGGGCTGGAAGGCCGAAGAGCCGGGCCCACGCTGGGCCACCGGCTGGTTCTGGTCAGGTTGAGCAAACACCGCCTGCAAACATCCTGTTCCGCACTACCGTCCTCCCCATCACTGCTCCGATCCAAGGAGGCGCAGTCACGTGGGCAAGCGGAACAAGGATGACGACGACAACGACGACATGCTGCCCGGGCAGAAGTACGAACCGCCCAAGGAGCCGCCGACCCCGGACGGGGCGTCTCCCGAAGGCGACGGGCAGCACCGCAAGTGACCCCTGAGCATGCTGAGGACGACGTGCGGCCTGGCTGGGAGGCGCTAGGCCGCGCGCTCCTCGAGAAGGGCTCGCTGACACCCGACTGGGTGCCCGCCTTCGCGGATACGCCAAGGACGCGGTTTCTGCCCTCGGTGATGTGGTCGTACGACCAGGCGAATGCGGAGTGCGCGGCGGTGGACCGCACCGCAGACCCTGACGGTTGGAACCGGTACGCCTGCTCCGACACCGCGATCATCACGCAGTGGGACGACGGCACCCGCACTACCCCGGGCACGGACATGACCTCCTCGTCCTCCATGCCCTCCCTGGTGCTCTCCATGCTCGCCGACCTCCAAGTACAGCCCGGCCACCAGGTGCTGGAAATCGGCACCGGCACCGGCTGGAACGCCGCTCTCCTCACCCACCGCGTCGGCCCCGGACGAGTAACCACCATCGAAGTCGACCCAACAGTCGCCGAGACCGCCCGGCACGCCCTGCAACAGGCCGGCATCACCGCCACCGTGATCCACGGCGACGGCCTCAACGGGCATCCGCCCGCAGCTCCCTACGACCGGCTCATCGCCACGTGCGGGCTGCGCACGATCCCGTACACCTGGGTCGAGCAAGCGCGACCGGGCGGCGTTCTTCTCGTCCCATGGGGCACCCACTTCACCTCGACGGAGGCCACCGCACGCCTTACCGTCACCAGCGACGGGACCTCCGCCAGCGGCCCGTTCACCCAACGCGTGACGTTCATGCGCGCCCGCGCCCAGCGCCTCACCGTGGACGACTACGACACGTACGTCACCCCCGAGGCCAAAGAGGGCGCACAAAAGTCCCACACCGCCCTGTCCCACGACGAAGTCTTCGGCACGACGCTGTGGGACGCCAACCCCTTCGCTCTCGGCCTGCGTCTGCCTGACGTCGTCCACACCAAAGGGCCGCAGGAAAACGGCGCTCGCCCGATGTGGCTCCTCAGCCTCAACGACCGTTCCTGGGCCTGCGTCCTGTTCCGTGGCGATCGAGCCAAGTTCACGGTGTACCAGTACGGTCGTCGCCGGCTGTGGGACGAGACAGAGGCCGCCCATGCATGGTGGACGGAGCAAGGACGGCCCGGGTTCAGCCACTTCGGGCTGACTATTGATAAGGCCGGGCAACATGTGTGGCTCCACGAGCAGGGCAACCGGATTGAGTAGGGCGTACCTCGCCAGGGAGCAGTCGGCCCGACTGCGAGTCCTGGCCGCCCGCAGCGGTCAGCTGAGGTGCGGATCCGCCAGCAGCACCACGCGGTCGGCCTCGACATTGAACCCTAGAACCGGGTGGAGCGGATGCGAACTTTCACGTGCGGCCCTCGCGTTCCTGGACGTGCTCCAGGAGCGGCTGCGGCTCCATCCACGTCGCGCGCAACACCCGGAATCCCGCGGCTTCGTAGGCGGTGCAGACCTGGTGGTCGTCGTCGATCACGGCGGTGACGCACCGCTCCTCCGCGAGGAGGCGGAGCAGCTCCGGCTTGACGACGCGGGCCGGCCGGCGGTCGCCGTCCCGGCGCATCAACAGCGGGCCCGGGGGCAGGCCCTGCCGGGTCAGCCAGTCCGCCGTCTCGCGGCGGCAGCGTTCCGGGCGGCCGGTGACGTAGGCGAGGTCGCACTGGAGGGCACAGGCCAGGGCGAGGCGGATGCCCTCGGGCAACGGAGGATCCTCGGGGGCGGCGGCGAAGAAGGCGTCCCAGTCGCGCGGGTGGGACCGCACCAGGGGGAGGCGGTGCCGGATGTCGGCGAGCGTGCCGTCCAGGTCGAACACCGCCACTGCGTGACGTTCCACCGGGGGCGGTGTCTCGTCCGCCGGGCGGACCAGGAATCCGCCGTGGCCGTCGAGCCGTACCTCGTGCACCGCGTCGAAACCGTCCGCGGTCCGGGGTCTGCGCAGACGCTTCAGGGTCGCGTACACGCCGATCTCCGGCACCCTCGCCGGGCCCTCGCGCACGGCGTTGCGCAGCAGCGAGCCGATGACGTCGGGCGGGAACCAGTAGGCGAGGACCGGGATGCGGTACGAGCGCGCTGCCGCGATGAGAGGGGACCACTCGGCCGGGGACGGGTTGGTGTTGTCGACGACCACGGGCACGCCCTCGGCCAGTGCCTCGTCGATCAGCCGTATCTGGCGGCGCTGCCGGTGCTTGGCCCGGCGGAAGAGGTCCTTGCTGACGAGGGCGTGCGTACCGGCGAACGTACGGGCGTAGAACGTCGACTTGCCCGAGGCCTGCAGCCCCACCAGCACCACGAGTTCCGTCCGGGAGATGCCTGAATCCTTTGTGTCGGGCATGGCTCCATCTGCTCGGGGTGAAGTGCGCTTGGTTTGTCAGTGGTGGCCGGGCGTGCGCGTACAAGTTACTTCTTCGCCCGACGGTCTGGCAGGAAGCTGTGCTGCGGGCGATGCTGGCCGATCACTGTTCTCTGCACAACGGGGCCTTGCAGGAGCGGCGCGGTCAGGTACGGGGACCAGTCGGGCCAGCTCAAGCAGATCCGCTCCTTCGATCCCGAGCGTCAGGGCCGCTGATCCTTCTCCAGCCGGTAGTCGACATTGCGCCGTCTGGACGGGTGCGTTAGGCACTGACCTCGGTTCACCCCTGCGACCGCACGACACAGCAGCGGGTAGCAGGCGCCTCCTCCCGACAACGTGCGGGCCTACCGACCCGGGGGATGAGCAGGGCCCCTGTTATCGTGCGTCGATGTCAACGATCAAACAGTTCCAAGTGACCTTCGACTGCGCGGAGCCTGCGCGCCTCGCCGCCTTCTGGTGCGAGGTGCTGGGGTACGTCGTACCGACGGTCCCGGAGGGCTTTGCCACGTGGGAGGAGTACCACCGCTCGCTGCCGCCCGAGGATGAGATCTACTTCGCGTGCACTGATCCCTCGGGTGTGGGCCCGCGCTTGCTCTTCCAGCGAGTTCCCGAAGGCAAGGTCGTCAAGAACCGGGTGCATCTCGATGTGCGGGCCGGCGCCGGGCTCGTGGGTGAGGAGCGCCTGGCCACACTCGAGGCCGAATGCGCACGGCTGATGGCGCTCGGCGCGAAACACGTGCTGACGCAGCGCGCCGATGGCGTCAACGAGTCGTGCATCACGATGCAGGACATCGAGGGCAACGAGTTCTGCCTCGCCTGATTCTCCTCCGAGAATGCGAGGTGGGGAGCCGTCTGTGCGATATTCCGTGGGTTCGTTCTGGCTGCCATCTCCCATTGCCGCAGGTCATGTTGGCGGATGAGAGCGATGGGCTGTACGGGTCATGATGGTTCTTCAGGAACTCTGAAGAACCATCAGATCCACCCGCAGACGCACCGATTTGAGGACAGTGAACTGCCTGGCCAGGACCCGCGTCGAGGAGCTGAAGGGCACCACGAACTCGCGGGATATTGCGCACTTCCTGACGACCGCGGGCGGTGAGCGCGTCGCCAACCCACGCTTCCTGGAAGAGGGGGCGGCCGCCGAACTGGCCAAAGTCCAGAGGCACCTGGCGCCCTTCCCGAAGCGCACCAAGCAACGAACCAAGGTGCACCGGGCAGCGGCCCGGCGGGTGGCCGAGCCGGTGGGCATGGCCCAAACGCCCGCACCCAGGCCCGACCCCAACCAGGACGGTGCGTTTCCGTCGAATGGTGCCGCCACCAAGGCTGGGCTCAACCGCAGTATCCTCGACGCAGGTTGGGGTGTCTTCTTGAACATCCTGGTGTACAAGGCTGAGAGTGCCAGTCGCCTCACCCGGTCCTCTGCGCCGCCGCATAGCCGATGGTGCAGGAAGCCCGCGCGTTTACGCGTGAGCGGAGTCATCGTGGGCCAGTCTTCTGCCGTGCAGCGCTATCAACAGGCCCTCATCAACGGTTCCTTCGACCCCCTCGCCGTGGTCAGCGGTCTGGCCGGGTCCGGATTGTTCGCCGCATACGTGGTCTACGAGCGCGGACCATGCTGGTACGTCGCGGGCGATCCACTGGGGGAGATCCGCGTGGATGCGTGCCGGGTGCACAGTACGTTCGGGGACCCGGAACCCTGGGCGGGCACCCCGTGGCGTGCCGTCCGCGCCGCGCTCGCCAAGGTGCCGGTCGCGGACTGGAACGCCTACGGCTGGGCCTGCTTCGAACTGGCCGCCGATCCACGGGCCTTGCCGGGGCGGCAGTGCCTGGCGCATCTGATGGTGCCGCGCACGGAGTTCCGGGTGACCCCGGAGCAGGTGCTCGTCCGCGCGGTGGACGCGGCCGCACTTGACGCGGCGTGCGCGGCGCTCAACCGGGTCGACGGCCCGCTGTGCGGTGGGCCGGTTCCCGTCGCCGTACGGACCGACGGCCCCGCGTACCGCAGCGGTGTCGCTCGTGCCGTCGCGGAGATCGGGCGGGGCCGGCTGCAGAAGGTCATCCTCTCCCGCAGCGTGGACATCCCGTTTCCGGTGGACATGCCCGCCACCTATCGTCTCGGCCGGCGCCACAACACACCGGCCCGCTCCTTCCTGCTCGACCTCGGCGGCTGGCAGGCGGCCGGGTTCAGCCCGGAGACAGTGGTTGAGGTCACCGCGGACGGGCGGGCCTCGACCCAGCCGCTCGCAGGCACCCGCGCCCTCACCGGCGACCCCGCCACAGACGAGGCCCTGCGGGCAGAGCTGCTGGGTGATGCCAAGGAGGTCTTCGAGCACGCCACTTCGGTCAGGCTCGCCCTCGAGGAGATGGCCTCTGTGGGCAGGCCCGGCGCCACGCATGTCAGCGAATTCCTGACGGTCAAACGGCGCGGCAGTGTGCAGCATCTGGCGTCCCGGGTGGCTACCACGCTGGCCCCCGGGCGTACCGCGTGGGACGCGCTCGGCGCGCTCTTCCCGGCGGTCACGGCCTCCGGGATCCCCAAGGCAGCCGCGTACCGGCTGATCGGGGAGCTCGAGGCCGGGCCGCGCGGGCTCTACGCGGGCACGGTGCTCATGGCCGGTGCCGACGGCGGCCTCGACGCGGCGCTGGTGCTGCGCGCCGCCTACCAGCGTGGCGGACGGGCCTGGCTGCGCGCGGGCGCCGGCGTGGTCGGTGTCTCCAGCCCGGTCCGGGAGTACGAGGAGACCTGCGAGAAGCTGGCCTGCGTCGCGCCGTACGTCGTGCCGGCGCGGAGCCCGCTAGCGCTTCTTGGGCCGGTTGGTGCGGGGCGGTGTGCCCAGGGCCAGGAGGACGGGGCTGTCCACACCGCCGGACATGATGCGCTGGGTGATCTCGTGCCACACGGCACGGCGGGGTATCACATGGTGGGTGTGCAGGAACGAGACGAGAGACATGAGAGGTGACCTCCGCGAGACGGAGTGAAGGGGGGGTGAGCCGGCCTTGACAAGTGGCCCGGCTGCTACCACCAACCGGAGGTGAACGAGGACGTGCGGATGCGGGACCGGCCGCGGAGCGGGCTGCTGTCACTGTCATCCATCATGTTGTTCGCCTCCTTCTCGCTCGAAATCAGGGCACCTACGTGGTTTCCGGGCACCCCAGCGTAGTCGCAACTCACGCTGAGGTGAACCCGATTGATTGGTTCTTAGCGGTGGGAGAACGACGGCGGCCGCTTGTCCACGAAGGCGGACATGCCCTCCTTCTGGTCGGCCGTCGCGAACACCGCGTGGAACAGGCGCCGTTCGAAGCGCACGCCTTCCGCGAGCGTGGTCTCGAAGGCGCGGTTGACGGCCTCCTTCGCCATCATCGCGACCGGCGCGGACATGCCCGCCACGGTCTCGGCGACCGTGAGCGCCTCGGCGAGCAGCTCGCCGGCCGGAACGATCCGGGACACCAGGCCCGCCCGCTCGGCCTCCGCCGCGTCCATGGTGCGGCCGGTCAGGCACAGCTCCATGGCCTTGGCCTTGCCGACGGCACGGGTCAGCCGCTGGGAGCCGCCGATGCCGGGGATGACACCGAGCTTGATCTCGGGCTGGCCGAAGACCGCGGTGTCGGCGGCGAGCAGGATGTCGCACAGCATCGCCAGTTCGCAGCCGCCGCCCAGCGCGTAGCCGGAGACGGCCGCGACGGTGGGGGTACGGAGCTGGCCCAGCCGGTCCCAGGCGGTGAACCAGTCGCTGAGGTACATGTCCATGTAGCCCTGCGGCCGCATCTCCTTGATGTCCGCCCCGGCGGCGAACGCCTTCTGCGAGCCGGTGATGACGATGCAGCCCACGTCCGGGTCGCGGTCGAGCGCCTCCGTCGCCGCGACGACCTCGTTCATGACCTGGAGGTTCAGTGCGTTGAGGGCCTTCGGACGGTTGAGGGTGAGGAGCGCGGTGCGGTCCTTGCGCTCGACAAGGATGGTCTCGTAGACGGCGTCGCTCATGCCGGGGTTCCGTTCTCGTTGTCGTTCTTTCCGGAGCGCTCCCGGATGGCCCGGACGATGCCGGAGAAGTCCTGTCCGGCGCCGTCGCCCTCGGCGAACGCCGCGTACAACTCCGCCGCGCGCAGGCCGAGTTCCGCGTCGACCGCGCCCGCGCGGGCCGCGTTGGCCGCGAGCCCGAGGTCCTTGGCCATCAGGGGCGCGGCGAAGCCCGGCGCGTAGTCCCGGTTGGCCGGGCTGCCCGGGACCGGGCCCGGCACGGGGCAGTTGGAGGTGAGCGCCCAGCACTGGCCGGAGGCGGTGGAGACGACGTCGAAGAGGGCCTGGTGCGTCAGGCCGAGGCTCTCGCCGAGGACGAACGCCTCGCTGACGGCGATCATCGAGACGCCCAGGATCATGTTGTTGCAGATCTTGGCCGCCTGGCCCGCACCGGCGGCCCCGCAGTGCACGACCTTCCTGCCCATCGCGGACAGCAGCGGTTCGGCCAGGGCGAAGGCCTCCGCGTCGCCGCCGGTCATGAAGGTGAGCGTGGCGGCCTCGGCACCCGTGACCCCGCCGGAGACCGGTGCGTCGAGCGACCGGTGGCCCGCGGCTACCGCGGCCTCGTGGGCGGTCCGGGCGTCGGCGACGTCGATGGTGGAGCAGTCGATGAACAGGGTGCCGGGTCGCGCGGCGGCGAGGAGCCCCTCGTCGCGGTAGAGGGCGAGGACGTGCCGGCCGGCGGGCAGCATGGTGATCACCACGTCGGCGCCGGCGACGGCCTCCGTCGCGGACGCGGCCGCCTCGACGCCCGTACCGGCCGCAGTGGCCAGCAGGTCGGGGACCAGGTCGTAACCGAGCACCCGGTGCCCGGCCTTGACGAGGTTGGCGGCCATCGGGCCGCCCATGTGACCGAGGCCGATGAAGGCGATGACGTCGCTCACCGGGGCACCTCCTGCGTCGAAGTCGAATCGGTGCCGGCCAGCCGGAGTTCACGCTCGCCGAGCGGGGCGAAGAAGCGTTCCACGTCCGCGTCGGTGACCTCGGCGAGCGTGGCGGGGGACCAGCGGGGGGAGCGGTCCTTGTCGATCACCTGGGCACGGATGCCCTCGACCAGGTCCGGCGAGGCCAGGGCCGCGCAGGAGACGCGGTACTCCTGCGCCAGGACCCGCTCCAGGGAGCCGAGTTGCCGGGCACGGCGCAGGGAGGCCAGGGTGACCTTCAGCGCGGTGGGCGACTTGGTGCGCAGCGTCGCGGCGGCTTCCTCGGCTGCCGGGGCGCCGTCGGCGAGCAGCCGCTCCACGATCGTCTCGACTGAACCGGCCGCGTAGCAGCGGTCGATCCACTCCCGGTGGGCGCCGAGCTCGCCGGGCGGCGCCTCGGCCGTGTACCGGGCGAGGACGTCGTGCACGGAGGCGTGGGCGAGGTCGTCGAGCAGGCGGGGCAGGAGCTCGGACGGCACGAAGTGGTCCGCGAGCCCGCACAGCAGGGCGTCCGCCGCGCCCACCGCCGTGCCCGTCAGCGCGAGGTGGGTGCCCAGCTCGCCGGGGGCGAGGCCGAGCAGATACGTGCCGCCGACGTCCGGGACGAAGCCGATGCCCGTCTCCGGCATGGCGACGCGCGAGCGCTCGGTGACGATCCGCACGCTGCCATGGGCCGAGACGCCGACGCCGCCGCCCATCACGATGCCGTCCATGACGGCCACGTACGGCTTGGGGTAGTGGGCGATCGCCGAGTTGAGCCGGTACTCGTCCCGCCAGAAGTCCGCCGACGCCGAGCCCCCGGTCCGCGCGTCCTCGTGGATGGACCGGATGTCGCCGCCGGCGCACAGGCCGCGTTCGCCGGCGCCGGTGATGACCACGGTCTCGACGGCCGCGTCCTTCTCCCATTCCGCCAGGGCCTCGTCGATGCGGCGCACCATGGCATGGGTGAGCGCGTTGAGAGCCTTCGGCCGGTTGAGGGTGATGTACGCGGCGCGTCCCTCGGTGCGCAGCAGGACCGTCTCGTCGTCGGTGGTCATCGCGTCGCCCCCGTCAGTCCGCGGGCCACGATGAGTCGCATGATCTCGTTGGTTCCTTCCAGGATCTGGTGCACCCTCAGGTCGCGGACGATCTTCTCGACGCCGTACTCGCTGAGGTAGCCGTAGCCGCCGTGCAGTTGCAGGGCCCGGTCGGCGACCGAGAAGCCCGTGTCCGTCGCGAACCGCTTGGCCATCGCGCACAGCTGCGCCGCCTGCGGCAGCTTCCGGTCCAGGGCGTCCGCCGCCTGCCGTACCAGCGCTCTGGCCGCGGTGAGTTCGGTCGCCATGTCGGCCAGCCGGAACTGCAGGGCCTGCGCGTCCAGCAGCGGTGCCCCGAAGGCCTCCCGGTCCTTGAGGTACGCCAGGCTGCGGTCGAGCGCGTTCCGCGCGCCGCCGAGGGAGCAGGAGGCGATGCCGAGCCGGCCGCCGTTGAGCCCGTTCATGGCGATGCGGAAGCCGTCGCCCTCGGCTCCGAGGCGGCGGTCGGCCGGGATGCGGACGCCGTCGAGGATGACCTGCCGGGTGGGCTGGGCGTTCCAGCCCATCTTCTTCTCGTTGGGCCCGAAGGACAGGCCCGCGTCGTCGTGCCGGACGACGAAGGCCGAGATGCCGCGCGGCCCGTCCCCGCCCGTACGGGCCATCACGATGTAGAGGTCCGAGACCCCGGCACCGGAGATGAACTGCTTGACGCCGGTGAGGACATAGTGGTCGCCGTCGCGCTCGGCGCGCGTGCGCAGCGCGGAGGCGTCGGAGCCGGCGCCGGGTTCGGTGAGGCAGTAGCTGCCCAGTGAGTCCATCGAGCACAGCGCCGGCAGCCAGCGGGCGCGCTGGGTTTCGTCGCCGTACTGGTCGATCATCCACGCGACCATGTTGTGGATCGACAGATAGCCGGCGATGGACGGGCAGCCGGTGGCCAGCGCCTCGAAGATCACCACGCCGTCGGAGCGGGTGAGGCCGGAGCCGCCCGACTCCTCGCGCACGTAGATGCCGCCGAGGCCGAGGCCGGCGCCCTTGCGCAGGGTGTCGACGGGGAAGTGCTTGTCCTGGTCCCAGGCGATGGCATGCGGGGCGAGGTGTTCCTCGGCGAAGTCCAGGGCCGTCTCGGCGAGCGCGAGCTGGTCCTCGGAGAGCAGGGTGTCGTCGTTCATCGCCGTCATCCCATCGTGGGGATGGTGAAGCTCGCGCCCTCCTTGACCCCGGAGGGCCAGCGCGAGGTGACGGTCTTGGTACGGGTGTAGAAGCGGATCGAGTCCGGGCCGTGCTGGTTGAGGTCGCCGAAGCCGGAACGCTTCCAGCCGCCGAAGGTGTGGTACGCGACCGGCACCGGGATCGGCACGTTGACGCCGATCATGCCGGTGTTCACCCGGCGGGTGAAGTCCCGGGCGGTGTCCCCGTCCCGTGTGAAGATGGCCACGCCGTTGCCGTACGGGTGCTCGCTCGGCAGGCGCAGAGCCTCCTCGTAGTCGGCCGCGCGGACGACGCAGAGCACCGGACCGAAGATCTCCTCCTGGTAGATCCGCATGTCCGTGGTGACGCGGTCGAAGAGGGAGGCGCCGGCGAAGAAGCCGTCCTCGTGGCCGGGAAGGACGAATTCGCGTCCGTCGACGACGAGTTCGGCGCCCTCCTCGGTGCCGATGTCCACATAGCGGCGTACGCGGTCGAGCGCGTCGCGGCTCACCAGCGGCCCGAAGTCGGCCCCGGGGTCGTCGGAGCGGCCGATGCGCAGCGCGCCGATGCGCTCCTTGAGCTTGGCGACCAGGGCGTTCGCCGTCTCCTCGCCGACGGGCACGGCGACCGAGATGGCCATGCAGCGCTCGCCCGCGGAGCCGTAGCCGGCGCCGATGAGGGCGTCCGCGGCCTGGTCGAGGTCGGCGTCCGGCATCACGATCATGTGGTTCTTGGCGCCGCCGAAGCACTGGGCGCGCTTGCCGTGCGCGGCGGCGGTGGCGTAGATGTGCGCGGCGATCGGGGTGGAGCCGACGAAGCCGACGGCCTGGACGCGCGGGTCCTCCAGCAGCGTGTCGACCGCTTCCTTGCCGCCGTTGACGACGTTGAGCACACCCGCCGGCAGCCCGGCCTCGAGGAAGAGCTCCGCGAGCCGCAGGGGCACGGACGGGTCGCGCTCGGACGGCTTGAGGATGAACGCGTTGCCGCAGGCGATCGCGGGCGCGGCCTTCCACAGCGGGATCATCGCGGGGAAGTTGAACGGGGTGATCCCCGCCACGACGCCCAGCGGCGCCCGCAGCGAGTGGACGTCGATGCCCGTGCCCGCGTTGTCGGTGAACTCGCCCTTGAGCAGGTGCGGAATGCCGGCGGCGAACTCGACGACCTCGAGCCCGCGCTGGAGGTCGCCGTGCGCGTCGGCGACCGTCTTGCCGTGCTCGGCGGACAACATCCGGGCCAGGGAGTCCCGTTCGCCCTCCACGAGCTGGAGGAACTTCATCAGGACGCGGGCCCGGCGCTGCGGGTTCCACGCGGCCCACTCGGCCTGCGCCTTCACCGCGTCGTCGATCGCGGCTGTGGTCTCGTCGCGCCCCGCCAGGGGCACCCTCGCCTGCACCGCGCCGGTGTTGGGGTCGTGGACATCGCCGAACAGCCCCGATGTTCCGGATATGTGCTTGCCGCCGATGAAATGGGTGAGTTCACGAACCATGAACAGCTTGCTCCCGTCAGGTGGGATCCGGGGATGGCACGGCAGGCCCGGCGGCGTCACCGGGTACGGTGCGCGCGCACGGAACAGCCGCGGGACGCGAAGGCGGGCGATTCGCCGGAGAGTTCCGGAGAGTTATGGACGCACGGACGTTCCCGTGCGTTCCGGAGGATCGCCGCGGTCGTGGGTGAGGACCGGTGCCATGCGTGTCTGCTCCATCCTCGTGGAAACACGGAACATGCCGCGGCCGGTATCCTGACTCCCGGATCACCGCATGCCGCCAGCCTTCCCGACGCGACGCGTCAGTGGCGTGCGCGCAACGGCACACTCCCCGGTCACAGTGGCGGGACCGTTCCGGATTCGCACCGGCTTCCCTGCACCGCGGGCCTTGGTCACGAACATATAGTTGGACGTCCTAGTAAGTCCACCCCCTGCCGGCCCCGGCCCCGGCCCCGGCCCCGACCCCAGCCCCTGACGCCGGCAGGCCGGATCCGGCCGTACCCGGAAATGGCTGGATCGCGGAAGTGCCGAAGGGTGCCGGGGCTTGGGAGGATGCGACCCGCTGTCGACGCGACCAGTGAGGGGAACGGCCATGACCGCTGTCATCACGCCTCAGGAACTCCACGCGCGCTACCAGAACACGTTCGGCCGGGCGGGCGGATATCTGCCGCGGAACCCGCTCGCCATCGACGAATTCCAGAAGAGCCTCGCCCAGCGCGCGGCGGACCTCAAGGAAGAACTCCACCCGGCCGTACAGGAGATGGCCGAGCTCATCCACTCCGACGGCATCGTCCGGAAGTACGTGTCCGAGATGATTGCCCAGGTCCCGGACGCGCACCGGCACATCGCCGACCTCGACGCGTTCGTCCAGTACCTCAACGTCGTCGTCAAATGGGCACCCTCGTACGACCGCGACCCGATGAAGCTGATATCCCTGCCGATGTCCGCACTCGTCGGCTACATGCGGCTGACACCGTCGGGCAATGTCGCCTTCCGCCTCCCGCAGTTCAACGACAAGCTCCGGGTGATCCTCCGGGCGTGGTGTCAGTATCTGGACAGCCCGGAGAGCGCGCATGTGCTGAACACCCGGAACTGGTTCTCGCAGCCGGCCGTCGAGCTCAACAAGCTCTACGAATACGAGTGCTGGGACCACCGGACGGAGGAGCACTGGGGCTTCACGTCGTACAACGACTTCTTCCACCGCCCGGTCAAGATGCAGGAGTTCCGTCCGCTCGCGGGGGAGGGCGATCCCTCGGTCATCGTCGCGCCGAACGACGGCACGGTCTACAACATTCAGCGCGGTGTGTCCCGGAGCGCGGACTTCTGGCTCGAGGAGCAGTACTCACTCCAGGACATGCTGCACGCCCCCGAATGCGGGAGCGAACACGTCAGCAGGTTCGTCGGGGGCGACGTGTACCAGTCGTTCCTCTCCGTCAACAGCTACCACCGCTGGAACGTCCCCGTGGACGGCACGATCAGGCATCTGGAGAAAGTGCCGGGCCTGATGTTCAGCCACGTCGAGTCCGAGACCCCCGACCCCACGACCTGGACCCACTCGCAGAGCTACCAGGCCCACGTCAACAGCCGTGGCCTCGCGTTCATCGAATGCGGCCCCGAACTGGGCAACCGCTGGGTGTGCGCCGTCGTGATCGGCATGGACGAGGTCTCCTCCATCTCCTGGTCGGTCGGCGTGGGCGACACCGTCCAACGCGGCCAGGAACTGGGGTACTTCAGCTACGGCGGCTCCAGCATGGCCCTCGTCTTCGAGCAGGGCGTCGTCGACGAGTTCGCCGTGCCGTACAACGACCCCCACACGCACCCGGACGACGGCCCCACGGTCTTCGTGAGGTCGCAGATCGCACGGGCGCGATAGCCGCCCGTACCTCCGTGCCCTCGCCGTCCGCGGACGGCGAGGGCACGGTCGGGTCAGGGTTCACGTGTCACGTAGAGGAATTCGGGCCCGTAGTGCATCTTGCCGGAGTGGCCCGGCACGGGAATCTTGACGAGGACGCGCGCAAGTGTACGCAAATTGCCCATCGACTTGATGGCACTCATCACGAGCGCGGTGCGCTTGTCCTTCTCATTCTCCTTCGTGTACCAGACCGCTTGCAGTGAGCGCAGCATCGCGCTGTAGTGGGCGTTGAACTCGTCGAGGATGATCTGGACTTCCTCGGACGGGGGCTCTCCCGGACTGCCGGACCAGCCGCCGTACGGAACTGTGCCCATGGGATAGGACGCGGGCATTTTGATGGCCGCGCCCTTGAAGTCCCAGGTGGGCTTCTTGCCGTTGGAGATCTTCTTGAGCTTCTGGCCGTGATAGAGCTCGCGGAAGACGTAGTAGTGGGCCAGTTCGCCCGGCTTGCCGGGGTAGGGGTTGTCGGGGGAGGCGTTGGTGCCCTCACCCTGCTTCATGATGATGTCGAGCGCCTTGTCGGCCTCCTTCCATGTGCGGATCGGGCCGATCTTGTTCCCCTCGCCGTGGTTCTTCGACAGGTCGAACTCCATCTGCGGAGTCCAACTGCCCGTGAAGAGTTGCTGGTTGTTCTCCAGCACTCTCCGGATTTTGTCGTAGAAAGCGCCGATCGAGGTCCACGTCTCCTTGTCCGCGCTGACGGCGAGCGGGCGGTCGGGCTTCTCGATCTCCGAGTACATTTCAGCGGTCTTCTTGTCGAGCCCGCCGAGGTACACGGTCAGCTTCGGCCGGACGCCTCCGGGCAGAGGGTCCGGATACTTCGGCACCACCTCGGCGTTGGCCACGACGGGCTTGCCCCCGATGGCACTGAGGACGTTGCCGACCAGTCCGAAGTGCGACATCTCGTCGAAGATGATTTCCCGGATGGCATGGTGGACCTCCTTGTCCTTCGCGTCCTTGGGGTTCTTGATGGACCACATCCCGCAGGAGTACGGCGGGATCGTCGAGAGTTCGAGCATCAGGGCCAGTTGGAGGGACTGCTTCAGCCAGGGTTCACCGCATTTGATGTCCTCCACCTGCATCAACTGGACGATCGCGTCGCTCTCGTAGGTCAGCTCGATTGTGGTCACGGCAGCTCCTTGTCCGGGTTCCTCCCTTTCGCCGGACGCTAATCGCAGGAAGCCGGGAACCGCGGGTGCGGCCCGCCGGTTCAGTCGTACGGCCCAGGAACCCGGGGAATCGCCGCCCCTGCACTGATCGAGTGACTGTCCATCAGCTCCGTCCGCCCCCGTGTTACAACGTCGCGGAGCCGGCGCACGCATCGGGAGGAAGCATTGACCGAGGACTCCACGGCCCTTCCCTCCGCGAAGGCCCTCGCCCGGCTGGTCCGTGCACCGAGTGCCCTGACCGTGCCGGGGGACACCCTCACCGGGGCGGCCGCCGCCGGCCTGCCGTTCGGCCCCGCGACACCCTTGCTCGGAGCGAGTTCGGTGTGCCTCTACTGGGCCGGAATGGCACTCAACGACTACGCCGACCGCGAGGTGGACGCAATCGAGCGCCCGTCACGGCCGATCCCCTCCGGCGAGATCACCCCCGGCCTCGCGCTGGCCCTCGCCGCCGGACTGACCATAACGGGCCTGGCCATGGCGGGAGCAGCGGGCGGAACGCGGACACTGGCGGTCGCCGTCCCGCTGGCCTGCACGGTCTGGTCGTACGACCTGCTGCTGAAGGAGACCCGCGCGGGCCCCTTCGCGATGGCCGCCGCACGCGGCCTGGACGTCCTGCTCGGTGCCTCGCCCGTGGCCGCCCGGCGGGCGGGACGGACGGCGGCCGTCATCGCGGGCCATACGTTCGTCGTCACCGCACTCAGCCGCCGCGAGGTGTCCGGCACGGGCAGGCTCCTGCCCGTCCTGACGCTCGCCGCCACAGCGGTGGTCGCGTGTGCGGCCATGCGATGCGGCAGCCCTGATCAACACCGGGCGCTGGGCTCACTCGCGCTCGGGCTCTACGCGACAGGGTTCGCAGGCGCCCAGGCCGCCGCAGTGCGGACCCCTGACCCGCGCGGGGTACAGCGGGCCGTGGTCGCGGGCATCGCGGCACTGCTCCCGTTGCAGGCTCTCTGTGCAGCTCGCTGCAAGGCCGTGGGCACCGCCCTGTCCCTCCTGGCCGTCGTGCCCGTCACGCGCCGCCTGTTCGCAACGGTGTCACCGACATGACCGCGCTCCGTCTGGCCTACGGCACCAACGGGTTCGGCGACCACCGGCTCCTGGACGCCGTGGCCCTGCTCGCCGACTTCGGCTACGAGGGCGTGGCGCTCACACTGGACCACCACCACCTGGACCCGTTCGCACCCGGCCTGGCCAGGAGAACGGCCGCCCTCGCGCGTCGGCTCGACGAGCTCGGCCTCGCGGCGGCGGTGGAGACCGGTGCCCGTTACCTCCTGGACCCCCGGCACAAACACGCCCCCACTCTCCTCGACGACGACCGTCAACGCCGCCTGGACTACCTCGGGTTGGCCGTACGGGTCTGCTCCGACCTGGGCGCACGGGCGGTGTCGATGTGGAGCGGCGTACGCCCGTCCGGCCTGCCCGAGGACATGGCCTGGCGCCGACTGACCGACGGCTGTGCGGCGGTTCTGGGCGAGGCCGAACGCCACGGCGTCGTCCTGGGTTTCGAGCCGGAGCCCGGCATGCTGGTGGACACGATCGCCGCGTACCACCGGCTCCGCCGGATGCTCGGCGGGGCGTCGCGCCTCGGCCTGACACTGGACATCGGCCACTGCCGCTGCCTGGAGCCGGAGCCCGTGCCCGACTGCGTACGCCTGGCTGCTCCAGACTTGGTCCATGTGCAGATCGAGGACATGCGCCGGGGCGTGCACGAGCATCTGGAGTTCGGCCACGGGGAGATCGACTTCCCACCTGTGCTGCGCGCACTGGCCGACACCGGCTATACGGGGCTGGTCAGCGTCGAGCTCGCCCGGCACAGCCATGCGGCCCCGGAAGTGGCCCGTCGCTCCCTGGAGTTCCTGCGCGCCGCCGCGGCCACACCCGCGTGGCGAGAGACGGTTCCCGGATGACCGGCAACGCCGACCCGGTGGACGCGGCGTCCCTGCGCCGGGCCCTCGACCGGCGCCTCACCGAGGGGCAGAGGAACTGGCTGGAGGCAGCGCTTGCCGATGCCGCCATCCGCCCCGATACCGTACGCGCCAACTCGCCCCGTGCAGGCCGCTGTTGCGGACGAGCGCTGCTGGGTGACCCCTGTACATCGGCGCACGTGCCCCCACAGGCCCTGGTATGGACCGTGGACGACGCGGTACGGGCCCTGCTGCTCGCCGCCGCGCCCACCGCACCGGCCCGGGCCGTCTACGCCGAAGGGGACGCCGCCGAGCGGCGCGGCGTACTGCGGGCGCTGGTGCTGCTGCCCGTGGCGGACAGCGCCCTGCCCCTGGTCGAGGACGCACTGCGCACCAACGACATACGCCTTGTGGCCGCCGCCCTCGCTCCGTACGGAGCACGCCACTTGTCCCCGCACGCCTACCGTCACGGAGTGCTCAAGTGCCTCCATCTCGGCATCCCCCTGTGCGCCGTCGCCGGCCTCGATCGGCGGGCCGACCGCCAACTCGTACGTATGGTCGGTGACTTCGCGGACGAGCGTGCCTCGGCCGGCCGCCCCGTGCCGGACGACGCCCGGGAACTGCTCACCGAACCGGAGGGCTCATGCGCATCTTCGACCCGCACATCCACCTGACCTCCCGCACCACCGACGACTACGAGGCCATGCGCGCGGCCGGCATCCGGGCCGTGGTGGAACCCGCCTTCTGGCTCGGCCAGCCCCGCACCTCGGTCGCCAGCTTCGTCGACTACTTCGACGCGCTGATCGGCTGGGAGCCCTTCCGCGCGGCACGGTTCGGCATCAGCCACCACTGCGCGCTCGCTCTCAACCCCAAGGAGGCCAACGACCCGCGGTGCGCCGGGGTGCTCGACATCCTGCCGCGGTACCTCGCCAAGGACGCGGTGGTCGCCGTGGGCGAGATCGGATACGACGAGATGACGCCCCGCGAGGACGAAGTGCTCGCTGCGCAGCTCGAGATGGCCGTGCACCACGGGCTGCCCGCCCTCGTGCACACCCCGCACCGGGACAAGGCGGCCGGGGTGCGGCGCACGCTGGCCGTCGTACGCGAATGCGGCATCCCGCCCGAGCAGGTGCTCCTCGACCACCTCACGGAACTGACCGCACCTGAGGTCGTCCCCACCGGCTGCTGGATGGCCTTCTCGATCTACCCCGAGACCAAGATGGACACCGGGCGCCTGCTCGAGCTCCTGCGCACCTACGGCGTGGAACGCGTCCTGGTCAACTCCGCCGCGGACTGGGGCCGCAGCGACCCGCTGGCCACCCGCCGGACCGCCGAGGCCATGCTCGCCGCGGGGTTCCGCGAGGACGACGTCGACCGGGTGGTCTGGCGCAACCCCGTCGAGTTCTTCGGCCGCAGCGGCCGCCTCGATCTCCTGGAGGACCCGCCGGAGCCCGCCCTCGCCGGCTCGTACCTCGGCAACACCGTCGTGCGCGGACAGTGAGGCGGCGGTGAGACTGCGGCACAAGGACGGCACCACCGTCCACCTCGCGTACTGCACCAATGTCCACCCGGCCGAGGACGTCGACGGCGTACTGGCCCAACTGGCCGCGTACGCCGCACCCGTACGCGACCTGCTCGGCGCGCCCCGGCTCGGTGTCGGCCTGTGGCTGGCCCACGACGCGGCCCACGCCCTGGCCGCCGATCCCGCCGCCACCGAACGGCTGCGCACGCACCTCGAACGGCACGGCCTCGAGGTCGTGACCATGAACGGCTTCCCCTACGCCGGATTCCACCAGCCTGTCGTCAAACACGCCGTCTACCGGCCGTCCTGGGCCGAACCCGAGCGCCTGGCCTACACCCTCGACCTGGCACGCGTACTCGCCGCCTTGCTGCCCGACGACGCCGTACGCGGCAGCATCTCCACCCTCCCCCTGGGCTGGCGGACCCCCTGGACGACGCGACACGCGGACCGCGCCCGCCGCGCGATCGACACCCTCGCCCGGCAACTGGCCGCCCTCGCCGCCGAAACGGGCCGGGACATCCGCGTCGGATTCGAACCCGAACCGGGCTGCGCCCTCGCCACCACCCACGACGCCGCCCGGCTGCTCACCGGCGTCGACACCCGGCACCTCGGCGTCTGCCTGGACGCCTGCCACCTGGCAGTGGACTTCGAGGACCCCGGCGCCGCCCTGCGCCGCCTCGCCGCCGCCGGACTGCCCGTGGTCAAGGCACAGCTCTCCTGCGCCCTGCACGCCGCAACACCCGCCGACCCCGAAGTCCGGTGTGCCCTCGGCGAGTTCGCCGAGCCGCGATTCCTGCACCAGACCCGCGAGGAGTCCGGCGGCGGCCCCGTCGGACGCGACGACCTCGGCCAGGCCCTCGCCGGCCCCCTGGCACTGCCCGGCCGCAGGCCCTGGCGGGTGCACTACCACGTACCGGTGCACGCCCGGCCCGCACCTCCGCTGGACTCCACCGGGTGGGTGCTCCATACGCTCCTGGACGAGCTCACCGGCGGACCGGCGCCGGTCACCGACCACCTGGAAGTGGAGACGTACACGTGGTCGGTGCTGCCGGAAGGGCATCGCCCCGCGGGACCGCGCGCACTGGCCGAGGGCATCGCCGCCGAACTGTCCTGGGCACGCGATCAGTTGCTCTCGCTGGGGCTCGAAGGGCTCGAACCGTGATGTCGCGGCCCCGCCCGCTGCTCGTCCTCGATGTGGCCGCGCTGACCCCGCGCCTGCTGGCCCACATGCCGCACCTGGCGGCCGTCGCCGCCGACGGGGGAGTGACCGCCCGCCTCGACCCCGTCCTGCCGGCTGTCACCTGCACGGTCCAGGCCAGCATGCTCACCGGCCTGCCGCCGAGCGCCCACGGTGTCGTCGGAAACGGCTGGTACTTCCGGGACTTGGGCGAGGTGCTGCTGTGGCGGCAGCACAACGCGCTCGTCGCGGGGGAGAAGGTCTGGGACATGGCCAGAGACCGGTTCCCCGGCTACCGCGTGGCCAACGTCTGCTGGTGGTACGCCATGGGCGCGTCCACCGACATCGCCGTCACACCCCGCCCCGTCTACCACGCCGACGGCCGCAAGATCCCCGACTGCTACGCCGTCCCGGACGGACTCCGCGAGGAGCTCACCGAATGGCTGGGCCCCTTCCCGCTGTTCAGTTACTGGGGGCCGGGCGCGTCCATCGTCTCCACCGAGTGGATCACCGGTGCCGCCCGGCACATCATCGAGACCCGCGGCCCCGACCTCACGCTCGTCTACGTGCCGCACCTGGACTACGACCTGCAACGGTACGGCCCCGACACGCCTCAGTCGGCCGCCGCCGCGGCCGCTGCCGACACCGCCCTCGCACCGCTGCTGCACCTGGCCCGTACGCGGGGCGTCACCGTCGTCGCCCTCTCCGAATACGGCATCACCGCCGTCCGGCGGCCGGTCGACATCAACCGCGCCCTGCGCGCCGAAGGCTTCCTCCGCGTCCACGCGCAAGCCGGAATGGAGTACCTGGACCCGTGGACCTCGCGTGCCTTCGCCGTGGCCGACCACCAGATCGCCCACGTCTACGTCCGCGACCCGGCGGACGTGCCACGAGTGCACCGGACCGTCGCGGAACTGCCCGGCGTCGACACGGTCCTGGACGGTCCCGGCAAGACCCGCGCCGGGCTCGGGCACCCGAGGTCCGGTGAACTCGTCGCCGTGGCCGAACCGGAGGCCTGGTTCACGTACTACTACTGGCTGGACGACGACCGCGCACCCGACTTCGCCCGGTGCGTGGACATCCACCGCAAGCCCGGCTACGACCCGGCCGAACTCTTCCTCGACCCCGGCGACCGCTTCGTCCGCCTGCGCGCGGCGGCCGCGCTCCTGCGCAAGAAGGCCGGCCTGCGGTACACGCTCCCCGTGGTACCGCTGGACCCGGCCTGCGTACGCGGAAGCCACGGCCGGCTGCCCGACGACGCCTCGCAGGCCCCGGTGCTGCTCTGCTCGGACGCACGGCGCGCGGGCGAACAGGACCGGTACGCCGCGACCGACCTGCCCGCCCTCCTGCTGCGCCTGGCAGGGGCGGAGGACGCTCAGGCCAGCGTGCGGCCGAAGAGGTCCAGCAGCGCCGCCCAGTGACGTTCGGCGGCCTCCGGGTGGTAGGCGGAGGTGTCGGCCTGGGTGAAGCCGTGGTGAGCGCCGGCGTAGACCTCGCACCGGTGGCGCACACCCGCCGCGGTGAGGGCCTCGTCCAGGCGGTCGATCTGCTCGGGCGGCATTGCCTCGTCCTGGTCGGCGTGGCCGAAGTACAGCTCGGCGGTGATGCGGCCGGCGAGCAGGTGCGGGCTGTCCGGCGCGGTGGTGGCCAGGTGCGCGCCGTGGAAACCGGCCGCGGCGGCGACCCGGTCCGGGTAGGTGCCCGCGGTGCGCAGGGCGAGGCCGGCTCCCATGCAGTAGCCGGTGACGCCCACCGGCCCGCTCATGGTCAGCGGGGAGTCGGCCAGCCAGTGCAGGAAGGCATCGGCGTCGCGCATCACCGCGTCCGACATCACGGTCTGGAAGAGGATGGGCCCGATCTTCTCGAACAGATCCGGACGCTGCGCCATGTCGATGAAGTCGGGCAGCTCGACCACCGGTGCCCGCCCGTGGCGGTAGAAGACGTTGGGCACCAGGACGACATAGCCGGCCGAGGCCAGCCGGTCGGCCATCTTCTCCAGGTGCGGGCGCAGTCCGAAGGCGTCCATGTACAACAGGACCGCGGGGTACGGGCCGGTTCCGCCGGGGTGTGCCAGGTAGGCGTCGGCGGTGCCGTCCGGTGTGGGCACATCCACGAGCGATCCATGCACGGCGGTCATTCGTATCGTCCTCCCCATTTGGAGCCAAGATCGTATCCGACGCGCGCCCGGGACGGGCTACTCCGTCAGCAGCTCGAACGTCGGCGCGGCGAAGGTCTTCTTGCCGTCGGGGCCGGGGACTTCGCAGTCCATCAGGTCGTCGGCGAGCGTCAGGAGCTGCCGCATCTGCCCGATGGCCACGTCCACCCGGCCCGGCTGTCCGCGGAACCCGGCGTGGAGGTTGTCCACGATCCGGCGGTAGAAGGCGTTGAAGGCGGTGGCGCGCTTGTACGCGTCGCCGCTGTAGTCCTTCGTCTTGGGATTGGAGGGGGTGCGGACGATGTCGTCTCCGGTCGGGCGGGGGAGGGGGCCGCCGGTGGGATGGAAACGCTTGTCTTTCAGTCTGTAGTACTTGCCCCGTTCGATCTGGTCGAAGGTGAAGTAGTGGGACAGGTCGCGGTTGGAGTCGAGAATGCCGCCGCCGTGTCCTTCCCCTTCCCAAATGAGGTCGTCCAGAAGGAGTTTGGCGTCGTCCCAGCCCTCCACGGAAATGGAGTCCTGCCCGAAGTACGCGTACTGGGTCCGGAGACGGCCCCGTTGGGGGAAGACCACGCTTTCGCCGTGGTCGTCGACGCATTTCCGCATCGCCTTCATGAGGGCTTTGTAGAACGCGCCGAGGCTGGGAGCACCCATGCCGAGCAGCAGGTCCTGGCCCTCCCGGTAGACCGGGAAGGCCTCGGTGTACCGGGGCTGGTACTCGGGGGAATCGTCCGGGCGCTCGATGCACTTCGCCATGTCCAGGAAGACGTCCCCGAAGCAGTGCAGGCCGATCGGATAGGGCTCCCAGCCGGGCAGGGGCACGTACCGCGGGAACGCGGGCGCGGCAGCGGCCCGGATGTCCGGTGATCCACCGGTCGCGGTGAGCACGTTGGAGACGATGGCGAGATGCCGCATCTCCACGGTGGCGATCTCCCGGATCAGCTTGGCCGCCGGAGACCGGCGATCGCGGATCGTCCACCAGCCCGCCAGATACGCCGGGATCGTCGAGTACTCGATCAGGCAGGCATTCTGCAGGGTCGTGCGCAGTTTGCCGATGTCGTCGTCCGCGGTTCCCATGGGGCCTGTCTCCTCGGTCGGTTGAGCGCTACGGCTTGCCGGTCCTGATCAGATTGCGGTACATCTCCAGGACCCGTCGTCTCCCGTTCGACAGGTTGCGGTTGACGGGCATGTAGAGCGAGGAATATTGCATCCCCGGGGAGCCCAGCTCCAGGATCAGGTCGATGTTGCGGTCGACGGATTCACGGGCGCCCAGCTCGAGCGCGGCGTAGTGCTTCATGACCGGGAAGACCATGTCGTAGGCGTAGAGGAAGCGGCTGTAGACGAAGTCCCAGGCCTTTTCACGGTCGTTGTGGTGAAGCTCGCAGTACTTCTTGAACTCTCCCGGGAGAGCGTTGTCGAAGGGCATGCAGCGCACGGCGCAGTAGAACGCCGTGGTGTGGGACACCATGCCGGGCAGGTACTGGATCTCCTTGGGCGGCGTGGGCGGCTGCTCGTGCTCGTAGTAGGGGAAGAAGACGATGGTGGGAATGCCCGGCAGCTTTCCCTCGCCGGTCACCGGCCGGAAGCTGATCTCGGCCTTCCCGTTCACCACGGGGACGGTCTCCTCGAGGATGCGCAGAGTGCGTTCGTCGTCGGACTCCGGCACGCTCCAGTGCAGGGCGCAGGCCTGGGGCGGCCGCGGCACCTGAAGATATTCCTGCACCCGCAGCCGGATCGCCGCTCCGGGGGCGGGTACTTCGCCCTTCACCCGGACGTCGATCGTGACCGTCGCCGTCTCGTCCTGCTCGACGAAGATGCCGCGGGTGTCGGTCTGGGCCGTGAGTTCCGTCTCCGCCAGCATGGTGATCTGCTGACTGTCGGGCTTGCAACGCACTGACAGAAAGCCGTTCTTGAGGTCTTCTTCGGTGACCAGGGATCCGACAGGGAAGTCGAGAATCCCCGCGGTACTCTCGTAGGCGGAACGCTCGTATTGCAGGGGCTTGATCTCGGCCAGCACCGTGGGCGGGAGCTGTCGTTCGCGGTGCTCGAGGACGAGCTCCAGCGTGCCGAACGCGCTCTCCTTCTCGCCCGTCGCTCCGCGCTCGGGAACGGTCATCCCCATGTCCAGGCTGACGTAAAGGTCACCGTTCCCCGCCTTGTTGACCTCGGCTGCCGCGGGACCGAACCACGCGTCCCGGGTCGGGTTCTTGGTGTCCTTCGGCACCTTGATCTTCAATGGGTTCCTCGGTGTGAGGAAACGTCCCCCGGGCGCCGTCGCGAGCTCTTTCCCGTGCCACAGACCGATCGACCCCACGATTCTCGACACACAGGGATTGCGCCGGGGCGGGCTTCCCGCTTCGGCGTCCTCCTCCCAGAGTTTCAGCAGCTTTTTGTACCGCTCCTTCACACTTGTCGAACCGGAGAACTCGGCGGCGGGGAAGTATGTGGTCAGGTAGGCGCTGAACCGCATCATGATGCCTCGAGCGCCCTGGCGCTTCATCTCGTCGCGCAGCTGGTTCAGGAGCGGCGAATCCTCGCGCGTGAACTGGAGCTTGTCCTTCTCGATGCCGATCTGCATGACGGCACTGCCCACCCCATCGAGGATGACGCCGCCCAGCGGGTCGATGTTCAGGTTGCGGCCGAAGTTGATCCAGCGCGAACTCATGCACGTCCCCTCGGCGATGTCGCCGAAGAGAAAGGCCTGGGGACTCGTCCGGGTGCCGATCTGCAGCCTGCGCGTGAGGAAGGTCGTGCTCCAGGTCCCGTACGGATTCGCGTCCACCATCATGCAGCTGGTGTGGTGGGCGGCTCTGGGGAATTCGCAGTCGTTCCCCTTCTCCTCCGCGAGGGAGCGATTGGCCACCGGAAAGGGATCCCCCGCCAGGTTGATGACGGCACCGACCAAGGGGTCGGCGGTCTTCTCTTCCGCCCCGTACGCGGTCTGGCCGCCGGTGACCGTCGTGTACACGGCCTTCCCGTCGGAGGTGTACTGCGGTGCCACGTGCAGCCACCAGTCGTTCGCACCGTAGAAGCCCCATTCCGCGGGAGGCTCCTCCTCCCATTCCCCGCCGGGGTTCTGGAAGGTGTGCGCCCACTTCATGAACGTCTCGCGGAAGTTCTCCCGGGTGATCGGCTTTCCGTCGACCTTCTGGGTTTTGAGGTAATCCCAGTTGAGATCGGCCGTCCGGTAATCGTAGGTCGGGAAGCGGGCGTTGTTGTTCATCGTCGCGGGATTCCACGTCGATTTCCCTCGGAAGAAGATGCGGGGGACCGACAGAACGCTCATGGCCGTCTCCTGGTGGGCTGGCTGCATGATCGCTGTACCAGCATGCCGTGGAGAACATGCAGTCCATAGACCAGATGGCCCATCCGGCAGCAGTGGGGTGCACGGCCGTCCACGTGCCCGTAGGGGCTGCGTGGAGGGCGTGAGCCGATCCGCGACATGTGGGCTCCGAACTCTCTTGTGATGAAAGGGGAGTTGGTCGCCGTGTCGACGTTGAGTTCGAATACGGGGCGGGCTTGACATTTTCGCGGCGCGATTCTCAAAATGGCATCCGGGTACGTTGAAACCAACTCCGACGACGCCACAAGAAGAGAATTCCGTGGAGAACGTTGTACGCGTCTCCCTTGTCTCGATGCCGTGGAACAGCGTGACACGCCCGTCGATTCAGGTGGGAACCCTGCGTTCGGTCGCCGAGGCCGAGGGCTGGAATGTCGATCCGCACTATGCCTACGTGAATTTCTATGCCCTCGGGCAGAAAATGCTCGCCTTGCGCCCGGAAGAATGGGCGGACGCCTATGAGCTGGTCTCCGAGAAGCTCTATCACCTGTCCGCCGGGGACTGGATATTCACGCAGCGGCACGGAAGTGCCGAGGCCCGCGACGAGTACTTCGCCCTGCTGCGCGCCAAGCGCGTCGACGAGGCGGCCATCGCCGTGCTCGACCCGTTGCGGGAGGTGGCCGAGCGGCACGTGACCGAGACGGCGGCGGCCCTGCTGCGTGCCGAGCCCGACGTCATCGGGTTCACCACGATGTTCAGTCAGAACGGTCCGACGCTGGCGGTGGCGGAGCGGCTGCGGGCGGAGGGGTTCGCGGGGACGATCGTGCTGGGCGGCAGCAACTGCGAAGGGCCCATGGGGCGGGCGCTGTTAGCCAACTTCCCGGCGATCGACGCCGTGGTGGACGGGCCCGGGGAGGAAGCTTTCGTCGCCCTGCTGCGACAGGCCGCGAACGGGCAGCCGATCACCTCGATGGGCAGGCTGACAGCCCGGCGGGAGGCGACGGCAGGCACCGAGCAGGCGCCCGACGGGACCTGGCTCGAGGTCCCCGCTCCCAACTACGACGGATTCTTCGAGCAGTTGAGGACAGCGGGCCTCGAGGAGATGGTGCCGAAGATATCCCTGCCCGTGGAGTTCTCGCGCGGCTGCTGGTGGGGCCAGAAGACTCACTGCACCTTCTGCGGCCTCAACGGGGCCACCATGCGCTACCGCAGCAAGTCCCCCGAGACGGTCGCCGACGACCTGCGCCGGCTCATGGACCGCTACGGCGTCCTGGACTTCTTCGCCGTCGACAACATCCTCGACATGGGCTATCTCGAGACCGCCCTGCCCCTGCTCGAACGGCTCGGCACCGACCACTCCCTGTTCTTCGAGGTCAAGGCGAACATGGAATGGGCCGACATCCGCCGTATGCGCCGCGCGGGCGTCCGCTCCGTCCAGCCCGGCATCGAAAGCCTCAGCACCGAGGGCCTGCGGTACCTCAAGAAAGGCACCACCGCCTACCAGAACGTACGCTTCCTGCTCGGCTGCGCCGAGTTCGGCGTGCAGGCCAACTGGAACATCCTCACCGGCTACCCGGGCGAGACACCGGCCTCCATCACCGCGCAGAGCGAACTCGTCGCCTCCCTCTCTCACTTGAGGCCCCCGCATATCACCCTCGTGCGCTTCGACCGGTTCAGCCCCTACGTGGAATCGCCGACCGCCTTCGGACTCGCCCTGTCCCGGCCCTTCCCCGGCTACCGCCACGCCTATCCGGGCCTGTCCCACGAGGACTTGTGGGGCATCGCCTACCACTTCGAGGGCAGCTTCACCGACGACGGCCGCAACACCGAACTGCGCCGCCGCCTCGCCGCGCGGGTGCGGCTGTGGCGCGCCCATCACTCCACCGCCCGCTTCACCTACCGGCTGGGCTTCGAGCGCGTGACCCTGCACGACCACCGTCCCGGACTGCCCGAACGGCACGCCGTCCTCGGCGGCGACGAGGCCAGGCTCTTCCGCGCGTGCATCGGCGGAACCAGGTTCCGCGACCTCGAGGACCGGGCCCACGAAACCCTCGAGGAGTGGCGGCGGCGCCGGTGGGTGCTCGTCGAGGGCACGAAGGTCATCGCCCTCGCCGTCCGGGAGCAGCCCTCGGCCCACCGCTCCCCGCCAGCGCCCGACACGGCCCGGCGGCCCCGGGCCCGTCTGCCGGGCGTCCTCCTCGACGCCGCCGACCTCGACCACCTGTGGAACCTGCGGCTCACGGCCGCGGGAATCGGCACGACCGCATGGCCGCGCGGCGCACTCGACGCGGTGCTGCCCGGCATCCGACGCGAGAGGGAGGTCACCGGTGCAGGCTGACGAACAGCTCGACGAGGCACGGGCCGTCGACTTCGACTACTTCAACGCCCCCGCGGAATACCGTCGGGCAGCCGCCGAACATGCCCGCGAAGGGGTGTTCCGCAGCGAACACGGCGGCGGCTTCTGGGTGTTCACCACCTACGCCCTCATCTGCCGGGCCTTCCGCAACGAGGACGACTTCACCGTCGGCCGCGTCAGCGCCGCCGAAGGAGCCGACGAGGAACGGTGGATCCCGCTGACCGTCGAGGGCCCCGAACACACCGAGTGGCGACGCCTGCTCGCCGCATGGTTCACCCCGCAGCGCGTGCGCGCGATGACACCGTGGATCCGCCAGAACGCCCGGCGCAGGATCGGGAAGCTCCAGGCATGCGGCGAAGTGTCCTTCTCCGAGGACTTCGCCCGCCCGTATGTGCTGGAGAACCTGATGGCGGCCGTCGGCTGGCCCGCAGAGGACCACGAACGCCTGCTGCAGATCGACCTCGCGCTGCTCTCCGCACGCGCCGAACCCGACCCGCGCGAGGCGTTCCTCTCCGACCTCGGCCTGCCCGCGTTGGAAGCCTGCGCGCGCAGGCTCGTCGAGCGCCGCCGCGCCGAACCGGCCGACGACCTCACCACCGCGACACTCGGCTGGGAGGTCGGCGGCGCACCGGTCACCGACGAGGACCGGACGTCCCTGCTGTGCACGCTCTTCCTCGCCGGGATCGACTCGACCGTCAACCACCTGGCCAACGCCGTGCAGCACCTCGCCTGCCACCCGGACGACCGGCGCCGCTTCCGCACCGACGAGGGCGTCCGCCCGACGGCGGTCGAGGAGTTCCTCCGCGCGTTCTCGTGCATGTACCCGGGACGGATGACGGCACAGGAAGTCGCCTGCCCGGCCGTCGGCCGCGGCGAGACCGTGCTGCTGCCGCTCGCCCTCGCCAACCACGACCCCGACGTGTTCCCCGACCCCGGACACGTCGACCTCGGCCGCTCCGGCAACCCGCACATCGCCTTCGGCACGGGCCCCCACCAGTGCCTCGGCGCGGCCCTCGCCCGCGCCCAGATCCTCACGGCCCTGGAGGAGTGGCACGCCCTGATCCCCCGGTACGCGCTGCCGCCCGACCACGACCCGTCCGCACCGCCTTTCCTGCGCAACACCTACGACCTGAGGCTCGTGTGGTGAGGCCGTCATGAGCACCAGAGGAGGGCCCGTACGACGACATCCCGTACGGCGGCACCGGCTTCGGCGTGCGCACCCTCGTCGAGACGGTCAACTACACCGTCACTGAGGTGACGGGCTTGCACAGCGGGCATCACTGGCGGTGATGCTGCGTTTGCGTCCAGCCCCGCGCTGCTGACGCGGCGGTGGGGCAGGGGCCGTTGACGGGGCCCCGCGTCGCCACAACTCCCGCGCACGGGCGCGGATGTTGCGGGAGCCGTTCCGGTCCGCGTGCGCAACGACGCCGCAGGACCGGCACGCGAACCACGCCTGTGAGACCCGGTTCACCTTGTCGATGTGCCCGCACTCGGCGCAGGTACGGGAGGTATACGCCGGATCGACGTAGACCACCGGTACCCCCGCTCTGCGGGCCTTGTACGCAATGAACTGCCCGAGCTGGTGGAACGCCCAGGAGTGCAAGGTGGCCCGCTGGGGCTTGTGAAGCCGTACCCGCTCGCGGATGCCCGTCAGGTCTTCCAGGGCGATCCCGCGACCGGTGCGTTCCGCCTCGGCCACCACACGTTTCGCGATCTTGTGATTGATGTCCCGCACCCGCCGCGCCTCCTTGCGCCCGCGCCTTTTCAGCCCGCGCCTGGCGGACGGGGTGTTCTTCTTCTGCAGCTTGGCGCGCAGCTTGCGCTCCCGCACCCGGATGCGGTTGAGCTCACGCCCGGCCATGATCTCGCCATCGCTGGTGGTGGCAATGTTGACAATGCCCAGGTCGACGCCGAGGAAGTCCACCGGATCGGCGTTCAGCTCGGCTTCGGGCACCTCGCAGGTGGCCAGCAGGAACCACATACCGTCCCGGCAGACCAGATCGGACTCGCCCCTGCGGTACAACGCCAGCATGGCCAGCTGCCCGGGCGACGCCGTGAACGCCACATCCTTCATTCGCCCGTTGACCGTCCAGATGGACACCCGCCGCTCTGCGATCTGCCAGGACAGCATCCGGTCGTCATACGGCTGCGCCCCCTCCGGCCGAAAGACGACCGGCTTCTCCACCGCCCGGCGGTAACGCTTCGAACCCGGCCTGCCCAGGTTCCCGGCCCTCAGGTTCGCCTTGAGCGTGGTGTACGCGTCACACGTCTTCTTGATCACGTGCTGGGCCGCCTGCGCTCCCAGCCCCCACCGCGCCTTCACCGTGTCGTACGTGAGCCTGCGCAGCGCGAAGTTGTTCTTCACACTATGTTCGAAGGCGATCCGGCTGGCCCAAGTGGCAGCCTCGTTGCAGGCGCGCAGGGTTCCCTCAAGTGCCGCCGCCTGCAACGGCGTCGGCACCAGCTTCACCTGCACCACCAGCTTCACCCCAGCGACGCTACCTGCCGATCCCAGACCCCGCATTCGAACACGGGAAACTCCTCTGCCCAGTTGACGAGCCAGCCCGGCACCCCATGACGGATGCCACGCAACGCCCCGAAACCAACCGCCGGCGGATCCGGTTAGACCACGGAATCGACAGGTGCGGATGGGGAGATCATGAGCGAGGCCGAGGGACAGCCGCTGCTGTCATCCGCGGGCGGCGACGCGAAGGGGAAGGCGAGGCCGGATCCGCATCCGCGCGTAGGACGGCCCTTCCGGCTGCTGTGGACCGCCTCCACCCTGTCCACCCTGGGCGACGGCATCCGCTACGTAGCCTTCCCCCTGCTGGCCGCCAGGGTCACCAAGAACCCGGAGTCCGTCTCCCTCGTCTTCGTGGCCGGCTATCTGCCCTGGCCGCTGTTCGGCCTGGTCGGCGGCGCGGTGGCCGACCGGGTCGACCGCCGCCGGCTGATGTGGACCGTGGACCTCGGACGAGCCGCGGTGACGGGCGGCTTCGCCTTCTACCTCACCACCCGGGACGCACCGGTCGCCGCGCTCGCGGCGATCTCCTTCACCCTCGGCGTGGCCGAGACGTTCTTCGAGAACGCCGCCGGTGCCGTCATCCCGATGCTCGTCGCCAAGGACGCGCTGGAACGCGCCAACGCCTGGCTGTACTCGGCGCAGACGGTCATGGCCACACTCGTCGGCGCACCCGTGGGCGCGGCCCTGTACGCCCTGTCGCACGCCGCCCCCGTCGCCGCCGACGCGGCGAGCTTCCTCGTGGCCACCGTGCTGATCTTCGCCCTGCGCGGCAACTTCGCTGTGCGCAACGCCTCTTCCGCACGCACGACCGTGCGGCACGACATCGCCGAGGGCCTGCGCTGGCTGTGGCGCCACCAACTGCTGCGCACCCTCTGCGCGGTGGTGGCCGTCACCAACGGCACGCTCGCCGCCGCCGAGGCCGTACTGGTCCTCTACGCCCTGGAAGTCCTGCGCCTGGGCAGTCTCGGCTACGGCCTGATGCTCGTGGCGCTCGCCGGAGGCGGCGTCCTCGGCTCGGCCCTCGCCTCCCGGGCGCGGCAGCGCCTAGGGATCAGGGCCGCGCTCATCGGCTCGATGCTCGTGCAGGCGGCGGGCTTCCTCTGCACCGGGCTGACCTCGGCCGTGCCGGTCGCGGTGGGCGTGCTGGCGCTGGTCGGCGCGGGCGGCGCGGTGTGGAACGTCCTCGCCGCCTCGCTGCGTCAACGGCTCGTCCCCGCCGAGATGCTGGGCCGGGTCACCAGCAGCTACCGCACCGTCGCCCTCGCGGCGATGCCGGTCGGCGCCGGACTCGCCGGGCTCCTGGCCGAATCCTTCGGCCTGCACGCGCCCTTCCTCGTCTGCGGAGCGCTCCTCGCGCTGGCCATGGCGGGGGCCTGGCCGTGGGTGCGCAGCCCGCAACTGGCGGAGGAGTGAGGTGAACGCCGGGCGGAGAATGGCGGGGTGGCTGCTGCGCCATGCCACGGCGACGCTGGCCTGCTCGGTGCTCATCGGCCTGGTCCTGACCGCCTGGGCGGCGGACATGCGCGACCTGGGCGTCTACTACCAGGCGGCGCCGGAGGTGCTGCACGGCCGGCTCTACGACTTCCTGCTGTTCTCCCCGCACCCCAACGCACAGCCCCTGCCCTTCACTTACCCTCCCTTCGCCGCCCTGGTCTTCCTGCCACTGTCATGCCTCCCCTGGTGGCTGGCCGTCGCGGTGTGGCATTCCCTGTCGCTCGCGGCCGCCGCCCTGCTCGTCCACCGGTCCCTCGACCTGCTGCCCCCGGGCGCCGTGTCACCGGACCGGCGGCACACCGCCGCGTGGACGGCGGTGGTCCTGTGGCTCGAACCAGTGCGCCACGGGCTCGGGTTGGGGCAGATCAGCCTGATCCTGGGAGCGCTCGCCCTGGTCAGCGCCTCGCACCGGCGTGCCGCGCTGGCCGGGACGGGAGTCGGTGTGATGGCCGGCATCAAGCTCACACCGGCCGTCTGCGGGCTGTACTTCCTGTCCGTGCGGAAGTGGTCGGCCGCCGGATGGTCGGCTCTCGCGTTCGCGGGCACCGTGGCACTGGCCGGCATCGTGGCGACGAGGGATTCGACGCGGTTCTGGCTCGACGTCTTCGGCGACACCAAACGCATCGGCCCGATGGTGTCCTCGGAGAACCAGTCCCTGCGCGGATGCATCGCCCGGTTCTTCGGGCACGACACCGGCGCGGTGACCGTGTGCTGGCTGGTGGCCGGACTCGCCGCCACCGTGCTCGCCGGTACGGCCCTGCGGAGCGCGGTCCGGCGCGGCGACACCCTGGCCGCCCTGATCACCGTGCAGCTCCTCGGCCTGCTCGTCAGCCCGATCTCCTGGAGCCATCACTGGGTCTGGGCGGTACCCGCGATGATCTGGCTCGTCCACGGCCCGGCGCGCGGCAGCGCCCCCGCCAGGGTCGCGACGGCCGCCTGGGCCCTGGCCGCCGGCGGCTGGCTCGTGCCGTGGCTCCACAAAGCGGCCGACGTCCCCCTGAGCACCACGACGGGCATGCCGTGGTACCTCGCGGCGGTGGGCTGCGTCTACCCGCTGTGCGCCGTGCTCACGCTCGCGGCCATCGCGTCCGGCGCGGTCAGCCGGCGCGCCGCACCGGCAGCGTACGCGTCGTCGCCGCTTCCCTGGCCGCTCGCGGGACGCTCACGGTGAGGACGCCGTCGCGGTACGCGGCCGTAGGGCCCTCGTCCGGGACCGGGAAGGGCAACCGGACGGACCGCTCGAACGAGCCGTAGCGGAACTCCGAATGCCGTTTGTCCTCCTTGGCCTCCGCGCGCTCGGCACGGACGGTGAGCGTGTCGCCCTCGACCGTGATCTCGATGTCCTTCTCCGGGTCCACGCCGGGCAGCTCGGCACGCAGCACGTACTGCCCGCCACTCTCCGTCACCTCGATGGGGATGACGTGGCTGTCCCGGGGGCTCCAGGCCACCGGCACATTGGGAAATCCCGCGCCGAGCCATTCCATCAGCTCCGGCAGCCCCGACCGGTGCCTGGACGGCTGTGAACCTGCCATGACGGGCCTCCTTTCCGGGAAGTTCTCTTTCATTGTCCTAGCATGAGGAACGATTCCGCAGGACACGACGATGCAGGGGAGTGGGGCCATGAGCAGCAACCCGTTCGACGACGAGGACGGCCGTTTCTATGTCCTGGTGAACGACGAGGAACAGCATTCCCTGTGGCCGTCGTTCGCCGAAATTCCCGCCGGCTGGCGGGTCGTGTTCGGCGAGGACACACGGCAGGCGTGCGTCGATCACGTCGAGCAGAACTGGACGGACATGCGGCCCAAGAGCCTGCGCGAGGCCATGGCCGCGGACTGAGTGCGAAAAGGGGCGGGTCGCGATGCCGACGACGGCATCGCAACCCGCCCCTTTTCATTGGGAGGGGCCCTTGCGAGGGGGGCGTCAGACAGCTACGGTCTGCCGCTGTTCCGCACGCCGCCGGACGAGGGAATCGGCGATCTCGCCGCTGCGCACCGCGATGTTCGACAACAGGGACGAGGACAGTCCGTGCGAGTGCTCGGTGCCGCCCTGGAGGTAGATGCCACAGGGCAGTTCGGCAGTCGTCATCAGCCGGTAGTCGCGCGTCACCCGGTACCGGCCGGCCTCGTCGCGCAGGCAGAAACGGTCGAGATCGCCGAGAAGGGCGGCCGGCTCCATGGTGTTGTAACCGGTGGCGAAGACCAGGGCGTCCACGTCGAGTTCCCGCGCCGCGCCGTCGAGCAGCGAATGCAGTGACACACAGGTGTCGTCCCCGGCCCGCTTGACGTCGCTCACCCGGGTCAGGTTGATGAAGTGCAGGCGTTTGACGCCCCGCACCTCCTCGTCGTAGGAGCGCTGGTACAGGGCCCTGATGACCTCGTCGTCGACCACCGAATAGTTGGTGTTCCTGTGGTACTGCCAGAACGCCTCGCGCGTCTGGTCCGTTCCGAAGTAGTAGTCGTCCACGGCGCCCGGATCGAATACCTGGTTGGCGAAGGGGGTGTCGTCCGCGACGGAATAGCCGTAGGACGGGATGACCGCGAAGACCTGGGCGTGCGGCAGCGCGTCGTACAGGAACCGCGTCACCTCGGCGGCGCTCTGCCCAGCGCCGACCACCGCCACGTTCTTCAGGGTGCGGGTGTCCATCGTGCGGTACTTCTCGAGGAACTCCGAGCTGTGCCACACCCGTTCGTCGCGGAGCACCCCGTCGGGCATGCGCGGGACCAGCCCCGTGGAGATGGCCACGTTGCGCGTCCTGACCCGCCGGGAGGCGCCGCCGTGCGCTTCGGAGACCTCGAGCTCCAGATGGCCGGCGTCCTTCGGCAGCCGGATCGCCGTGACCTCGCGGCCGTAGGCGACGCGGTCGGTGAAGCTCGCCTGCGCCCATTCCAGATACTGGTGGAACTCCTGGCGGGTCGGAAAGAAATCCTGATTGTTGACGAACTGTGCCAGACGGCCCGAGGCGTGCAGATACGACACGAAGCTGAAGCGCGACACCGGATTACGGAACGTGGCCAGGTCCTTCAGGAAGGAGACCTGCATGGTCGCCGACGGCAGGAGCATGCTGCGGTGCCACCCGAACGAGGGCTGGCGCTCGAGGAATACGGCCCTGACCGGATCCTGCGGCGCCTTCGCCCCGTGCTCCTCCAGGGCTATCGCGAGCGACAGATTGGACGGGCCGAAACCGATGCCCACCACGTCGTGGATCCCGTGTTCACACATGTCCATAGAAAACGCTCCTGCTGGCGTGGGGGCGCGAGAATTCCGGCCGCGAAGTCCGGCGGAAACACATTCGGTATTGCTCCGGAGAGGATCGCAGCATCAACGTAGAGGGGGCGGGCGAACCTTTCAAGAGGTTCTGTGCGCTCACAGCTTGTCCTGTCGGCAGGACGGCTGATTGCAACCGTATCCTCAACCAGGTCACCGGAGGAGTGAGTTCTGTATGTTCGTTCCCCATCACTATCGGGAGCCCGACAGTTCCTGGACCGCCGATCTGATCCGCCGTAATCCACTGGCCCTGCTGGTGCTCAACGGCACCGGTGGAGCGGGCCCGTTCGCCACGCATCTGCCGGTGATTCCCGATCCGCGGATGACAGGCGAATGGAGCGACGACCTTTCGGGCGTCACATTGCTGGGGCACATGAACAGGGCCAATCCCCACTGGGCCGCACTGGAGGACGGCAGTGTCGTGCTGCTGGTCTTCACCGGGCCGCACGGCTATGTCTCGCCGACGGTCTACGAGACGACACCGGCCGCCCCGACATGGAACTTCACCGCCGTCCATGTACACGGGACGGTGGAGAGGATCGACTCGCTCGAGGAGACCCTGGAGGTGGTGCGGTCCACCGTCCGGGCCTTCGAGAAGGATTTCGGCACGGACTGGGACATGACCGAATCGCTGGACTACTTCCGTGACATCGTGCCCGGTGTGGGCGCGTTCCGCGTGAGGGTGTCCGGTGCCGAAGGCATGTTCAAGCTCAGCCAGGAGCAGCCGGCGGAGGTACGGGACCGGGTGGTGCGGTCGTTCTCCGGGCGGGCCTGCAGCCGCCACCGCCGGACCGCCGAGCTCATGGAGCGGCTGCCCTGACAGGCGGAAGCAGGGCCGGGGCTCCAAAGGCCCGGCCCTGCCGCAGAATCACCACCGATCAGCACCGCGGGATCAGGCACCCACCCGGGCCTCTTCCCGAACCTCCTCCAGGGCCCGTTCGGCCGCGTCGTCGAGTGCCGCGAGGACCCACTGCTCGAAGTCGATCCCCGATTGCTGAGCGGCTTTGTGCCACCAGTGGATGCGATTTCCCGGCAACGCGAGCCGGTGCGTCGCCTCGGTCTGCCGCCCGCCCGGGGGCACGTCCTCACGGGCGTCGCGCAGGGCGTTGCGGAGTTGTTTTGTGGTCCACTTCATCTGCTCGGTGCGGTCCAGCCACAGTTCCTGTTCGGCAACGGGAAGGGACGCCAGCTCGGCATGGTGCTGGAAACTCAGCGTCGGCCGGCGCCGGTTGAACTCGAACCGCCGTGAGACCCAGGCGTAGTTCCGAAGGGTCTGATAGCGTAATCCCGCGGCGCGTATTCCCCGTTCGTACAGGTCCGTATAGTGGTCCTTCCCGTAGACGAGCCAGTCGCCGAGCCACCACGAAGAGGAATCCACAATTCCGGAGAGCTGCCGGCCGGCCCGCTCCCAGTCCTCGAAGGTCATGCCCACGGGCATCTGCAGACCGACCTTGGTGGTGAGCACCTGGCCATGGTGCGGTCCGTCAACGCTTCTTCGCCGCCTGACCGCAGTCTCCGGGTGGGGACGGAGCTGTGGAGCCCGCGCACTGTCGGGCTTTCCGGTGTGGTTCATCGCCATGCCTCCGTGTGAATGCATGCTTGAACGGGCGGATTCCGGTGCGGAGTCATCCGCAGGGGAGTCCGGCGGTAAGCCATCTTCGGCCGACCCCTGCCGGGGTGGCCGGCGGCTTGCTGCCCGGAGGCATACACCCGTACGGCGCGACCATTGGCGTCACGTAGAAGGACTCAACTTCTGTGCGCACGAATACGCGCATCTACCACGTGCCCCCGTTCACCTCTATCGCAGTTCCCCTGAAGCGCGCTGCGGTGCGCCTGTCCGGCGCCGAAGATCGTTCTTCGCAGCAAGTGGCGTTCCCTCAGGGCCGGTTCGAGTAGATCCCAGTGTCGGCTGGAAATCAAGGAAACGGTCACCGATGCTGCGAAGTTCGAGCAGTCGCGGAACGTGCCACCGGGATGGGCCGTAGCCTACCTTCCCACTTCTGTCACAGACGGAAAACGTTCGGCCAACTATGTGCGCGCGGACCGGTGGTGCCACGATGGCGTCACGGTGGCGCACAATTAGTCAACTCGGTTGCAAAAACGCGGAGTTGTCCCGTCGACAAGACTCCTGAAAGGGAAACGAGATGTCGCAGGCAAACACTTACCTCATGTGCCGGCCGACCTACTTCGATGTCACCTACTCGATCAATCCGTGGATGGACCCCGGCCGTCCCACCTCGGCGGACACCGGGCTCGCCCAGTGGAAGAGCCTGCACGACACGTTCGTGGAGCTGGGGCACGACGTGGTGCTGATCGAGCCGGTGCCGGGGCTGCCCGACATGGTGTTCGCGGCCAACGGCGCGACCGTCGTGGACGGCAAGGTGCTCGTCGCGCGGTTCCGTCACCCGCAGCGTGCCGACGAGTCCGCGGCGTACGCCGAGTGGTTCCGTGCCAACGGCTGGTCCGAGGTGCGGCAGGCCGCGTATGTGAACGAGGGCGAGGGCGACTTCCTGTACACGGGGGATGTCCTGCTCGCCGGCTGCGGCTTCCGCAGCGACGTCCGGGGGCACGACGAGGCGCGTGAGTTCTTCGGCGTGCCCGTGGTGGGCCTGACGCTCGTCGACCCGCGGTTCTACCACCTGGACACGGCCCTTTCGGTGCTCGCGCCCGGTGAAGTCATGTACTACCCGGCGGCGTTCGACGCCGCCGGGCGGGGCGTCCTGGCCGAACGCTTCCCCGACGCGATCCTGGCCGACGAGGCCGACGCCGCAGCGTTCGGGCTCAACGCCCTGTCGGACGGCCGGCACGTGGTGCTGCCGCGGCAGGCCACCGGGCTCGCCGCGCAGCTGCGCGACCGCGGTTACATACCCGTCGGCGTCGACATGACGGAACTGCTCAAGGCCGGTGGCAGCGCGAAGTGCTGCACGCTCGAACTGCGTCCAAGGCGTCGCTGAGGTCAGCGTTGCAGCCATCGTGACGTCATGTGAAGTGCCCTGCTGAGCAGGGCACTTCACTGTTTTGCGAGTATATGGACCCAGCGATGGCAGCGGAGTTGAGTCATCGGCGCCTTGTCATGGCGCCACATGTTTGCCACCATGGCGCCATGGACCTGACGCCCTACGTCGACAACCTCCGCCACGAGTTCCTGGTCGCGGCGGAGGCGCGCGGCAAAGACGCCCTCGAGGTCGTGGAGGGCCTCGCCGCGGCGCTCGACTCGTCGGTCCGGCTCACCCTGCTCAGCGCGCTGTCGGAAGCCGCGGAGGAAATCAGCGACGATCTCGCCCCCGGGTCGGTCGACGTACGCCTGCGCAGGCTCAACCCGAGCTTCGTGGTGACGCAGCCGCCCCCCTCCCGGGAGCGGCCCGGCGACGAGACGGCGGCCACGGAGCCGGATCCGCTGCCGGACGACGACGAGGGCGCACCCGCCCGGATCAGCTTCCGCCCCTCCGAGAAGCTCAAGTCGCGGGTCGAGGAGGAGGCGAGCCGTGAAGGGCTCTCGGTCAACGCCTGGCTCGTACGCACCGTCACCGCCGCACTCCAGGCGGATGCCCGGCGTGTCGACCGGCGCGACGGCAGCGGGGGAAGCCGGCGCTACAGCGGCTGGGTGCGGTAGCGGAATCCGGGCAAGAGGCAAGGGAAGGACCGGCATTGGCCAGTTTCGACACCCCCGGACCGATCGCCGTGGTAGTCGATCTCCCCGTCGGCAACGTGACGTTCGTGGCGAGCGATCGCACTGACACCGTCGTCTCGGTCCGCCCGGCCGACAGCTCCCGCGCCAGTGACGTCGAGGCCGCCGGGCACGTGCGGGTCGACCTCGCGCGGGGCAGGCTGACGGTCAAGGCGCCGGCCCGACTGCCGCGCCGCACCGTGGCGTTACGCACCGGCGGCGCGGTGGAGGTGACGATCGAACTGCCCGAGGGATCGCGGGTGCGCGGCGGCTCGGCGTGGGCGGCGTTCCACTCCGAGGGCCGGCTCGGAGCGTGCCGGCTCGAGAGCGTGCAGAGCGACATCAGGCTGGACCAGACCGGTCCGCTGCACCTGAACGCGGTCTGCGGGGACATCTCCGTGGCCCGGATGACGGGCCACGGAGAGATCGTCAACCAGTCGGGCCGGGTACGCATCGGGGAGATCGACGGCACGGCCGTCATCAGGAACGACCACGGCGACAACGTCATAGGAGAAGTCACCGGAACCCTCCGGATGACCGGTATCAGCGGCGACATCGACATCGGCCGCGCCCGTGGCCGGATCGAGGCCACGACCGCGCGCGGCAGCATCCGGATCGGCGACGTCATGCGCGGACTGCTGCGCCTCACGGCCGCGTCGGGCGAGATCGAGGTCGGCATCCGCTCGGGCGTCGCGGCGAGGTGCGACGTGAGCACGGTCTCCGGCCGCGTGCACAACTCGCTGGAGACCTTCGACGGTCCCGCGCGCACCGACAGGACCGTCGACCTGCGGGCCCACACCTTCGACGGCGACGTCGTGATCCGCCGGTCCTGGTGACCCGGCCCGCACCCCACGAGTGGCAGGAACAGGAAGGAGAGGAAAGAACCGTGACAACGAGCGAGGAGGTCGTGCTCGACGTCGAGGGCCTGCGCATGCGCTACGGCTCCACCGACGTTCTGCACGACGTGACCTTCCAGGTACGGCAGGGGGAGGTGATGTGCCTGCTCGGCCCCAACGGCGCCGGAAAGACCACCACCATCGAGATCGCGGAGGGCTTCCGGATGCGGTCGGCCGGGCGGGTCGAGGTGCTCGGCACCGACCCCGCCCACGCCGACGAGCGGTGGCGGGCACGGGTGGGCGTCGTCCTCCAGTCGTGGCGCGACCACGGCCGCTGGCGGGTGCGCGAACTGCTCGCGCACCTGGGCACCTACTACTCCTGCTACTCCACCGCACAGGTCAAAAGGCCCTGGGACCCGGACGACCTCGTCGCCGCGGTCGGCCTGACCGAGCACGCCGACAAGAAGATCAGGACGCTGTCCGGCGGCCAGCGCCGCCGCCTGGACGTGGCGGTCGGCATCACGGGCCGCCCCGAGCTGTTATTCCTCGACGAGCCCACCGCGGGCCTCGACCCCGTGGCACGCCACGAGTTCCACGACCTCGTCGACCGGCTCGCCAGCGTCTACGAGACCACGATCCTGCTCACCACCCACGATCTGCAGGAAGCCGAGAAGCTCGCGGACCGCATCATGATCCTCGACGGCGGACGCATCATCGGCTGCGGCACCGCGAAGGAGCTCGCCGAGCGGATGGCGGGCGAGGACTCGGTGCGCTGGTCCCAACGCGGCGAGCAGTACGAGCAGTCCACGCCCGACGGCACCAAGTTCGTCCGGGAACTGTTCCGGCAGTACGGCGACGAGGTTGCCGACCTCGAGGTCCGCCGGACCTCCCTCGAGGACACCTATCTCTCCATGGTGCGGCAGGCCGAATCCCGCCGGCCCCAGGCCGAAGCGGCCGGTACGCCGGAAGGGGCGGCCCGATGAACCCGACCACGACGGCGCTGCGCGCGGGGTGGACCCGGGGCGCGATCGAACTCAGGCAGTCGGTCACCAATGCCGCGGACATTTTCAACCACCTCTTCTGGCCCGTGCTGATGCTGGTCGTCACCTACTTCATGCGGGATGTCGACTTCAAGGGCAGCGGGTTCCAGCTGGGTACCCTCGTGCTCCCGAGCATCCTCGGCATGAACGCCTCGATGGCCATGGTCACCATGAGCCAGCACCTCACCGCCGACCGCGAGGACGGCACCCTGCTGAGGGCGAAGGCGACGCCGAACGGGATGGTGGGCTACCTCACCGGCAAGATCCTCTTCGTCTCCGGCGGTCTGGTGATCGACCTCGCGATCTTCCTGATCCCCGGCCTGCTCATCATCTCCGGGCTGTCGGTGGGCAACGCGCGGGCCTGGGTGACCGTGGTGTGGGTCCTGGCACTGGGCCTGCTGGCGACGCTGCCCATCGGAGCGGTGCTGGGCTCGGTGTTCACGAACGCACGCAGCCAGGGCCTGCTCATGCTGCCGATCCTCGCCATGATCGCGATCTCCGGCGTGTTCTACCCGGTCACCTCCATGCCCGACTGGGTGCAGTGGATCGCCCAGGTGTTCCCGGTCTACTGGCTCGGACTCGGCATGCGATCCGCCCTGTTGCCGGACAGCGCCGCCACCGTCGAGATCAGCGAGTCGTGGCGGCACTGGGAGACCGTGGGCGTCCTGGGCGCCTGGGCCGTGCTCGGCCTCGTGCTCGCCCCCGTCGTCCTGCGCCGGATGGCGCGCCGCGAGTCGGGGTCGAGCGTGGCCGAGCGCAGGGAGAAGGCGCTGCAGCGCGTCGGCTGAACTCCCGCCCCCCCCCGTACGCCCCGTGGCCGGCCCCCGTCCGGTCACGGGGCCGCTGTTCGCCCGTCACCGCACCCCGTCCTCCTGCGGCGCGGGCAGGGGTGCCGCGGCGGGACGCCGCCGCTGCGCGGCACGGTCAATGGCTGTCAGCGCCGGTCCCGTCAGGGCCGTGGTGACCAGGGCCATCACCACGAGGGCCAGGAACAGCGGCATGGTCAGAAGGCCCGCGTCGTAGCCCGCCTTGAGCACGATCAGCTCGGTGAGACCGCGCGTGTTCATCAACGCGCCGATCCGCAGGGAGTCCTCGCGGCTCCGGCCGCCGAGCCGGGCGCCCGCGTACCCTCCGAGGGCCTTGCCCGCGATGCCGAGCAGGACGGTCGGCCCGATCAGCGCGAACGGTGCGGAACCGAGCCCCCCGATCAGTACGGTCACGCCGGTCACCACGAAGAAGACGGGCACCAGGAACCGGCCCGCCCGGGCCACCCCGGCAACCGCCTCGGCCCAGTGTCCGGTTGCCGGGACAGCGAGTCCGGCGAGCGCGGCACCGAGGATCGCGGTCATCCCCGCCCGCTCCATCGCGGTCGCCATGCCGACGGCGATGCCCACGGTCAACAGCGCGGCGGCCCACGGCCGTTCGCCCAGGTGCCGTGCCGCAGGCCCGCGCAGCACCAGCCGCAGCAGGACGGCCGTCAGGGCGCCGCAGGCGAGCACCGCCAGGGCGCGCAGGAAACCGGCGGGGCTGCCCGACGCCAGCCCGATCGCCACGGTGAGCAGCAGCCAGGACACGGAGTCGGTCACGAGCGCCGACGTGAGCGCGAGACGCCCGGCCCCGGTCGCGGACATGCCGCGGTCGGTGAGGATCCTGACCAGCACCGGCACCGCCGTCACGGACAGGGACACGGCCAGCATCAGCACGAACGCCGGCGTCGGCGCGGTGCCCCGGACGGCCGGGCCGCCGGTCAGCAGCACCCAGCCCGCCAGCAGTGCGCCCGCGCCCAGCGCGGGCACGATCGAGCCCGCCGCCACCCAGGCCGCCGCGCGTCCCTCCCGTGGCGGGGATCCGGTCCGCAACTCGTGGGTGAGGCCCACCAGGAACAGCACCAGGCCCGCTTCCGCCGTCAGTTTGAGGACGGTCAGGACCCCGGTCGGCACCAGCGTCGCGAACGTGCCGCGCCCCAGCAGCCAGACGGCCGCCGGGCCCGCGAGCAGTCCGGCCGTCAACTCGCCGACGACCTCCGGCTGCCGGGCCCTGCGCGCCGCGAACCGTCCGGCCGCGGCGACGAGCAGCACGACACCGAGCACCGCGAGCACATGCCCCGCCCGTATGCATACGTCCCCAGCGCTCACCCGTACCACTGTCCTTTCCGCCGTCGAAGGTTCTCCAGCATTCGGCCGGGCGGGATGCGGGGCAAGTGCCGTGCATTGCACACCGGTTGATGGAGGAGAAATAGATTCGGAATAGTCCGGCGGAGCAGACTCGTGACCGGCAGGCGGGGTGTGGACCCGCGCAGGGCAGGCGTGTGAACCGAGGTGCTGACGTGAGTACGCAGAACCCCGAAAAGGTCGTCATCGTCGGTGGCGGAACCGCGGGCTGGATGACCGCCTCCTATCTGAAGGCGGCATTCGGCGACCGCTTGTCCGTCACCCTGGTCGAGTCCGGGAGAATCGGCACCATCGGGGTCGGCGAGGCGACCTTCAGCGACATCCGGCACTTCTTCGAATTCCTCGGCCTCAACGAAGAGGAATGGATGCCGGCCTGCAACGCCACCTACAAACTGGCCGTCCGATTCCAGGACTGGCGGCGCCCGGGCCACCACTTCTACCACCCGTTCGAGCAGATGCGGTCCGCCAACGGCTTCCCGATGACCGACTGGTGGCTGCAGTACGGGCCGACCGACCGGTTCGACAAGGACTGCTTCGTCATGGCATCGCTGTGCGACGCCGGACGCAGCCCGCGGCAGCTCGACGGCACGCTGCTGGGCGAGGAGGTCACCGGCGGGCCGGAGGAGCCCATCGGCCTGACGATGTCCGAGCACCAGGGCAGGACACAGTTCCCCTACGCCTACCACTTCGAGGCCGCGCTCCTCGCCAAGTACCTCACCGGCTACGCGGTGGACCGGGGCGTACGGCACGTCGTGGACGACGTGCTCGACGTCCGCCTCGACGAACGCGGCTGGATCGACCACGTCCTGACGAAGGAACACGGCGAGATCGGCGGCGACCTGTTCGTCGACTGCACCGGCTTCCGGGGACTGCTGCTCAACCGCGCGCTCGAAGTGCCCTTCGTCTCCTACCAGGACACGCTGCCCAACGACAGCGCGGTCGCCCTCCAGGTGCCCCTGGACATGAAGAAGCTCGGCATCCGCCCGTGCACGACCGCAACCGCCCAGGACGCCGGCTGGATCTGGACGATCCCGCTGTTCGGCCGGATCGGCACGGGCTACGTCTACGCCGGGGACTACTGCACGCCCGAGGAGGCCGAGCGCACGCTCCGCGCCTTCGTCGGGCCGAAGGCGGCCGACGCGGAGGCCAACCACATCCGCATGCGCATCGGCCGCAGCCGCGAGTCCTGGGTGAACAACTGCGTTGCCGTCGGCCTCTCCAGCGGATTCGTCGAACCGCTCGAATCGACCGGCATCTTCTTTATCCACCATGCCATCGAGCAACTCGTCGAGCACTTCCCGGCCGCCGACTGGAACCCGAGGCTCCGGGACATGTACAACTCGGCCATCGCGAACGTGATGGACGGTGTCCGGGAATTCCTGGTGCTGCACTACAAGGCCGCCGCACGCGACGACACGCAGTACTGGAAGGACGCCAAGATCCGCGCCGTTCCCGACGCGCTCGCCGAACGCCTCGAGCGCTGGCAGGTACGGCTGCCCAACTCCGAGACGGTGTTCCCCCATTACCACGGACTGCCGCCGTACTCGTACATGTGCATTCTGCTCGGCATGGGCGGCATCCCGCTGCGGCCCTCGCCGGCACTGGCGCTCTCCGACGAAAAGCTCGCGCAAAAGGAGTTCGGGGCCATCCGCGACAGGGCACAGCAGATGGTCGACACCCTGCCCACGCAGTACGAGTATTTCGCGCGCATGCGTGGCCTCGATGGCTGAGTCCGCCGACGCGCTCGTCCGCTCGGCCGGGACGGCCACGCCCGACGGGTTCCGCGCCATGATGCGCGGCTTCCCGACGGGCGTGGCCGTCGTGACCACGGCCGACCCCGAGGGCCGGCCCCGGGGCATGACCTGTTCGTCGGTGTGCAGCGTCACCCTCGAACCGCCGACCCTGCTCGTGTGCCTGCGCGCCGCGAGCCCCACCCTGGCGGCCCTGCGGGTACGGGGCGAATTCGCGGTCAACCTGCTGCACGAGGGCGCGCAGGCCACCGCCGAACTGTTCGCCTCCGGCGACCCGGACCGCTTCGACCGCGTCGACTGGCGGCTGGGCGCCGAGGACGCGGGCCCGCACCTGTGGGCCGACACGCACGCCGTCGCGCACTGCCGGACCGGCAGCATCCTGCCGGTCGGCGACCACATGGTGGTGTTCGGGGAGGTCCTGACCGTCGCCCTGCGCCGGGGCTGCCGGCCGCTGCTCTACGGGCTGCGCCGGTACAGCAGCTGGCCCGGCGACTGACGGCCGGCGGGGTCCGCGGTGAGGATCGCGTGGTGCACCTGGCGCAACAGGGCGCCCGGGCCGACCCCGAGCTCCTCCGCGAGCATCCGCCGGCCGCGCTCGTACAGCGCCAGCGCCTCGGCCTGCCGGTCGCACCGGTACAACGACGTCATCAGCTGGGCCCGGAACCGCTCGCGCAGCGGGAACTGCCCCACGAGCCGCGTCAGTTCGGGCAGGACCTGGGCGTGCCGGCCCACCGCGAGGTCCGCCTCGATCGTGCTCTCCACCACCGCCACCCGGGCCTCCTCGATCCGCGGCCGCTCCGCGTCCGTCAGATACTCGGAGACATCGGCGAGCGCCGGCCCGCGCCACAGGGCCAGCGCGGAGCGCAGAAAACGGCGGGCCTCCTCGTGACGGCCCGCCACCAGCGCGGCCTGGCCGCGCACCGCCCGCTCCTCGAACTCGGAGAAGTCGAGCGAACCGGCACCGGCCCGGATCTGGTAGCCGGGGGAGCGGCGCACGATGCTCGCGCCGCTCCCCACGCTCTTCCGCAGACGCGAAACGTGGTTGTAGATCTGGGCGTTGTGCGTCCCGGGCGGACGGGAACCCCACAACAGGGCCGTCAGCCGGGCGTCCGAGAGGAAACCGCCCTCGGCGAGGAGGAGCGCCGCGAGGACGGTGCGCTGCTTCTCCCCGTCCAGCGGCACCGCCGTGCCGCGCTCCCACACCTCCACCGGTCCCAGAATGCGGTAGTCCACCTCAGGGCCTCACAGGTGCGGGCGTCCCCTCGACGAGGTGGTAGTCCGGCACACCGGGCTCGAGCCGCATCGCGGTCGCCGAGGCGAGGCCGAGGCCCGCGCGCCCGAACAGCTCCCGGAACTCGTCCTCGGTGCGTTCGCGGCCGCCGGTGTACACCAGGTTGTTGAGGTCGGTCAGGCCGTACGTGGCGGAGTCCTGCGGCGTGAGGACCGGGGGGAGCAGCGTCTCCACCAGCACCACCCGGCCGTCCGGGGCCATGGCGTCACGGCAGTTGCGCAGGACGGCCACGGCCTCGTCGTCCTCCCGGTCCCGCAGCACATGGCCGAGCAGACAGGCGTCGGCCCCCGCGGGCACGGAGGCGAGGATGTCGCCGGCGACGGCCTCGCAGCGGTCCGCGACACCCGCCTTCGCCACCGCGGCCATCGCGCTCTCCAGGGCCTCCGGCCGGTCGACGAGCAGACCCCGCAGGCCCGGCACGGCGGCCAGGACCGCGGAGAGCAGGGTGCCGTCGTCCCCGCTGAGGTCGGCGAGCACGCCGAACCGGGAGAAGTCGCACGCCGCAGTGATGCCGGCCGTGAGGACATGGTTGCTCCGCACCTTGGCGGCACGGAACTTCGCCGCGAGGTCCGGGTCGCGCAGGAGTGTCTCGTGCGCCGTCAGCCCGGTGCCGGGGTCACGGGGGACGGAGCCGGTCCGTACGACCTGCGTCAAGTCGCCCCAGGCACGCCACAGTCCGGGCATCGCGCCCAGCAGGATGTCGTCCCGCAGGGAGCCGGGCACACCGGTGCGCAGGAGCCTGCCGGGCCCGGTGAGCACGAAGCGCCCGGCGTCCTGCTGGCCGACCACGCCCAGGCCCACGAGCGCCCGCAGGAGCCGGCGGAGCGCGGACGGGTCGGTGCCGGTCCGCTCGGCGATGTCCCGGTAGTCGAGCGCGCCGTCCGCGAGCACGTCGGCGACACCCAGTTCCGCGGCGGTGTACAGGATCTGCGCGGGGATGTGCCCGAAGGACATCTGCGCCAGCTGTTCTTCCATCGTCACGTTCTTCCTGGTCAGATCGTGCTCAATGGCAGGGAGTTGATGCCGATCATGTCGTTGGTGGGGAAGAAGCCCGGCGGGTTCGCCGGGTCCGTGCGGAGCACGGGGAAGCGGTCGAAGAGCTTGTTCAGCGCGATGCGGCCCTCGAGCATGCTCAGCCCGGCACCGATGCAGTAGTGGATGCCGCGGCCGAACCCGAAGTGCGGGTTGGGGCTGCGGGCGGGGTCGTACTCCTCCGGAGCGGTGAACCGGCGGGGGTCGCGGTTGGCCGCGCCCAGCCACAGGAAGACCAACTGGTCGCGCGGAATGCGCTGCCCGGCGATCTCCACGTCCTCGGTGGTGCCCCGCGTGAGCGCCGCCGACGGAGGCAGCATGCGCAGCGCCTCCTCGATGGCACCGGGGACCAGCGACCGGTCCGCGCGCACCCGCGCGGCCTGCTCCGGGTAGGCATCCAGACACAGCACGGTGTTGCCCAGCAGCATCGTGGTGGTGATGTGACCGGTGACGAGCAGGATGTTCGCGACGTTCACGACCTCGTTGTCGGTGAGCCGCTCACCGTCGGCCTCGGCCAGGGCCAGCTGGGTGAGCAGGTCCTCCCTCGGGTGCCGGCGGCGCTCGGCGACATGGCCCGCCAGGTAGTCCAGCAGCGGCTGGAGCCGCTCCGTCGCGTCGCGCAGGTCCTGTGCGCCCTGTTCGCTGTCGTCGAGGAACGAGGCGCCGCTGAAGCCCTCGACGATGTTGTCGGCCCACTTCTTGAACAGCTCGCGGTCGCTGTCCGGCACCCCGAGGAGCTCGGCGATGACGATGACCGGCAGTGGGTACGCCAGGTCCGCGACGAGCTCGATCTCCGGCTTGCCGGCCATCTCCTCGAGCAGCCCGTCCACGATCTCGTGGATCCGCGGCTCGAGCCCGGCGATCATCCGGGGGGTGAAGGCCTTGCTCACCAGACCGCGGAACGTACGGTGCCGCGGCGGGTCCATCTGGGACATGTCGCCCTCGATCAGCGACGGGTCGACGCTCACGGGCAGCAGCCGCGCGGTGTCGGAGGAGAAGACCTCGGGCCTGCCGAGGATCTCGGAGGCCTCGGGATGGCCGTAGACGTTCCACAGTCCCTGCACCTCGTCGAACTGGACCGGTGCGGCGGGCCGTTCGCCCCGCAGCCAGCGGTGCTCCGGGTGGATGTTCCACCGGTCGACGACCGTCGTCATCACGCTCACTCTTCTTCCGTTGTCGTCTGGGGCGGGTCAGCCGTTGAGCACGGGCAGGCGGGCCACACCCGTGGCGTCCACCACGTGCCCGAACTTCGGCGGGTCGGCCGGATCGGTGCGCAGCCCGGGCAGCCGGTCCAGGAGGATGGCCGACGCCGCCCTGGCCTCCATCCGGGCCAGCCTCCTGCCGATGCAGAAGTGGACGCCGCGGCCGAAGCCGAGGTGTGCGTTGGGGGCGCGGCCGGCGTCGAAGGTGTCCGGGTCGGCGAACTCGCGCTCGTCCCGGTTCGCCGCGCCGCACCACGCCATGACCATCTTGTCCTCGGGAATGCGCTGCCCCGCGACCTCCGCCCCGTCCAGGCTCACCCGCATGACGCCCGCGAGCGGGCTCAGGAACCGCAGGGACTCCTCGATCAGTGTCGGTATCAGGGAACGGTCCTCGCGCACCCGCGCCGCCTGGTCCGGGAACGTCATCAGACACAGCGCCGTGTTGCCGATGAGCAGCTCGGTCGTGTGGTGGCCGTTGATCAGCAGACGGTTCGCGATGTTGCACGCCGCGGCCTCGGACAGCCGCTCGCCCTCGAACTCCGTGTGGACGAGCTGGCTCAGCAGGTCCTCGCGCGGCTTCTGCCGGCGCTCCTTGGCCAGCGAGGCCCAGTAGTCGCGCATCTCCCGCAGCATGCCGAACCGGTCGTCCAGCGTGTCGTCCTGCTCCTTGATCTCCTCGGGGGTGTCCAACTCGGCCGCATCGCCGAGGAGTTCGTCCATCCACCTCTTGATCAGGCCGCGGTCGTCCTTCGGGACGCCCAGCAGGGCCGAGATCACGGTCACCGGCAGCGGGTTCGCGAAGTCGGCGACCAGGTCGAACCGGTCCCGGTCCGCCAGGCCGTCGAGCAGCTCATGGATGATCTCGTGCACCTGCGGCTCGAGAGCGGACACCAGCTTGGGCGCGAAGGCGTGGTCGACCAGCCCGCGCAGCTTGCGGTGCTGCGGGGGGTCCATCTGCGCGAAGTCGCCCTCCTTGACCCAGTCCTCGACCGGGGTGTTCACCAGACGCCACCCGTCGTTGGAGAAGACCTCGGGCCGGGTGAGCACCTCGATGACCTCCGGATAGCCGTAGACCATCCACATGTCCAGTTGCTCGTTGTATTCGACCATGCGGCCCGGTCGTTTTCCGGTCAGCCAGAATTGCTCCGGATGTATGTCCCACTGGTCAACAAGCGAAGTCATGGCGCATATCCCTCTCAAGGTCGTTGCAGGCAGGCATGGTTGGCCCCGTCCCGGCGACGGGACAAGGACGTTCACCGTGGCGACCGTTCTTCGACGAGCCTGATGAAACGGTCCGCCGTCGAATGCGCGTAGAGGTCGCGAGGGCTCAGCTCGGGAAATCCGCGGTCCCGCATCATGCCGAGCATGCGGACCACCAGCAAGGAATTGCCGCCCATTTCGAAGAAGTTGTCCCCGCCGCGCACCGGCGTGCGCAGGCAGTCGCTCCAGATCCCGAGAATGTCCCGGGCGATTCCCTCGGGCGCGGCATCGTCCGGGCCGGGTGCCCGGCCCTCCGTGGCGGCGGCCGTCGGCGGCGGCAGCCGGGTGAGGTCCGGCTTCCCGTTCGCCGTCAGCGGTATCGCGGGGATCGCGGTGAGCGTGGCCGGCACCATGTAATCGGGCAGGATACGGCGCGCGTTGTCGAGGATCCGCCGGGTGCCGGCACCGTCCACGGGAACGACGTAGGCGTCGATCCGGCGGCTCGCCGGGTCGCCCGCAACGGCCTCGCCCACCACGACGATCGCCGCGTCCACCCCCGGGTCGTCCGCCAACACGGACCGTATCTCGCCGAGTTCGATGCGATGCCCGCGGATCTTGACCTGGTCGTCGAGCCTGCCGAGGTGGTCAAGGGTGCCGTCGGGCCGCAGCCGGCCCTTGTCCCCGCTCCGGTACAGACGCTCGCCCGTGTCCGCGTCCACGACGAACCGCAGTGCCGTCAGCTCCGGCCGGCCGAGGTACCCGTTCGCCACGCCCGCACCGCCGACATGGATCTCCCCGGCGGCACCGGGAGGAAGCACACGCCCCCGCGCGTCCCGTACGGACACCGACCAGCCCGGCAGCGGCCTGCCGACCGAGCGGGAACCCGCCGCGACATCCGCCGGGGTGACCGTCCGCGCGGTCACGTGCACCGTGGTCTCGGTGATGCCGAACATGTTCACCACACGGCACCGCGCGGGCGAATGCCGCGCGAACCAGGGCGCCAGCATCCCCACGTCCAGCGGCTCGCCGCCGAACACCACCAGCCGCAGGGCGAGTTCGCCCTTCTCCTGGCGGTCCGCCGGGACGAGCTGGGAGAACGCCGAGGGTGTCTGGCTGAGGACCGTGACACGCTGTTCCGCCAGCAGCCGGTGGAACGCGCGCGTGTCCCGGGCCACCCAGTGGGAGACGACGACCAGCCGCCCGCCGGTGAGCAGACAGCCCCAGATCTCCCACACCGAGAAGTCGAAGGCGGCCGAGTGGAAGAACGTCCACACGTCGCCCGGGCCCAGCCCGAAGTCCGCCGACGTGGCGTCCAGCAGGGCCGCCACGTTCCGGTGCGGAACGACCACGCCCTTCGGGCGGCCCGTCGACCCGGAGGTGTAGATCACGTACGCGTCGTCGTCCGGGCTCCCGGGCTCCTGCCGTGCCCCGGCACCGCCCGGCGCGGCCGGCCCGCCGGGGGCCACGACCCGCAGTCCCGCGACGGGCGGGAACGTCCCGGAGTCCCCGACGACGAGCGCCAGTCGCGCGTCCTCCGCGATGTACCGGAGGCGGTCCGGGGGATAGCGCACGTCCATCGGCACATAGGCGCCCCCCGCCTTCAGCACGCCCAGCAGCGTCACGACCAGCGAGGCATCCCGGTCGAGGCACACCCCGACCCTGCTCCCTCGGGTGACGCCCAGCGCACGCAGCCCGGCCGCGACCTTGTCCGCCCGGTCGTCGAGCTCCCGGTACGTCAGTGTGCCCGCGTCGTCGACGAGGGCCACGGCCTCCGGTTGCCGTCGTGCCATGTCCGCGACGAGCTCGTCGATCCGGGCCGTGGCACGCGGGCGGACACCCGCCCCGCCCAGGCGCACGATCCGCCGGGCCTCCTCCGCCTCGACGAACGGGACCTCCAGCAATGGGCGTTGGCCGCCATCGCCGGCCAGCCAGGCGGCCAGCCGCTCGACGGACGCACAGAACGCCTCGGCCACGGCGGGGGAGAACGCGCCCTTGTCGAACCAGCACGCCCCCGCGAACACGGTCAGCGGAAAGACGGGCGCCTGGCACGGCACGTACGTACGGTCGTCGGCGGCCGACGCCAACACCACGCCCACCGCCGGAAGTTCGCCCCCGGCCGCGGACACCGGCGCGGACGCGGCGGCCACCCGCGCGAGGACATCCGCGGGCACCGCCTCCTCCGCGCCGGTGTCCGCGACGCGCAGCACCTCCGCACGCGCGGCGTCCCGCGCGGTGTCGAGCCACCCCAGCTCGACGCCCCGGACACCGCTGTACCGGGCGACGGCCAGCGCCACCGCGGCCGGCAGCACACGCCCGTCGCGGGGCAGGGCGAGGGGACGGGCACCGACCACGCCGGCGCGCCGCGGATCCCCGAGCCCCCACTCCGCGGTGGCCCGCACCGCCGGGGGCTCCGGGGCGGGGCGCTCCGGCAGGGGCGGGACACGGACGTCCGTACCGGGGCCGGAGACCAGCACGTCGGCGACGGCGTCCAGGACGGCGCGCGGCACCCGCAGGCGCTCCGCGACGAGCACGAGGTCCGCCGTCCCGTCGGCATACCGCAGCAGCACCGCGCGCAGCGGGACCGCACGGTCGCCGAGGGGCCGCAGCGCCTCGCGCCGCGCCCGTGCCCGCGCGGCCGGGGCGTCGTACGGCTCCGGCACGGCGGTCTCCCACAGCCGCACGTCCCCCAGCTCCGGCCGCCGCCGGACGACTTCGGCCAGGCGGCCGCGGATCCGCGGCGCGCGGTCCGGGCCGGGGAGGCGCAGGACCAGGCTGTGGCACAGGCGCCCCCGGCCGGGGAGGGGCAGGGCGTCGGGCGGTGCGAGCCGCCCCGGTTCGGTGAGCGGCTTCGCGGCTGTCGCCATGGTGCGGCCTCCTGCTGGCTCGGAGCGGTCCTGGACTCTCACCGGCTGGTGAATCCGCCGTCGACGGTGAGCACCGTGCCCGTCACCTGGCAGGAGTCGTCACCGGCCAGCCAGACGGCGGCCCCCGCGACGCCGGTCGTCTCGACGAGCGCGTTCATCGGCTGGTCCCGCAGGAAGACCTCCTCGTGCTCCTCGGCGGCGATCCCCAGCGAGGACGCGATCTCCCCGAGCATCCGGCCCTCGACCAGCGGGTTGTCGCGCACCGAGCCGGGGCACAGCGCGTTGACCCGCACCCGGAAGGGCGCGTAGTCGAGCGCCGCGGCCTTGGTCAGGCCGACGAGGCCGTGCTTGGCCGCCACGTACGCGGCGAAGTTGCGGTAGCCCACGAGCCCGGCGGTGGACGCGACGTTGATGACGCTGCCGCGCCGGCGCTCCGTCATGGAGGGGGCAACGGCTTTGATCATCCGCCAGGCGCCGGAGAGATCGGTGTCCAGCATGAGCTGCCAGTCCGGCTCGCCGATCTCGTGCACGGGCACGCCCGACGGCGCGGCGATGCCCGCGTTGTTGACGAGGACGTCGATGCCGCCGAAACGGTCGAGCGCCTCCTCCACCGCCCCCTGGACGCCCGCCGGATCGCGCACGTCGACCGCGGCGGTGACGACGGCGCTCCCGTGCTCCTCGCACAGGGCCGCCGTGTGCTCCAACTGGGCCCTGCTGCCGAGCGGATACCCGACCGCCTCGATGTCATGGCCGATGTCGAGGAGCATCAGGTCGGCGCCCTCGCACGCGAACCTGACGGCGCACTCCCGGCCCAGTCCACGCGCCGCTCCCGTGATCACGGCCGTCCTGCCCTTGAGCAACATCCGTCACCGCCCGGCGATGGTGCGCAGCAACTCGCCCGGCGCATCGGCCAGGTACATATGGCCGCCCGGCAGTTCGGTGTACCGGAATTCGGCCGAGGTGGCGGACCGCCACTGCTGTGCGTGCTCGCGCGAGACCAGGGCGTCGTCCGCGCCGCGCAGTGCCGTGACCGGCACGTGCAGGGGCTCGTCCGACGACGGTTTGTAGTTCTCGTGCATGGCCACATCCGCACGCAGCACGGGCAGCAGCAGCTCGCGCAGGTCGGAGTCGGCGAGAGCGTCGTGCCGGTATCCCGCGAACTCCTGCACCCGCTCCAGGAATTCGTCGTCGCCGAGCCCGGTCGCCCGTGCGTCGCGCCCGTGCCACGGCCCGGGCGAGCCGCTGACGTACACGTGCCGCGGACCGGGCCGGCCGAGCCGCTCCAGCTCGCGCGCGATCTCGTAGCCCAGCACGGCGCCGAGGCTGTGGCCGAACAGCGCGAACCGGTCCGCCCCGGCGAGGAGACCGGCGATCAGGGGCGCGAGGTGTGCGGCGGCCTCGGTCGCCTCGGTGAAGGGTTCGTCCAGGAACAGCTCCTCGCGCCCGGGAAGTTGCAGCGGAAGGATCGTGATGCCGTACGTCGGGACGTCCTTCCAGGCGCGGTAGAAGCCGGCGCCGCTCCCGGCGAATGGCAGGCACACCAACGACAAGGGTTCTGGCGACATGGGTTTCCTCGTTCTTTCTCGAACGATTTCGCCGGGAGGCTAACCCGGCCGGTGAATCACAGGCAATCATTCCGTCGGCATCCCGTCAGCATCCTGCGGAGCACCGGGAGTTGGCTGTCCTGTCGACAGGACGGGCGGTCGTCCCGGAGGCGGAAGGCGCTTGACCGGGTCCTCCCCGGGCGTGAAGCTGGGGTCCTTCCCGAGGCGGTGTGACGTGCCCGGCAGGAGCCACCCGGAGAAATCCCGGGTTTTCGCGCGGGAATTGATGTCGGGGGACACAGCGCAATGTGAACCGATTCTCCGATCCTCTTGTTCGGGTGGGGTGATGAACTGTGTGCGCGACGATTCCTGGGCTGTTCGCACGGCAGGCGGCAGCGACACCGGAGGCCGTCGCGGTCGCGTCCGACGACCGCTTCCTGACCTACCGGGAACTCGACGAGAGGTCGGCCCGGCTGGCGGCGGAACTGCTGCGGCGCGGCGTGGGCCCGGAGTCGCTCGTGGCGGTGGCGCTCCCGCGCTCGCCGGACCTCGCGGTGGTGCTGCTCGGTGTGCTCAAGGCCGGTGCGGCCTACCTGCCGCTGGACCCCGAATACCCCCTCCGGCGGCTCGAGTTCATGCTGCGTGACACCCGGCCGGCGCTGCTGATCGCCCCGTCCGGCACACTGGAAGCCCTCCCCGGCCCATGTCCGCGCGTCACGCCGGAGGACCTCGAGCGGGACGGTCCCGCACCGGCTCCGGTGGAGCACGCGGAACAGCTCGCGTACGTGATCTACACCTCCGGGTCGACCGGCACCCCCAAGGGCATCGGCATCACGCACCGGGACGTGGTGGCTCTGGCCGCGGACAGGCGCTGGCAGGGCGGTGCCCACGCACGGGTGCTGCTGCACTCCCCGCTCGCGTTCGACGCCTCGGTCTACGAGCTGTGGGTGCCGCTGCTCACCGGCGGCCGGGTCGTCGTGGGCCCGGACACCGAGCCGGTCCCCGCGGAACTGGCCGCCCTGGCCGAACGGCACGGCGTCACCGGGGTCTTCCTGACCACCGCGTTGTTCAACCTTCTCGTCGAGGAGGACGCGGGCTGCCTCGCCGGGCTCCGGGAGGTCTGGACCGGCGGGGAACGCGTCGTGCCGCAGTCGTTCCGGCTGGCCCGACGAGCCTGCCCCGACACCGTGTTCGTCCACGTGTACGGGCCGACGGAGACGACCGTGTTCGCCACGAGCCACCGCACGGACCCCACCGCGCCCGCCGGCGGGGACGTCCCGATCGGCCGGCCGCTCGACGGCATGCGTGCCCACGTGCTGGGCGAGGACCTGTCCCCGGTGCCGCCGGGGACCCCCGGTGAGCTGTACCTCGCGGGCGAGGGACTGGCCCGCGGCTATGCGAACCGGACGGCTCTGACCGCCGGGCGGTTCGTCGCCTGCCCGTACGGTCCCGCCGGCGAGCGGATGTACCGGACCGGGGACGTGGTGACGGCGACCCCGGACGGCGACCTCGTGTACCTCGGCCGCGCCGACGAGCAGGTGAAGCTCCGGGGCTTTCGCATCGAACCCGGCGAGATCGAGGCCGTGTTGCTGTCGCACCCCGGCGTGGGCCACGCGGCGGTGGTCGTCCACGGGGGATCCGGCACGGGAGCGGGCCGCCGGCTGGTGGGATACGTGGTGCCGTCCACGGCCGGAGGCGACCGCGAGTTCGCGCTCGCCTCCGGCTTCATGACCGGCGAGCTGCGGCAGTACGCGGCCGAGCGGCTGCCCGCCTTCATGGTGCCCGCCGTGTTCGTGGTGCTGGACCGGCTGCCGCTGACCCCCAACGGCAAGCTGGACCGGGCGGCGCTGCCCGCCCCCGAGTTCACGGGCGGCGCCTACCGGGCGCCCGGCACCCGCGACGAGGAGGTCGTCGCCGGACTGTTCGCCGAGGTGATCGGACTCGAACGGGTGGGCACCGATGACGACTTCTTCGCCCTCGGCGGCGACAGCATCCAGTCGATCCAGGTGGTGACGCGGGCCCGGGCGCACGGGCTGGTCCTCAGCCCGCGGGACATCTTCCGGCACCGCACCGTGGCCGACGTGGCGGCGGCCGCCAACCCGGCCGGACGTCCGGCCGGAGAGCCGGAGCCCGACGGGCTCCCGGGCGGCGGCGTCGGGCGGATGCCTCTGATGCCGGTGGCACGCTGGATCCGGGACCTCGCCCCCGGCTTCGGCCGGCTGCTGCAGGCGGTGGTGCTCGAACTGCCGCCGGGCATCGGCCGCGACGGCCTGGCCGCGACCGTGACCGCGGTCCTGGACCGGCACGACCTGCTGCGCGCGCGCCTGGAACCGGACGGCCTGCTCGTCACCCCGCCGGGATCCGTGGACGCCGGCACGCTGATCAAGCGCGTCGCCTGCGACGGCGCCTGGTCCGGCGAGGCCTGGCGCCGGCTGCTGGTCGGTGAACTGGACGGCATCGCACGGCGGTTGAGCCCGGAGCGCGGCGTGATGGCGCAATGCGTCTGGTTCGACGCGGCGTCCGGACCGGGCCGGCTGCTGGTGGGGCTGCACCACCTCGTGGTCGACGGCGTCTCGTGGCGCATCCTCATGCCGGACCTCGCCGCGGCCTGGTCCCGGATCCGGGCCGGCGAGCCCCCGTCGCTGCCGCCCGCCGGAACCTCGGTGCGCCGCTGGGCGCACGCGCTCGCCGAGGCGGCCTCGTCCCCGGAGCGCACGGCCGAGTTGGCGGTGTGGCGGTCGGTCGTGGAGGGACCCGACCCGCTGCTCGGATCCCGGCGGCTCGACCCCGCGACGGACGTCATGGCCACCGTGCGCAAGACGCGCGTCCTGCTGCCGGTTCCGGTCACCGAGGCACTGCTGACCGCCGTGCCGAAGGCGTTCCGCTGCGGCACGGGCGACGCACTGCTCGCGGGACTGGCGCTGGCGGTCGCCGCCTGGCGCCGCGCCCACGGCACGGACGAGCCGTCGACGCTGCTGCGGCTCGAGGGCCACGGCCGGGAGGAGGACGCGGTCCCGGGCGCGGACCTGTCCCGTACGGTCGGCTGGTTCACCACCGTGTTCCCGGTGCGTCTGGACCTCGCCGGCATCGACCTCGAGGACGCGTTCGCGGGCGGCCCGGCGGCGGGCGCGGCGCTCAAGGCGGTCAAGGAACAGCTGAGGGCTCTACCCGGCAAGGGCCTCGGCTACGGGCTGCTGCGCCACCTGAACGACGAGACCGCCGCGGTGCTGCGCGACCACCCCCTCGGGCAGATCGGGTTCAACTATCTCGGGCGGTTCTCGCGCGCGGACATGCCCGAGGAACTGCGCGGCCTGGGCTGGACGCAGACCGGCGACCTCACGGAGTTCGCCGAACTGGCCGAGCTCGACGCGGGCCACGACGCGGACATGCCCGCGCTGTCCGAAGTGGACGTCAACGCCATGGTCACCGACACCGCCGAAGGCCCCAGGCTGGGCGCGCTGTTCGGGTCACCCGCCGGCGTGCTGCCGCCCGAGGAGACGGAACGGCTGGCCGGGCTGTGGTGCACCGCGCTCGAGGGCCTGGCCCGGCACGCCGCCGGGCCGGGCGCGGGCGGGCCGACCCCGTCCGACGTGCCGCTGGTCCGCGTGGGCCAGGACGAGCTCGACGCATGGCGGAAGCGCTTCCCCGGCTTCGTGGACGTATGGCCCCTGACCCCGCTGCAGTCCGGCATGCTCTTCGAGTCCATGGCGAAAGACGTCGGGGGAACGGACTTCGACGCCTACCAGGTGCAGTACGTGCTCCCGCTGTCCGGGCCGGTCGACCCCGCCCGGATGCGGGCCGCCGGACAGGCCCTGCTGGACCGGTACGCCGTCCTGCGCACCGCGTTCGTGCCCGACGCCGCCGGGGACCTGACCGGGCTGGTCGTCGAGGGCGTCGCCCTGCCCTGGCGGGAAGCCGACCTGGGCGACGAGCCCGTCGACCGGCTGCTGGCCGACGACCTGGCGGCGCACTTCGACCCCGCGGCCCCGCCCCTGCTGCGGCTGACGCTGGTCACCCGGGGCACGGACCGTGCGGAGCTGGTCCTGACCGCGCACCACGTGCTGTTCGACGGCTGGTCGATTCCCCTGCTCGTACAGGACCTGCTCCGCCTCTACGCCACCGGCGGCGACGAGACGGCGCTGCCGCGCGTGCGGGGATACCGGGACTTCCTGGAGTGGCTGTCCGCACAGGACCGCACCGCGTCGGCCCGGGCCTGGCAGGAGGAACTCGACGGATTCGCCGAACCCGCCCTGCTCGCCCCCGCCGTCCCGCCCCGTCCCGGCCCGGCCGGGGTCGGGCGGACCGGGGTGCCGCTGCCGCCGGACACCGCCCGCGCCCTGGTGCGGCGGGCCGCGGAGACGGGCGTCACCCTGAACACCGTCGTCCAGGGAGCGTGGGCCGTACTGCTGAGCCAGCTGACCGGACGCCAGGACGTGGTGTTCGGGGCCACCGTGGCCGGGCGCCCGCCCGCGCTCCCCGGCGTGGAGTCCCTCGTCGGCCTGTTCGTCAACACCGTTCCGGTACGCGTGCGTTGTGCCCCCGGGGAAACCTTCGAGGACGTCCTGACCACGCTGCACGACCGGCAGGGCGCGCTGCTCGACCACCATCACCACCCGCTGCACGAGATCCAGCGGGCCACCGGACTGCCCACGCTGTTCGACACCTATGTCGCCTTCGAGTCCTTCCCGCTGGACCGGGCCGGGATCGCCGAGGCGGGCCGGCAGGCCGGTGTCACGTTCACGGGCCTGCGGCCGTTCGCCACCACGCACTACCCGCTGTCCGTGATGGCGCTGCCCGACGGCGGCACCTCCCTGCGGCTGGAACTGCAGTACCGCCGCGACGCCTTCGACGCCGCGGCCGTCGAGGGCATCGCGCGGCGCTTCGGACGGGTGCTGGAGCAACTGGCCGAGGATACCGGCCGCCGGGTGGGCACGGTGGACCTGCTGGACCCCGCCGAACGCGAGCTGCTGGCGCGGGAGTACGGCGACACGGCCGCGCCCGCCACAGCGGCGACGGTCCCGGAACTGTTCGAGCGGCAGGCGGCGCGGACACCGGACGCGGTCGCGGTGGAGTCCGGCGACGTCTCGCTCACCTACCGCGAACTCGACGAGCGCGCCGACCGGCTGGCCCGCGGGCTCACCGCTCGCGGCACGGGCCCGGAGACGCTGGTGGCCGTCGCCCTGCCACGGTCGGAACACCTGGTCGTCGCCCTGCTCGGCGTGCTGAAGTCCGGCGCGGCCTATCTGCCGGTCGACCCGGCGCATCCCCGGCGGCGCCAGGAGTTCCTGCTCGCCGACGCGGCCCCGTCCCTCGTCCTCACCGACACGGCGACCGCCAAGGCACTGCCCGGCACCGGCGTGCCCCGGCTGCTGCTGGAAGAGATCTCGGACGCCCCCGGAACACGCGGCCCGCGGCCGGGGCCGGGGCCGGACAACGCCGCGTATGTGATGTACACCTCCGGCTCCACCGGGACCTCCAAGGGCGTGGCCATCTCGCACCGCAATGTGACCAGTTGCCTGCCCGCGCTGGTGGCCTCCCTCGGAGTCGGTCCCGGCGCACGGATGCTGGCGAGCGCCTCCGTCGGCTTCGACGTGTCCGTGTTCGAGATCTTCTCGACCCTGTGCACCGGCGGCACCGTCGAAGTCGTCCGCGACGTCCTGACACTGGGCGAACGCCGGAGCTGGACCGGCAGTGTGATCAGCACGGTCCCCTCGGCCTTCGCCGAACTCCTCGACCACATACCGGGCAGGATCCGCGCCGAGACCGTGATGCTCGCGGGCGAGGCACTGCCCGCGGCACTGCTGCGGCGGATCCGGGAGGCGATCCCCGGGGTCCGGGTGGTCAACGGCTACGGACAGACCGAGACCTTCTACGCCACCGCGTACTCCCTCTCCGGAACCGACACATGGGAGGGCGGCTCCGCGGGCGCCCCGATCGGCAGGCCGCTCGACACCGTGCGGGTGTACGTCCTCGGCCCCGGGCTCCGGCCCGTCCCGCCGGGCGTGGTGGGGGAGTTGTACGTCGCCGGGGCCACGGTCGGCCGCGGCTACCGCGACCGCCCCGGGCTGACCGCCGCACGGTTCGTCGCCGATCCGTCCGGGCCGGCCGGGGCACGGATGTACCGCACCGGGGACCTGGGCCGCCGGACCGCGGAGGGCCTGCTCGAGTACGCCGGGCGCGACGACGCCCAGGTCAAGATCCGCGGCGCCCGGGTCGAGCCCGCCGAGGTCGAGGCGGCGCTGACCGCGCACCCCGACGTCGGCCAGGCGGCCGTCGTCGCCCGCGACGGCCGCGGCACGAGCACCGCACGGCAACTGGTCGCGTACGTTGCCCCGGGCGGGACGCCCGAGGAGCTGCGCTCCTTCCTGGCGGGCAAACTGCCCGACTTCATGGTGCCGACCGCGTTCGTGGCCCTGGACAGGCTCCCGCTGATGCCCAACGGCAAGCTGGACCGCGCCGCGCTGCCCGAACCGGAGCTCACCGGGGCCGCGTACCGCGCGCCGCGCACCGCCCGCGAAGAGACGCTGTGCCGGCTGTACGAGGAGGCACTCGGCGTCGAACGGGTCGGCATCGACGACAACTTCTTCGCGCTGGGCGGGCATTCGCTCGTGGCCGTCCGCCTGATCAGCCGCGCCCGTGCGGAGCTCGGCGCCGAGATACCGGTCAGCGCGGTCTTCACCCGCCCGACCGTCGCCGAGCTCTCCCACGAGCTCGGCGGCACCCTGGCCACACCCGGCAGGCCCCGCCTGCGCAGGATGACCGACCGACGAGGAGACGCGCAGTGATCCCCCTGTCCTTTGCGCAGCGGAGGCTGTGGTTCATCGACCGGTTCGAGGGCCCCTCCGCCACCTACAACCTGCCGTTCGTGCTCCGCCTGACCGGGGCACTGGACGTGAACGCGCTGGCCTCGGCCGTACGCGACGTGATCGTCCGGCACGAGAGCCTGCGCACGCTGTTCGTCGAGGGCGCGGACGGCCTGCCCGCACAGCAGGTCGTGCCTGTCGGTGAGTTGGACGTACCGGTGCCGGTCCTCGACATGGCCCCGGGCGCCGTGGCCGAGGCGGTGGCCCACCGCTTCGACCTCGCCGCCGAGATCCCGGTACGCGCCCGGATCCTGCGCCGCGGCCCCGAGGAGCACATCCTCGTCCTGGTCGTCCACCACGCCGCCGCCGACGGCGAGTCCATGGCGCCCCTGGGCCGCGACCTGGCCACCGCCTACACGGCCCGGCTGCGCTCCGATCCCCCCGCGTGGCCCGAACTGCCCGTGCAGTACGCCGACTACACGCTCTGGCAGCGGGAGCTGCTCGGTGACCCGGACGACCCCGCGAGCGTGCTGGCCACCCAGCTGGGGTACTGGCGCGACGAACTCGCCGGAGCCCCCCAGCAGATACGGCTGCCCGCCGACCGCCCGCGCCCGCCCGTGGCGAGCCACCGCGGCGGCATGGTCGAGTTCGCCGTCGAACCCGGACTCGTCGCCGCCGTCGAGGACCTCGCACGGGCCCGCGGCGTGACACCGTCGATCGTGATGCAGACGGCCCTGGCCGTCCTCCTGCACCACCTCGGCGCCGGACCGGACATCACCATCGGCTCCACGACCGCCGGGCGCGCCGACGAGGAACTGACGGACCTGGTCGGCTTCTTCGTCAACACCTGGGTGCTGCGCGCCGACCTGTCCGGGAACCCGTCCCTCGGGCAGGTCCTGGACCAGGTGCGCGACAAGGCCCTGCGCGCCTACGACCACCAGGACCTCCCCTTCGAACGGCTGGTGGAGGCCCTGAACCCGGAGCGTTCCACCGCCTACCACCCGCTGTTCCAGGTGATGTTCACCTGGCAGGGCAACGCCCGGCTCGACCTCGCGCTGCCCGGCCTGGACGCCGTACTGGAGGCCGTCCCCACCCGGACCGCCAAGTTCGACCTGGAGTTCAACTTCGCCACCCGCTCTCCCGGCGAGGGCATGCACTGCAACCTCGAGTACGCGACCGACCTGTTCGACCGGTCCACGGCCACGGACATCGGGGCGCGCTTCCTGCGCGTCCTGCGGTGCCTGGCCCAGGCGCCGGGGACGCGGGCGGGCTCCGTGGACGTCCTGGACTCCGCCGAGCGCGCGCTCCTCGCCGCGTACAACGACACGGCCGTCCCGACGCCCGAGGTGACCGTGCCCGAACTGGTCGCGCGGCAGGCCGCGTTGACACCCGACGGCATCGCGGTGGTCTTCGGGGAACAGGAGCTGACCTACCGGGAGCTGGAGGAGCGCGCCGACCGGGTGGCCCGCGCGCTCGCCCGGCACGGCGCCGGCCCGGAGTCCCTCGTGGGCCTGGCACTGCCGCGGTCGGCGGACCTGGTGGTCGCGATGCTGGGCATCCTGAAGTCCGGCGCCGCCTATGTGCCCGTCGACCCCCGCTACCCGAGCGCACGGCTGGACCGCATCCTCTCCGAGGCCCGGCCCCGGCTGATCCTGACCGACGAGGGCACCGACACGGCGGGGGTACTGCCCGACGACGGCACCCCCCGGCTCCGCTTCGGCGACATCGGCCCCGACGACGCCGATGCTCCGACAGTTCGGATCCGGCCCGGCAACGTGGCGTACGTGATGTACACCTCCGGCTCCACCGGGGCGCCCAAGGGCGTCGCCATCACCCACCACGGCGTGGTCAACGGCGTGACCCGGCTGGCCTCCACGGCCGAACTGCGGCCGGGGTCGCGCACGCTGGCAGGCACGTCGGTCAACTTCGACGTGTCGGTGTTCGAGATCGTCACCACCCTCGCCGCGGGCGGCACCGTCGAGATCGTCCGGGACGTGGTGGCACTCGGGGAACGGCCCGCCTGGTCGGGCAGCGTGATCAGCACCGTCCCCTCGGTCTTCGCCGAACTGATCGACGACATCGCCGGCCGCGTCACCGTGGACACCGTCGTGTTCGCCGGCGAGGCGCTGCCCGCGTCCCTGGTGCACCGGGTGCGCGAGACCTTCGACGGTGTCCGGGTCGTCAACGCCTACGGTCAGAGTGAGAGCTTCTACGCCACCGCCCACGTTGCCGCCTACGTCGCCGGCCCGGACGGACCCGGCGGCTCCGGCAGCGCACCGATCGGGACACCGCTCGGCAACATGCGCACCTACGTGCTCGGCCCCGGACTCTCCCCGGTGCCCCTGGGCGTCGTGGGCGAGCTCTACGTCGCGGGTGCGGTGGGGCGCGGCTACCACGGGCGGGCGGGCCTGACCGCCGAACGGTTCGTGGCCGACCCCTATGGCCCGGCCGGCTCCCGGATGTACCGCACCGGCGACCTCGCCCGCTGGAACGCCGACGGACAACTGGAGTTCGCCGGGCGCGACGACGCCCAGATGAAGGTCCGCGGCTTCCGGATCGAACCCGGCGAGGTCGAAGCGGCACTGACCGCCCACCCCGGAGTGGCCCAGGCCGTGGTGACCACCTGCCAACGGCCGGGCGGCACCCAGCTGGTGGGCTACGTCGTCCCCGTGGGCGTGGGCGGCATCGGTACCGTCGAGAGCCTCGGCCACATCGACGTCGACCTGACCGCGGGCGTCTCCGCGGCGGAACTGCGCACCTTCGTGGCGGGCCGGCTCCCGGAGTTCATGGTCCCCGCGGCCTTCGTGATGCTGGACCGGCTGCCGCTCGCCCCCAACGGCAAGCTGGACCGCGCCGCGCTCCCCGAACCGGAGTTCAGGAGCGGCGCGTACCGTGCGCCGGGCTCGGCGACCGAGGAGGTGCTCGCCGGGGCGTACGCCGAGGTGCTCGGCCTGGACCGGGTCGGGGTCGACGACGACTTCTTCGCCGTCGGCGGGGACAGCATCCGTTCCATCCAGGTGGTGTCGCGGGCACGGGCGCGGGGCGTGGAGATCACGCCGCGGCAGGTCTTCGAGCGCCGCACCGTCGCCGAGCTCGCCGCCGTGGCCGGCAGCACGTCCGGCGCGAGCACACGGCTCGCGGAACTGGAGGGCGGCGGCCTCGGCCGGATGCCGCTGCCGCCGGTGGCGGAGTACCTGCGCGAACTGGGCGGCGGCATCGACCGGTTCTCGATGTCGATGGTGCTCGACCTGCCCCGGGACATCGACGAGGCGGGACTGCACGCCACGCTGCGGGCCGTGCTCGACCGTCACGACGTCCTGCGATCCCGGCTGGTGGAGCGCGGGCTGGAGGTGGCTCCGCAGGGGTCGACTGACATTGCCGCTCTGATCCACCGGGTCGATCGCCCCTGGGACGAGACGGCAGCAGCCGCCGAACTGGACGCGGCGACGGGCCGGTTGGACCCGTACGGCGGTGTCATGGCGCAGTTGGTGTGGTTCGAGCGGGCGGGGCGGCTGTTGGTCGTCCTGCACCATCTGGTCGTGGACGGCGTGTCGTGGCGGATTCTGCTGCCGGACCTCGCCGAGGCGTGGCGGGCGGTGACGGACGGGCGTGTCCCCGAGCTGCCGGAAGTGGGCACGTCGGCACGGCGCTGGACGTACGCGCTGCGGGAGGAGGCGTCGGCCGGACGCCGGGTCGCCGAACTCGACCTATGGCGCTCGGTGGTTGACGGCCCGGATCCGGTTCTGGGTGCGCGGCGGCTGGATCCTGCGGTGGATGTGGTCTCCACCGTGGACTACGTGTGGGCTCGGGTGTCGCCGTCGGTGGCGGAGGCGTTGCTGACTGCGGTGCCTGCTGCGTTTCGTAGTGGTGCGGGTGATGGGTTGTTGGCGGCGTTGGCGCTGGCGGTGGTGAGGTGGCGGGGGGTGGACGAGTCGTCGGTGCTGGTGCGGCTCGAAGGCCATGGACGCGAGGATGTGATCGAGGGTGCGGATCTGTCGCGGACGGTGGGCTGGTTCACGAGCATGTTCCCGGTGCGCCTGGATGTCGATGCGGACGGGACGCTGGCCGACGCGGTGAAGGCTGTGAAGGAGCGGATGCTGGCGGTCCCGGACAAGGGGATCGGTTATGGTCTGCTGCGGTATCTGAACGAGGAGACGGGCGCGGAGCTGGCGCAATTCCCCACGGGGCAGATTTCGTTCAACTACCTGGGCCGGTTCTCGTCGTCGGACATGCCCGAGCATCTGCGGGGTCTGGGCTGGACGCAGGCTATGGGGACGGCGGAGTTGGTGGCGGCGCCGGACGCGGACATGCCTGCGTTGTCGGTGCTGGACGTCAACGCGCTGGTGACGGAGTCGGGTGCGCTCACGGCGCGGTTCGGGTTCCCGACGGGCGTGTTGTCCCGGGACGAGGTGCAGGAGCTGGCGGATGCGTGGTGTGCGGCCCTCGAGGAGCTGGCCGCACATGTGAGTACGCCCGGTGCGGGTGGACTGACGCCCTCGGACGTGCCGTTGGTGGCGGTGCGGCAGAGTGAGATCGAGGAGTGGGAGCAGCGGTATCCGGGGCTCGCCGACATCTGGCCGCTGACCCCGCTCCAGTCCGGGCTGCTCTTCCACGCGATGCTGGCCGACTCCGCCTTCGACGCGTACCACGTCCAGTTCGTCCACCACCTGTCCGGCCGGGTCGATCCCGGACGGATGCGCGCCGCGGGGCAGGCCCTGCTCGACCGGTACCCCGCCCTGCGGACCGCGTTCGTGCCGAACGCCGAGGGGGACCACGTCCAGGTCGTGCTCGACCGGGTGGAACTGCCCTGGCAGCACCACGACTTGAGCGGGGCGAGCCCCGAGGAGCTGGAGCGGCTGCTGGCGAGCGACCGCACCACCCACTTCGACCCGGCCGCACCGCCCTTGCTGCGCATGTCGCTGGTGACCCTGGGGCCCGACCGCGCGGAGCTGGTGTTCACGGCTCACCACGTCCTGTTCGACGGATGGTCCGTGCCCCTGCTGATGCGGGACCTGTTGCGCCTCTACGGCTCCGCCGGTGACGGATCGGCGCTGCCCCGGGTGCGGGGGTACCGGGACTTCCTGGCATGGCTGACGCGGCAGGACCGGGAGGCCGCCGCCCGCGCATGGGCCGACGAGCTCGCCGGGGTCGATGAGCCCACACTGCTCGTCCCGGGCGCCGGGGACGGGACGGCCACCGCGGACATCGGGCAGGTCGACGTCCCGCTGCCGGCCGACCTGGCGGTCACCCTCTCCCGCCGGGCCGCCGAGCTGGGGGTCACCCTCAGCGTGCTGGTGCAGGGCGCCTGGGGGCTCGTCCTCGCGGGGCTGACCGGACGCCAGGACGTGGTGTTCGGTGCGACGGTCTCGGGCCGTCCCGCCGCGGTGGACGGCGTGGACGCCATGGTGGGGCTGTTCATCAACACCCTGCCGGTACGCGTGCGCTGCTCCCCCGAGGACACCATCACTGCCCTGCTGACCTCCCTGCAGGACCGGCAGGCGGCCCTGCTCGACCACCACCATCACGCTCTGGCCGACATCCAGCAGGCCGCCGGCCTGAGCGCCCTGTTCGACACTGTCGTGGTCTTCGAGTCCTTCCCGGTCGACCGCGTGGGCATCAGCGAGGCGAACAGCGAGGCCGGTGTGACGATCACCGGGCTCACCCCCTACAGCGGCAGCCACTACCCGGTCGCGGTGGTGGCGGACGCGGATCCCCATCTGAGGCTCGCCCTGCAGTACCAGCACGACGCGATCGACCACGCCTCCGTGACGTCCATCGGCGAACGGTTCCTGCGGGTGCTGTGCCACCTCGTGGAGGACCCGTACGGCCGGGCCGGGCAGATCGACGTGCTCACTCCCGCCGAGCGGAAGCAGGTCCTCGAGGAGTGGAACGACACGGCGCACCCGGTGCCGTCCGTCACGCTCGTGGAGGCGTTCGAGGAGCAGGCCGCCCGTACCCCCGACGCCGACGCCGTGGTGTTCGAGGACACCGCCCTGACCTACGCGGAACTCGACCGGCGGGCGGACCGCCTCGCACACCACCTGGCCGCCCGCGGCGTCGGACCCGAGACCGTGGTCGGCGTGATGCTGCCCCGCTCGGCCGAGATGGTGGTCGCGCTGCTGGCCGTCCTGAAGGCCGGCGGCGCCTACCTCCCCGTCGACCCGGGCCTGCCCGCCGAGCGGATCGCCTTCCTGGAGGCCGACGCACGCCCCCTGCTCACCCTCACGGACATCCCTGCAATGGGCCCCGGAGACAGCCCAGTTCATCCCGCCACCCCGGCGCACCCCGCCTACGTCCTGTACACCTCGGGATCGACGGGCCGCCCCAAGGGAGTGGTGGTCGAGCACGCGGCCATCGTCAACCGGCTGCTGTGGATGCGGGACGCCTACGGCGTGGCCGCGGGCGACCGGATCCTGCAGAAGACCCCGCTGGGCTTCGACGTGTCGGTGTGGGAGGTGTTCCTGCCCCTGATCACCGGTGCCACGCTGGTCGTCGCGAAACCGGACGGCCACCGCGACCCCGCCTATCTGGCCGGGCTCATCCGGGACACCGGGGTCACCATCGCGCACTTCGTCCCCTCGATGCTCCAGGCGTTCCTCCAGGAGCCCTCGGCGGGCGCCTGCACCAGTCTGCGTGAGGTCGTCTGCAGCGGTGAGGCACTGCCCCCGCAGCTGCGCGACCACTTCCACACCGTTCTCGGCGCACGGCTGAACAACCTCTACGGCCCGACCGAGACTGCGGTCGACGTCACCGCCGCCCCCTGCACCCGCACGGACACCGGACCGGTGACCATCGGCCGCCCCGTGTGGAACACACGGACCTACGTCCTGGACGCCGGCCTCAGGCCCGCCCCGCCGGGCGTGGCGGGGGAGTTGTACATCGCCGGCGACCAGCTGGCCCGCGGCTACCTCGGCCGTGCTGCCCTGACCGCCGGCCGGTTCGTGGCCGATCCGTACGGTGCGCCGGGCAGCCGGATGTACCGCGCGGGGGACCGGGTCCGGTGGGACGAACAGGGGCGCCTCGAATTCCTCGGCAGGACCGACGACCAGGTCAAGATCCGGGGGTTCCGGGTCGAACCCGGCGAGATCGAGAACGTGCTCGCCGGCCATCCCGCCGTCGCCCGGGCCGCGGTGACCGCCCGCGAGACCGCCGGCGGCCCCCAGCTCGTGGGGTACGTGGTGCCCGAGCCCGGCACGGCACCGGAGGTGGCCCGCCTGTGCCGGCTCCGGCGGGAGGGCCGGCTGGACGGGGTGGAACTGCACGAACTGCCCAACGGGATGCCGGTGTGCGCCCGCAACCGCTCCAACACGCTCTACCTGTACGACGAGATCTTCGGCAGGAACGAATACCTCAGAGGAGGGATCGCTCTCCCCGAAGGCGCCTGCGTGGTGGACGTCGGCGGTCACGTCGGCCTGTTCTCGCTCTTTGTGAAGACGCAACGGCCGGACTGCACCATCCACGCCTTCGAGCCGATGCCCGAACTGGCCGGGATGTTCCGGCTCAACGCCGAACTGCACGACATTGACGTCGTGCTCACCAACTGCGCCCTGGGACGCGAGCCGGGCCGCGCGGAGTTCACCTACTACCCGGACATGTCGCTGCTCTCCGGCCGGTTCGCCGACGAGCACGAAGAACGCCGCATGCTGGAACGCGTCCTCCACAACGACCGCGACCGCGGCGCGGACGACGACGCCATGCTGGCCGAACTGCTCACGGACCGGCTGCGGAGCGTCCCGGTCGACGTCGAGATACGGACGCTCTCCCAGATGATCCGGGAGAACGGCATCACGGTCATCGACCTGCTGAAGGTCGACGCCGAGAAGGGCGAACTCGACGTCCTGCTCGGGATCGAGCCCGAACACTGGCCGATCGTCCGGCAGATCGTCGCCGAGGTCCACGACATCGACGGCCGTCTCGACACCATCACCGCCCTGCTGCACGAACACGGCTTCCGCACCATGGCGGAGAGTTCGCGCGAGCTCGCCGACACCGGCATGTACTCCCTGTACGCCGTGCGGCCGGACAACGCCCCAGTCACATCCGCGCCGTTCACGGAGGAGAAGCGCTGGTACACCCCCGGCCGGCTCGCCGACGACCTCCGGGCGCACGCTGGGGAGCACCTGCCGGAACACATGGTGCCGTCGGCCGTCGTCGTCCTCGACACGCTCCCGGTGACCGCGAACGGAAAGCTCGACCGGGCCGCGCTGCCCGCCCCCGAGTTCGCGGGCGGCGCGGAGACCTCCCGGGATCCCGGCACCCCGCAGGAGGAGATGCTCCGCACCTTGTTCGCCGAGGTGCTCGGCGTGGAACGGATCGGCGTCGACGACGACTTCTTCGCCCTCGGCGGGCACTCGCTGCTCGTCACCCGGCTCGTCAGCCGGATCCGTACGGTCATGGGCGCCGACGTGCCGATCCGCACCGTGTTCGACGCGCCCACCGTCGCGCTCCTGGCCGCACACGTCCCGGCCGGAACCTCGGCACAGCCGCGGCTGCGGCGGGCCGAACACCGGCCGGAGCGCGTGCCGTTGTCGTCCGCCCAGCGCAGGCTGTGGTTCGCGGACCGGTTCGACGGGCCGTCCGCCACCTACAACCTGCCGGTGCTCCTGCGGCTCGAGGGCCCGCTGGACGTGCCCGCGCTGCGGGCGGCCGTGCACGACGTGGTGGCGCGCCACGAGACCCTGCGCACCCTCGTCGGCGAGGACGACGGGGTGCCGTACCAGCGCATCCTGCCCGCCGGTGAGGCGGTGCCGGACGTCCCCGTCGTCGAGGCCGGGCCGGACGAGGCAGACCGTCTGGTGGCCGGGGCGGTGACCCATGTCTTCGACCTCGCCGCCGAACTGCCGCTGCGCGTACACGTCTTCCGGCAGGAGCCGGAGGAGCACATTCTGCTGCTGGTCCTCCACCACATCGCCGGCGACGGCGAGTCCCTCGCCCCGCTCACCCGCGACCTGGGAACCGCCTACGCCGCCCGGCTGCGCTCCGAGCCCCCCGCGTGGCCCGCACTGCCCGTGCAGTACGTCGACTACACCCTCTGGCAGCATGAGCTGCTGGGCGACGAGAGCGACCCTGCGAGTGTCCTGTCGGCTCAACTTGCCTACTGGCAAGGCGAACTGGCCGGAGTGCCGCAGCCGCTGGCGCTTCCGGCCGACCGTCCCCGCCCGGCGGTCGCGGGCCATCACGGCGACCTGGTGGAGTTCACCCTCGACCCCGCCCTCACCGCCGCGGTGGAGAACCTGGCCGTGGCACACGGAGCGACGGTTCCCATGGTGCTCCAGGCGGCGCTCGCGGTCCTGCTGCGCGACCTCGGGGGCGGTGACGACCTGGCCATCGGGTCCCCGATCGCCAACCGCACGGATGCCGCCCTCGCCGATCTCGTCGGCTTCTTCGTCAACACCTGGGTGCTGCGCGTCCGGATGCCCCGGGAGCTCTCGTTCTCCGGGGTACTGGACCAGGTGCGCGACAAGGCGCTCGCCGCGTACGACAACCAGCACGCCCCCTTCGAGCGGCTGGTGGAGCTCCTCAACCCCGACCGCTCCACCGCCTACCACCCGCTGTTCCAGGTCATGTTCGGCTGGCAGAACATCGCGGCCGGGGACTTCGCCCTCGACGGACTGCGCACGGACCTGAGGACCGTCGCCAACGGGACCGCGAAGTTCGACCTGTTCCTCACCATGGCCGACGTACCGGACCGCGGTGTCGTGGGCAACCTCGAGTACGCCACCGAGCTGTTCGACCGCTCCACGGCGGACGGCATCGCGGACGGCTTTGTCCGTATCCTGCACCGGCTCGTGGCCGACCCGGACGCGCCGCTCGGCACGCCGGACAACGCCGCGGCGGACCGTACGCCCACGCCGCAGCCGGCCCTCACCCGCCGCGCGGCCTACCGGGCACCGCGGTCGGCCGTGGAGTCCGTCCTGGCCGAGGTGTACGCGGAAGTGGTCGGCCTGGACCGGGTCGGCATCGACGACGACTACTTCCTCGTCGGCGGGGACAGCATCCGCTCGCTCCAGGTGGTGTCGCGGGCACGGGCGCGGGGTGTCGAGATCACGCCGCGGCAGATCTTCGAGCGCCGCACTGTCGCTGGGCTCGCCGCGGCTGCCGGCGGACGTTCCGGAGCACCCGAGGTGCTGGCCGAGCTGGAGGGCGGCGGCACCGGCGACCTTCCGCTGCTGCCCGTCGCCCGCTACGTGCGCGAACTCGGCGGCGGGTTCGGCAGGTTCGCCATGACCGCTGTCCTGGACCTGCCCGACGGCATCGACCGGGACGGTCTTCTCGCGGTCCTCGCCGCGGTCCTCGACCGCCATGACGCCCTGCGCTCCCGCCTCGTCCCCGACGGCGGCCTGCGCATCGCCCCGCCCGGCACGGTCGACCCGGCCCCGCTGGTGCGTCGGGTCGCCCGGGGCGAGGACTGGCAGCAGGTGGCCCAGGACGAACTGGATGCCGCAGCGGACCGGTTGGACCCGGAGCGCGGCGTGATGGCGCAGTTCGTGTGGTTCGAGCCGGCGGGTCGGCTGTTGGTCGTCCTGCACCACTTGGTCGTGGACGGCGTGTCGTGGCGGATCCTGCTGCCAGACCTCGCCGAGGCATGGCGGTGCGTACGGGACGGCGAGCCGATCACGCTGCCGGAGGCGGGGACGTCGCTGCGCCGGTGGGCGCATGCGATGCGGGACGAGGCGGGTGCTGAGCGTCGTGTCGCCGAACTGGCCTACTGGCGTGCGGTGGTTGACGGTCCGGATCCGGTGTTGGGTGCGCGGCGGCTGGATCCTGCGGTGGATGTGGTCTCCACCGTGGACTACGTGTGGGCTCGGGTGTCGCCGTCGGTGACGGAGGCGTTGCTGACTGCGGTGCCTGCCGCGTTTCGTAGTGGTGCGGGTGATGGGTTGTTGGCGGCGTTGGCGCTGGCGGTGGTGAGGTGGCGGGGGGTGGACGAGTCGTCGGTGCTGGTGCGGCTCGAAGGTCATGGACGCGAGGATGTGGTCGAGGGTGCGGATTTGTCGCGGACGGTGGGCTGGTTCACGAGCATGTTCCCGGTGCGCCTGGATGTTGATGCGGACGGGACGCTCGCCGACGCGGTGAAGGCTGTGAAGGAGCGGATGCTGGCGGTTCCGGACAAGGGGATCGGCTATGGTCTGCTGCGGTATCTGAACGAGGAGACGGGCGCGGAGCTGGCGCAATTCCCCACGGGGCAGATTTCGTTCAACTACCTTGGCCGGTTCTCGTCGTCGGACATGCCCGAGCATCTGCGGGGTCTGGGCTGGACGCAGGCTGTGGGGACGGCGGAGTTGGTGGCGGCGCCGGACGCGGACATGCCTGCGTTGTCGGTGCTGGACGTCAACGCGCTGGTGACGGAGTCGGGTGCGCTCACGGCGCGGTTCGGGTTCCCGACGGGCGTGTTGTCCCGGGACGAGGTGCAGGAGCTGGCGGATGCATGGTGTGCGGCCCTCGAGGAGCTGGCCGCACATGTGAGCACGCCCGGTGCGGGTGGACTGACGCCCTCGGACGTGCCGTTGGTGGCGGTGCGGCAGAGCGAGATCGAGGAGTGGGAGCAGCGGTATCCGGGGCTCGCCGACATCTGGCCGCTGACCCCGCTCCAGTCCGGGCTGCTCTTCCAGTCGCTGCTCAGCGACGCGGCGTACGACGCCTACCACGTGCAGATGGTCCACCACCTGGCCGGAGACGTGGACCCCGGACGGATGCGCGCCGCGGGGCAGGCGCTGCTCGACCGCCATCCCGCCCTGCGCACCGCCTTCGTCGGCGACATGTCCGGCGACCCGGTCCAGCTGGTGCTGGACGGCGTCGAGCTGCCCTGGCAGGAGGCCGACCTGAGCGCCCTCGGCGAGGACGAACGGGACGGCGCCTTCCGGCAGTTCCTTGAAGAGGACCAGGACCTTCACTTCGATCCGGCCGTACCACCGCTGATGCGGCTCTCCCTCGTGCGGTTCGGTTCCCACCGCGCCGAACTGGTCCTCACCGCGCACCACGTCCTGTTCGACGGATGGTCTCTGCCCCTGCTGATGCGGGACCTGCTGCGCCTCTACGGCTCTGCAGGCGACGCCTCGGCACTGCCGCGGCCGCCCGCCTACCGGGACTTCCTGGTCTGGCTTTCGGAGCAGGACCACGAACGGTCCGTACGCGCATGGGCGGACGAACTCGCCGGGGTCGACGAGCCCACCTTGCTCGTGCCCGCGGGGAGCCAGGACGCCGACATGGGCAACACGCAACGGCTCGAGGTCCCGCTGCCGGATGACGTCGCGGAGGAACTCGCCCGGCGCGCGGCCGAGTTGGGCGTCACCCTCAACACGGTCGTGCAGGGGGCCTGGGCGCTCGTCCTCGCGGGCCTGACCGGGCGCCAGGACGTGATGTTCGGCGGCACCGTGTCGGGCCGTCCCGCCGCGGTGGACGGCGTGGACGCCATGGTGGGGCTGTTCATCAACACCCTGCCGGTACGGGTCCGGCTCTCGCCGTGGGACAGCGTCGGCACGATGCTGACCGCACTCCAGAACCGCCAGGGCGCACTGCTCGACCACCACCACTGTTCTCTCACCGACATCCACCGCGCCGTCGGACTCCCGACGCTGTTCGACACGGTGACGGTGTTCGAGTCCTTCCCCGACGACGGCACCGGCGCGGACACCGACGACGCCGCCGGGATCACCATCACCGGTGCCGCCTCGTCGAACGGGACCCACTACCCCCTGGGCGTCGCGGCGGTCGCCGAACCCCGGTTGCGCGTGATCCTCCAGTACCAGTGCGACCTGTTCGACGCGGCGACCGCCGAAGGGATCGCCGCCCGGTTCGCCCGCGTCCTGCGGCGGATGGCGGCCGATCCGGACACCCCGGTCGGGGCGATCGACGCCTTTCGGCCGCCCGCCGGTACGTACGACCTGCGGATACCCCAGGCGACGGCACCGGAGCTGTTCTCCGCGCAGGCCGCCGCGACCCCGGACGCCACCGCCGTGCTCTTCGAGGGCACGCCACTGACGTACCGCGAGCTCGACACCCGCGTCGCCCGGCTCGCCCATGAGCTCACGGCACGCGGCGTGGGCCCCGAGACGGTGGTGGCGGTGGCACTGCCGCGCTCGCCGCAGCTCGTGGTGGCGCTGCTCGCGGTGATGCGGGCGGGCGGCGCGTACCTGCCCGTCGACCGGACCCTGCCCGACGAGCGCATCGCCTTCATGACGGCGGACTCCGGCGCCCGGCTGGTACTGACGGACGGGACGACGGCCCCGAAGCTGTCCTCGCTCCCGGTGCCGGTGCTGCGGATGGACCAGGTCGAGGACCGGCCGGACCGCCCCGCCCCCTGCGCGGCGGCGCTCGACGGCACCGCGTACGTCATCTACACCTCGGGCTCGACCGGGCGGCCGAAGGGCGTCGCCGTCACGCACCGCGGCGTGGCCGCCCTGGCCGCGGCACACGTCGAACGACTCGGTGTCACCGCCGCCAGCCGGATGCTGCAACTGGCCTCGCCGAGCTTCGACGTGTCGCTCTGCGAGACGTTCACGGCACTGCTGTCCGGCGCGACCCTGGTGATGGCCGGCCAGGACCGCCTGGCCCCCGGGACCCCGCTGGCCGACACGATCGCCGCGCACGGGGTGACCCATGCGATGATCCCGCCCGCCATGCTCGCGATGGTGCCCGCCGGCTCGATGTCCACGGTGGAGTCACTGGTGGTCGGCGGCGAGGTGACCCCGCCGGCACTGATCGCCGAGTGGGCGCCGGACCGCGAGATGGTGAACGTCTACGGGCCCACCGAGACCACGGCCTGCGCCACCATGAGCGCGCCGCTGGCCGCGGGCACCGGCCTGCCGCCGATCGGCCGGCCGGTCCCGGACACCCGGGTGTACGTCCTGGACGGTGCCCTGCACCCGGTGCCGGACGGCACGGCCGGCGAGCTGTACATCGCGGGCGCGGGCGTGGCCCGCGGCTACGTCGGCCGTCCCGGTCTGACGTCGGCGCGGTTCGTGCCGTGCCCGTACGGACGGCCCGGTGAGCGGATGTACCGCACGGGCGACATCGTGGTCCGTACCGCGGACGGGGAGCTGACGTTCCAGGGGCGGGCCGACGACCAGGTGAAGATCCGGGGCTTCCGGATCGAACCCGGCGAGATCGAGGCGGCACTGCTCGCCCATCCCGCCGTCGCACGGGCCGCCGTGGTGGTCGACGACTCCCACGACGACCGGCGCCTCGCCGGGTACGTCGTGCCGTCGGCGCACGACACCGACGGGGAACTGCCCGCGGAACTGCGCCGGCACCTGCGGGCGCGGCTGCCGGAGTACATGGTGCCCTCGGCACTGATGGTGATCGGCGAGATGCCGTTCACCAGGAACGGCAAGCTGGACCGGACGGCCCTGCCCGCCCCGGACCGGGGCGGGGCGCACGGCGGCCGCTCCGCCCGGACAGCGCGGGAGGAGATCCTGTGCGGCCTGTTCGCCGAGGTCCTGGAGACGGGCCGGGTGGGCATCGACGACGGCTTCTTCGCCCTCGGCGGGCACTCCCTCCTCGCCGCCCGGCTGGTCAACCGGATCCGCGTGGTGCTCGGCGCCGACCTGCCGATCCGGACGGTGTTCCAGTCGCCCACGGTCGCCGGACTGGCCGCGCACCTGGAATCCGGCGGCGCGGCAGCGGGCCCCACGGACCCCTTCGCCCCGGTCCTGCCCATCGCCGACGGCACCGGCCCCGCCTCCCCGCCCCTGTGGTGGATCCACCCCGGAGGCGGCATCTGCTGGCCCTACCTGGGATTCGCCGGCCTGCTCCCGGCGGACCGGCCGGTCCTCGGCATCCAGGCCAAGGGCTTCGACGGAACGACCCCGCTGCCCGCCTCCGTCGACGCCATGGTGGCCGACTACGTCGCCGAAGTGCTGGCCGTGCAGCCGGCGGGCCCCTACCACCTGGCGGGGCTCTCCATCGGCGGCACCCTCGCCCACGCGATGGCGGCGGAACTCCAGCGGCAAGGGCACGAAGTGGCGCTGCTGGCCCTGCTGGACAGCGTCCCCAGCGGCTACCTGGCGAGCCACGCACCGCCCACCGCGGCCGAGGTGCGGGAGTACTTCCTCGAGCACCTCACCGGGCTGACCGGCACCGACGACGGCGCGTCCTTCCTGGACAACGCGGTCTCGGTGATCGTCAACCACACGAGGCTGATGCCGGAATTCCGCTCCCCGGCCTACCGCGGCGATGTCCTCTTCTTCAACGCCGTGCCGAAGCCGGAGGGGTCCTTCGCGGACCTGTGGCGGCCGCACATCGAGGGCACCGTGCACGTCCACGACATCCACAGCGCGCACGGCGACATGTACCTGCCCGGGCCGGCCGCCGAGATCTGCCGGATCATCGGCGCCGCACTGTCCAAAAAGTGAGATTTTTTACCCTCCCCCCTTGACTGCGGACATATAAGGAGGAAACTGGCGAATACACCAGGCAACCGGTGAGAGCCGCACCAACCGGTGGAGACGTCCGTCGGACCGAGTGACCCCCATCTCGGCAACTGGCCAGGCCCCCGGAAGGGCACGTACCGGTAATCGGAGCCGTCGGCGACGACTGAGACTCACGAATCGGTATGGAGCGCCGGGGGCTGATTCCTGTCTCAGCCCTCTCAGCCCTCTCAGCCCTCTCAGCCCTCTCAGCCCTCTCAGCACTCTTCCCGCAGCCCGGCGACCACGCCCGCGATGCCCTGGACGGTCGGTTCGTCGAAGTACGCGTGCAGCGGGACGTCGACGCCGAGCCGGTCGAGGATCCGGGTCGAGATCTGGGTCATCGTGATCGAGTGGCCGCCGAGGTCGAAGAGGTTCTCGGTGTCGCCCAGCCCTGGGAGCCGGAGCACCTCGCACCAGATCTCCCGCACCGTCTCCAGCACGTCCTCCCCGGCCGTCTCCGGGGCCGCCGTCTCCTCGGGCGGGCACGGCAGCGCCTGCCGGTCGAGCTTGCCGTTCGGCGTGGCGGGCAGGGCGTCGAGGCGGACGAAGGCCTCCGGCACCATGTACGCGGGCAGCGCGGCCGCCAGCTCCCGGCGCAGCTCGCCCTCCTCCGCGCCGCCGACGTGATAGCCGACCAGCCGGCCGTCCCGGACCGCGGCGGCGGCCCGGGCCACACCCTCCACCGCGAGCAGCCGTGCCTCGATCTCGCCGAGCTCGATCCGGAAGCCCCGGAGCTTGATCTGGTCGTCGGCCCGGCCGAGGAACTCCAGCCGTCCGTCGGCGCGTTGGCGCACCAGGTCGCCGGTCCGGTACATCCGGCTCCCCGGCGGGCCGAACGGGTCCGGCACGAACCGCTCGCCGTCCAGCTCCGGCCGGCCGAGATAGCCGCGGGCGACACCGGCCCCGGCGAGATAGAGGCCGCCGGGGATACCGGCCGGTACGGGGGCCAGGTGCCCGTCGAGCACGAAGGCCCGCGTGTTCGCGAGCGGGCGGCCGATCGTCACCCGGTCCGCGCCGTCGGCGATCTCGTCGTACGTCGACCAGATCGTGGTCTCCGTCGGGCCGTAGACGTTGACGAGCCGGCCGGTCCTCGGACGTAGCCGCTGCGCCAGGGGCCGGGGGAGCGGTTCCCCGCCGGTGAGCGCGGTGACCGCGGGGGCGTCGAAGCCGGAGTCCAGCAGCATGGCCCAGCCGGTCGGGGTCGCCTGGACATGGGTGATCCCGTGCCGGGCGGCCAGCTCGCACAGCGCGGCGCCGTCGCGCGCCTGGCTCTCGCTCGCCACGACCACTGACGCACCCGTGATCAGGGGGAGGAGGAGCTCGAGGCCGGAGATGTCGAAGGACACCGAGGTCGACGCCAGCCAGCGGTCGCCGGATCCGGCGCCGAGCAGGTCCCGGACCGACAGCAACAGGTTGGCCAGCGAGCGGTGTTCGATCTGCACGCCCTTCGGGCGTCCTGTCGAGCCCGAGGTGTAGATGACATAGGCCAGGTCGCCGGGTGCCGGAAGGGGAGCCGGGGCGGGTGTGTCCGGGCCGTCGACGGCAGCGGCCAGGGCGGTGTCGTCGAGTGTGACGGCGGCCCGGGCGTCCGCGGTGATGAACTCGAGCCGGGCGGCCGGGTAGTCCGCGTCCAGCGGGATATAGGCCGCACCGGCCTTGAGGACGCCGAGCAGACCCGCGACGAGCCGTTCCGAGCGGCGCGCACGCACCGCGACGAGCGCGCCCGGGCCGATGCCCTCGCTCCGCAGCCGGGCCGCGACCCGCCCCGCGGCGGCGTCCAGCTCGGCGTACGTGAGCCGCCGGTCCCCGTGGATCACGGCGACGGCGCCGGGCCGCCTCGCCGCCTGCTCGGCGACGAGCTCCGGCACGGTCCGCGCCGGGTACGCCACGGCCGTGTCGTTCCCGGCGGACAGCAGCCGTTCGCGCTCGTCCCCGTCGAGCAGCGGGAGTGCCGCCAGCGGGGTACCGGGGGAGGCCAGCACCTGGCCGAGGACGGTCAGCCAGTGCCGGCCCACGCTCTCGGCTTCCTCGCGCGCGATCGACTGCGGCGGGTACTGGAGCATCACGGCGAACCCGTCGGCGGCGTCGACCAGTTCGATGCGCAGCGCGTTGCGGGCCGTGTGGTTGAAGAGTCCCCAGCCCACCGATGTGGTGAGCCCCGGAAACGCGGGCACGTCCGTCGGGCGGAAGTACGTCAGCGAGACCGGTGCGAGGGCGACGCCCGGCTTCACCCCGGTGCCGGCGCGCCCGAGCGGGACGTCGCGCACCCGGTACAGCTCCCGCAGCCCCGACCTGACCCCGCGCGCGAAATCCGCGAACGGAACGGTGCCTTCCGGGGCGGAGGAGAAGGGGAGTTCATTGACGTGGACACCGATGCGGCGCCGCTGCTCCGGCGTGCGGGTGCCGAGGTCGAGCGCCGTGACCGGCACCGCGTTGCCGTAGCGGAACAGGAGGGCGTGCACGGTGGCGAGGAGCAGCTCGAAGCGGGTCACCCCGATGCGTTCCGCCACGGGGCCGATCCGCTCGCGCAGTTCGCCGGGCAGCCGGAACTCCACCGCCTCGCCGGCCCGCACGCCCCGGACCGCCCGGTCCAGGCCGGGGAGCACCACGTCGTCGCCCACCGGCGGGCGGCCGGCCCAGTACCGCTGCGCGGCAGGTACGTTGGCGGCGAGCCGCCGCTCCTCGTCGTCCTCCGGCATGGCCGGGAGCTCCGGGAGCCCGGTGCCGCCGCCCCCGGTCCCGGCCCGGTAGTACGCGGCGAGGTCGGTGAGGAAGACGTTCATCGACGGCCCGTCGAAGACCAGATGGTGGACGACCACGAGCAGCCGGTGCGCGCGCGGGCCGATGACCTGGAGCACCAGGCGGCACAGCGGACCACGGGCGAGGTCGAACGGCGCGACGATGTGCTTCCGCGTGGCCTGTGCGCTCTCCTGCTCCACCACCAGCCCGGGCAGCCCGGCGGCCGGCACCAGGTGGGGTGCGCCGGCCCGGTCCTCGACCGCGCTGGTGAGTTCCCGGTGCCTGCGCAGGACGGCGGCGCACGCGCGCTCCAGCGCCGCCACGTCCAGCTCGCCGTCGAAGCGCGCGGCGAACGGGAGATGGTGCACGGCACCGCAGTCGTCGACCAACTCGTTGAACCAGATCCCGCTCTGCGCAGCGGAAGCCGGACGGGGCGGAGCAACAGCCATTCGGGCACGTCCTGTCGCCGTCGGGAGAAGTGCGGCTGAGGAGAGGCCCCACGCCGGTCGGTCCGCTCAATCTGCCCGACGGCAACCCGGATATGCAACATTCCCGCCGGACGCCACCGCTTCCCGCCGCCATTACCGCCGGTCATCGGCGAACCGTTTGCATCCGCCAAATGCCTCCGGACTACAGGGCGTTCGGAGGCGCGACTCGCCGCGGAGATGAGGTTCCGTCAGGCGCTGTGAGAAACGTCCGGGCAATTGACCATTGACACACTCGGAGGCCCTGATCAACGATCACGGAGACGTCACCCCACGCAATGCCTCCCGCAGAGGAAGAACCACGTGCCGGCGATTCACACGTCCAGGAAGCAGACCGCCATCGAGCCGCTGGCGCATCGCACAGCTCCTTTGGCAATGTCTTTTGCGCAGCGGCGGTTGTGGTTTCTGTCGCAGATCCAGGGCGCGAGCGAGGCCTACCACATGCCGCAGGCCTTGGTGCTGCGGGGCCCGCTCGATCGCGAGGCGCTGAGCCGCGCCCTCGACGCACTGGTGGCCCGGCACGAGGTGCTGCGCACCCGGCTGGTTCCCGCGGAGGGAGAGGCGCTCCAGCGAATCGACCCGCCGGACTCCGGATTCTCCCTGCACCTGCACGACCTTTCCGGCTGCCCCGACGCCGACGACCGGCTCGCCCTCCTGCAACAGGAGGAGATCACCGCCCCGTTCGACCTGGCCCGGGGCCCGCTGGCCCGCGGCCGCCTGGTGACGCTGGCCTCCGACCGGCACGTCCTGATGCTGACCTTGCACCACATCGCGTCGGACGGCTGGTCCATGGGCGTCCTCATGCGGGAACTCGGTGCCCTCTACACGGCCTTTGGGGACGGTGCCTCCGATCCGCTCCCGCCGCTGCCGGTGCAGTACGCCGACTACGCCGCCTGGCAGCGCCAATGGCTCGCCGACGGCGTACCGGCCGGACAGGGCGACCACTGGAGGAGGGCCCTGGCCGGCGCCCCGGCGCTGCTCGAACTGCCCACCGACCGGCCGCGCCCCGCCGAACAGGACTACCGCGGCGGACAGCTGCGGATCGACATCGACGCGGAACTCACCGCCGCCCTCAAGGACTTCAGCAGGCGCCAGGGCAGCACCTTGTTCATGACCGTACTGACCGGCTGGTCACTGGTGCTTTCCCGGCTGTCGGGACAGAAAGACGTCGTGATCGGCACACCCACGGCCAATCGCCGCCGTGCCGAACTCGAAGGCCTCATAGGATTCTTCGTCAACACCCTCGCACTGCGCATCGACCTTTCCGGCAACCCGACCGTGGCCGGTCTGCTGAAGCGCGTCCGTGATGTGGCACTGGGTGCCCTGCAACACCAGGACCTGCCGTTCGAGCAGGTGGTGGAACTCCTCAACCCGGCGCGCAGTCTCGCGCATTCTCCCGTGTTCCAGGCGATGTTCGCCTGGCAGAACAGCGAGGAGGGCGAGCTGAAGCTCCCGGGAATCGACGTGAAGCCTTTGCATTCCCCCTACCCGGTCGCCAAGTTCGACCTGACACTTTCGCTGGCGGAAGAAGACGGCCGCATTGCCGGAACCCTGGATTACGCGAGCGCATTGTTCGACGCCGCGACGGTCGAGCGCCACGTCCGGTATCTGCGGCGGATCCTGGAACAGATGGCCGCGTCCCCCGACAGCCCGGCGGACGCCCTCGCCCTGCTCGACGAGCGGGAGCACCACGAGCTCACGGTGGAGTGCAACGACACGGGAACTCCCGCGGCCGTACGCACTGTCCAGGAGCTGTTCGAGGAACGCGCGGCGCAGGAGCCGACGGCCGTGGCGGTCGTCTGCGAAGGACAGCAGCTGACCTACGCGGAGCTCAACACCCGCGCCAACCGCCTGGCCCACCACCTCCGCGACCGGGGCGTGGGCCCGGACACCCCTGTCGCGATCTGCGCCGACCGCTCGCCGGAGACGATCGTGGCCCTGGTCGCGGTGGCCAAGGCCGGCGGCGCCCATGTACCGCTCGACCCGGACCACCCGGCCGGGCGGCTGGCCCACATGCTCCGCGACAGCGGCGCCGCACTGCTCCTGACCCGCGAGCGGCTGCGCCCGTCCCTGCCGGACGGCACCGTCCCCGTGCTCCGTCTCGACGCCGACCGAGCCGACTGGGCGCAGGCCCCGGCGGACGACCCGGTTCCGGTCCGCCGGTCCGGCCACCTCGCCTACGTGATCTACACGTCCGGCTCGACCGGCCGCCCCAAGGGCGTCGCACAGACCTGGCGGACCCTCGACAACCTGGTCCACTGGCAGCTGCACCATGCGTCGGACGGCCCCGCACCCGCCACGGTGCTGCAGTTCGCCTCCCTCAGCTTCGACGTCTCCGTGCAGGAGATCTGGAGCACCCTGTGCCAGGGCTCCGCCCTCGTGCTGCTGGGCGACGGCCGCCACAAGGAACTCGGCGCACTGCGCCGCTTCATCGCCGAGCAGGGCGTACAGCGCGCTTTCCTGCCCGCGGCCGTCCTCCAGCAGATCGCCGGCCTCGACGACGGCACCGCGCCACTGCCGGCCCCCGGCTGCGACATCGTCACCGCCGGCGAGGCCCTGCGGATCGGCGACGAACTGCGCGCCTGCATCACGCAGTTGGGAGGCGGCGCGCTCCACAACCAGTACGGGCCCACCGAGACCCACGTCGTCAGCCAGCACACCCTGCCCTGCGCCGACGCCGCCGCATGGCCGGCGCTGCCACCGATCGGCACGCCCATCGCGGGCGCCCGGCTCTACGTGCTCGACGAGCGGCTCCGTCCGGCCCCCGTGGGCGTCGTCGGCGAGCTCTACATCGGCGGCGTAAGCCTCGCCCGCGGCTACCTCGGCCGCCCGGGACAGACCGCCGAGCGCTTCCTGCCCGACCCTTTCGCCGGGCCCGGCACCCGCATGTACCGCAGCGGCGACCTCGCCCGCCGACGGGCCGACGGCGCCGTCGACTTCGCGGGCCGCGCCGACGACCAGATCAAGCTGCGCGGCTTCCGCGTCGAACCCGGCGAGATCGAGAACGTGCTGCGGCAGACGGCCCAAGTCCGCGAGGCCGCCGTGCTGCTGCGCGAGGACATGCCCGGCGACCCGCACCTGACCGCCTACCTCGCCGGCGACGCCACCGTCCCGGCCGTCCGCGACCACCTGCGCCTCCACCTGCCCGAGCACATGGTGCCCACCCGCTGGGTGACGCTCGACCGCCTCCCGCTCACGGTCAACGGCAAGCTCGACCGGCGCGCCCTGCCCGCCCCGGACCACAGCACCGGCAGCGCCGCCTACGAGGCGCCGCGCACCGCACCCGAAGCACGCATGGCCGCGATCTGGGCCGAGGTGCTGCGCCGCGAACAGGTGGGCATCCACGACGACTTCTTCGCCCTGGGCGGTCACTCGCTGCTGGCCACCCGGCTCATCCACCTCGTCAACCAGCGCATGCAGGCGCACCTCTCGCTGCGCAGCCTCTTCGCCAACCCCGTGCTCGCCGACCTCACCGCCGAAGTCGTGCGCGGCGACACCGACGAGGCCGCCGCCTTCGTCTTCCCGCAGCTCGAACCCGACCCGGCGGGCCGGCACCGGCCCTTCCCGCTCACCGACATCCAGCAGGCGTACTGGGTCGGCCGCGAAGCCACCATCGAGCTGGGCGGCGTCGGCGCACACGGCTACCAGGAGATCACCCTGCCCGCGTTCGACGAGGAACGCTTCACCCGGGCACTCAACCGGCTGATCGCCCGCCACGACATGCTGCGCGCCGTCTTCCACGGCGACGGCACCCAGCAGATCCTCGAGACGGTCCCGCCGTACCGCATGCCCCGGCAGGACCTGCGCGGCCTCGACCGCGCCACCGCCGAGCAGCGGCTGGACGCGATCCGCGAACGGATGTCGCACCAGCTCCTGGACGCCGGCCAGTGGCCCCTGTTCGAGTTCGCCCTGACCCTGCTCGACGACGAGACCCGCCTGCACATCAGCACCGACGCACTCATCGTCGACGCTGCCAGCTGGCGCATCATCGAACGCGAGCTGACCCGGCTCTACACCGACCCCGACGCCGAACTGCCGCCCCCTGCCGTGGAGTTCCGCGACTATGTCTTGGCCGAACGCGCCCTGCGCGGCACACCGCGCCACGAACGCGCGCTGCGCTACTGGCGGCAGCGGGCACCCGAGCTCGCACCGGAACCCGGGCTGCCGCTGGTGCGCAGGCCCGAGACCATCGGACGGCCGCGCTTCACCCGCTACGAGCACACCGTGCCGGCGGAGCGCTGGAGCGCGCTGAAGGCCACCGCCAAGGCGCGGGGCCTGACCCCCTCGGTCCTGCTGCTGACCGCCTTCTGCGAGGTGCTGGCACTGTGGAGCAGCCGGCCGCGCTTCACCCTGAGCCTGCCGCTGTTCAACCGGCTGCCGCTGCACCCCGGCATCAACGACGTGGTCGGCGACTTCACCTCGCTGGTGCTCCTCGAGGCCGACATCGACGCCGGGGCCGGCTTCCTGGAGCAGGCCCGCGCGGTGCAGGAGCAACTCTGGCAGGACATCGACCACTCCGCGGTCAGCGGGGTCCAGGTCGCCCGCGAACTCTCGCAGGCGCGCGGCACCCGGCAGACCGCCATGCCCGTGGTCTTCAACAGCACGCTGAGCGAGCTCGCACCCGAGGCCGACGACCGCCGGCTGGCCGCCGCACTGGGCGGCGAGACCGCCCACAGCATCACCCAGACCCCGCAGGTGTGGATCGACCACACCATCTGGGAGTCCGAGGGCAGCCTCCACTTCAACTGGGACAGCATCGACGAGCTGTTCCCCGAGGGCCTCGTGGCCGCGATGTTCGCCGCCCACTGCGACCTGCTGGAGCGCCTGGAGGACCCCGGCGCCTGGGACACCGCCCTGGACGGACTGCTGCCCGCCGCCCGCTTCGCACCGCCCGCGCCGGAACTGCCCGGACCCCGGCCCCTGCTGCACGAACTGTTCGACCAGCAGGCGCGGGCGACGCCCCACGCGCCCGCGGTCCTGTCGCCCGACCGCAGGCTGACGTACGGCGAACTGCGCAATGAAGCCCGTCAGTTGGCCGCACGCCTGCAGGAGCGCGGCGTGCGCCCCGGCGAGCTGGTCGCGGTCATGGCCGACCGCGGCTGGGAACAGGTGACCGCCACCCTCGCCGTTCTGTACGCCGGTGCCGCCTACCTGCCCGTCGACCCGGAGCTGCCCGCCGAGCGGGTCGCGTACGTCCTCGAACGGGCCCGAGCCCGGCTGGTCCTGCTCCAGCCGGGACAGGCCGCGGCCCTGACCCTGCCCGACGGCATCGGCCGCCTGACCGTCGACAAGGCCTCCTGCGGCGAGGACGGACCGGCCCTGCGCCAGGCCGACCGGCACGAGACCGACCTCGCCTACGTCATCTACACCTCGGGCTCCACCGGCACGCCCAAGGGCGTGGTCATCGACCACCGCGGCGCCGTCAACACGCTCCTCGACATCAACGAGCGCTTCGCCGTCGGACCCGACGACCGCGTCCTGGCCCTCTCCTCACTGAGCTTCGACCTGTCCGTCTTCGACATCTTCGGCACCCTCGCCGCCGGCGCCGCCGTGGTCACACTCGCACCCGAGACCGCCCGCGACCCGGAGCACTGGCTCGAGCTGCTGCACGCCCACCGCGTCACCGTCTGGAACTCGGTGCCCGCATTGCTCGGCATGCTCGTCGAGTACGCCGAGGCCGGGCACCCGCTGCCGCCGTCCCTGCGGCTGGCCATGCTCTCCGGCGACTGGATCCCCCTGCCCCTCCCGGCACGGCTGCGCACCCTGCTGCCCGCCGCCGAGGTCCACAGCCTGGGCGGTGCCACCGAGGCGTCGATCTGGTCGATCCACCACCCCATCGGCGAGGTGGACCCGGCCTGGCGCAGCATCCCCTACGGCAAGGCCCTCGGCCACCAGCAGTTCCACGTGCTCGACGAGGCGCTGCGCCCCCGCCCCGTCTGGGTGCCCGGCCGGCTCCACATCGGCGGTATCGGCCTCGCCCGGGGCTACTGGCGCGACGAGGCCGCCACCGCGGCCGGCTTCCTCACGCACCCCGTCACCGGTGAACGGCTCTACCACACGGGCGACCTGGGCCGGCTGCTGCCCGACGGCGGCATCGAGTTCCTCGGCCGCGAGGACGGCCAGGTCAAGGTGAACGGCTACCGCGTCGAACTGGGCGAGATCGAGGCGGCTCTCGAGGACCACCCGGACGTACGGGCCGCGGTGCTGCGGCTCCTGGGCGACACCCACGGCGACAAGCGGCTCGCCGCGTATGTGGTGCCGGACGGGGACGGGCTCGACGCGGCCGCACTGGCAGGCCACCTGGCGGGCCGGCTCCCGGCCTACATGGTGCCGTCCTCATTCACCCTCCTCGACGCGCTGCCCCTCTCCGCCAACGGCAAGGTCGACAAACGCCGCCTGCCCGACCCGGCGCCCGAGCCCGAAGTCCCGCACGAGGACGCGGTGTTCGACGGCCCGGAGGAGGAGCGCCTGGCCGCCGTCGTGGCCGAGGTGCTCGGACGCGAGGACATCGCACCGCACGCCAACCTGCTGCAACTCGGCGCGACATCGATCGACATCGTCCGCATCGGCAACGCGCTCTCGGGCGAACTGGGCTTCCGTCCGCGCCTGGCCGACCTGATGCGGCAGCCGACCATCGCCGACCTGCTCACCATGTACCGCGACAGCACGGTCACCTCAGAAGAGACGCCGCGCACCGCGGAAGCCGTCATCGACGACCCCGGCGCGCGCAAGGACTTCAAAGCGGCCGGACGGGGCATCCGCGCCTTCGGCGACGGCGCACCGGCCGTCGCCCTCGCCGCACCGGCGGACCCCGCCTTCGACCGCCGCTTCGACGACTGGCGCTCCGTACGGCAGTTCAGCGGCGAACCCGTCACCGCCGGGACCCTGGCCGCCCTGCTCGCCTGCCTGTCGCAGCGCGAACGGGACGGCGGGCCCAAGCGTCTGTACGGCTCGGCCGGCGGCAGCTACCCCGTCCAGACCTACCTCTACGTCAAGCCGGGACGCGTGGCCGGCGTGCCGGGTGGCGCCTACGCCTACGACCCGGCGCGACACCGGCTCGTGGCACTCGGCGAGGGCCGCGAGCTCGGCGCCGACGCGTACGACTACTTTGTCAACCGGCCGGTGTTCGAGGCGGCGGCGTTCGGCCTGTACCTGGTGGCCGAACTGGCGGCCATCGAGCCGCTCTACGGCGACCGGAGCCTCGACTACTGCCGTATCGAGGCCGGGGCCATGGGGCAGCTCCTGACCATGGCGGCCGCGGAGCAGGGGCTGGGCCTGTGCGGCATCGGCTCGCTCGAGGAGGCCGCACAGCTCGACCCGCTCTTCGAGCTCGGCCCCACCCACCGGCTGATCCATTCGATGGTCGGCGGCCTCCGCCAGGCCGAGACGGAAGACATAGAGATTTGAACGCCCACGCATTGCTGGCCCTGTTCGACCGGCACGCCATCGTCCTCACGACCGACGGCGACAAGCTGCGCTTCACCGCGCCCCGCGGCTTCCTCACCCCCGAACTGCGGGAGTCGCTGGGGCGGCACAAGCAGGAGCTGATCGCCCTCCTGCGCGAGCGCGACGGTGACGGACACCCCCTCGTCCGCCGGTCCGCCCCGGACGCGCCCGTACCGGTGTCCTTCGCACAGCGGCAGCTGTGGTTCCTCGACCAGCTCGCGCCGGGCAACCCCTTCTACAACAACCCCGCCGCCGTCGACATCGAGGGCGCCCTCGACATCGCGGCGCTCGAGCGCGCCCTGACCGAACTGGTCCGCCGCCACGAGGCGTTGCGCACCGTGTTCGACAGCGCCGACGGCGAGCCGCGGCAGATCGTACGGCCCGCCGGGCCGGTGGCGCTCCCGGTCACCGACCTGACCGCGCTGCCCGCGGACGAGCGGCGGGAACGGGCCCGCCGGGCCGCCGAGGACGACGCGCGCGTACCGCACGACCTCTCCACAGGGCCCCTCTTCCGCAGCAGCCTGCTCAAGCTGGCCGACGACCAGCACCGCCTGCTGCTCAACGTCCACCACATCGTCGCCGACGGCTGGTCGGTCGGCATCCTCGTACGGGAGATCGGCGCGCTGTACGGCGGCGCCGCCCTGCCCGAATTGGCCGTCCAGTACGCCGACCACGCCCTGTGGGAACGGCGGCGCCTCGACGACGGACTGATCACGCGTCAATTCGCCCACTGGACCGAACGGCTCGACGGCGCTCCCACCCTGCTCGCCCTGCCCACCGACCGGCCGCGCCCGGCGGTGCAGCGCCACCGCGGCGGGCGCCACACGGTGACGGTCGGCGCCGGGACCGTCCGAGGGCTGCACGCGGCGGGACAGGCCGGGCAGGCGACGCTGTTCATGACGCTGATGGCAACGTTGTCGGTCCTGCTGTGGCGCTACAGCGGCCAGGACGACATCTGCGTCGGCACCCCCTTCGCCAACCGCAACCACCGCGAGGCCGAGGAGCTGATCGGCCACTTCGTCAACACCCTCGTCATCCGCAGCGAGTTGGACCCGGAGCAGTCCTTCGCCGAGCTGCTGGACCAGGTGCGCGACCACGTCCTGGACGCCTACGCCCACCCGGACCTGCCCTTCGACCGGCTGGTCGAGGAGCTCCGGCCCGAACGCCACACCAGCCACTCGCCGCTGTTCCAGGTGATGCTGGCCGTGCACAACATGCCCCGCGGCACCCTCGAGCTGCCGGGCCTGACCATGCGGCCCGCGCACACCGGCACCGGGGCCGCCAAGTTCGACCTCGCGGTCGAGGTGGAGGACGAGGCCGAGGGGCTGCGCGTCTCCTTCGAGTACGACACCGACCTGTTCGACGCCACGACCGCCGAGCGCATGGCCGGCCACTACGTACGGCTCCTGGAGCAGGTGGCGGCCGACCCCGCGCGCCCGGTCGGCGGGATGCGGCTGCTGAGCCCCGCCGAGCGGCAGCGCCAGCTGTACACCTGGAACGCCACCGCGCGGGAACTCGCCGCACCGGCCGACCTCGCCGCGCGCTTCGAGGCCCAAGTCCACGAGAATCCCGACCGATTGGCGCTCGTCTGCGACGGCGAACGCCTCGACTACGCAGCCCTGGACCGGCGCGCCAACCGCCTGGCCCACGCCCTCCGCGCCCGCGGCGCGGGCCCCGGCCGGCTCGTCGGCCTGCACACGCGGCGCACGGCCGACCTGGTCGTCGGCATCCTGGCCGTCCTCAAGGCCGGAGCCGCCTACCTGCCGCTCGACCCCGCCCTGCCCGCCGAGCGCCTCGCCCGCATCGCCGAGGACGCCGGACCCCTCCTGGTGCTCAGCGACGCGCCCGAACCGCCCGAGGACTGGCACCCGTTCGGCAAGACCGAAGCCGACGGCGCGCGTGACGACGCGCCCGATGTCGCCGTCCACCCGGCCGACCTGGCCTACGTGATCCACACGTCGGGCTCGACCGGCCGCCCCAAGGGCGTGGCGGTGAGCCACGGCAGTGTCGCCAACCTGCTCGACCACTGGCTCGCACGGATCGGCGCCGCACCCGGCGAGGCGGCGGCACTGTGGTCCGGCTTCGGCTTCGACGTCTCCGTCCAGGAGATCCTGCTGCCGCTCACCAGCGGCGGCACGCTGCACCTGGTGCCCGAGGAACTGCGCGGCGACCCCGAGGCGCTCATGGCCTGGCTGCGCACCCACCGCATCGCGCAGGCCTATCTGCCGCCCGCCTTCGTCACCTGGATCGGCGAGGACCCCGCGCAGCGGCTGGCCGGGCTGGCGCTGCGCCAGTTGCTGGTGGGGGTGGAGCCCCTGCCCGAGGACGGCCTGCACCGCATGCGGGAGATCCTGCCGGACCTGCGCATCCTCAACGGCTACGGGCCCACCGAGACCACCGTCTACAGCACCGCCTACCTCGACCCGAAGCCACTGGCACGCCAGTGCCCGATCGGCCGGCCCCTGGCCAACACCCGGGTGTACGTGCTCGACGAGCGGTTCGAGCCGGTACCGGTCGGCGTGGCCGGTGAGCTGTACGTGGCCGGTGCGGGCCTCGCCCGTGGCTATCTGCACCGGCCGGGGGCGACAGCCGAGCGCTTCGTGGCCGACCCCTTCGTCCCCGGCGAGCGCATGTACCGCACCGGCGACCTGGCCCGCTGGCTGCCCGACGGCAACGCCGAGTACCTCGGCCGCAGGGACGACCAGGTCAAGCTGCGGGGCTTCCGCATCGAGCCGGGCGAGATCGAGGCGGCACTGCGCGAGGTGCCCGGCGTGCTCGAGGCGGCCGTCCTCGTCGACCGCGACGCCGCGGGCGCACCGCGGCTCGTCGCCGGTATCGGCAGGGGAGAGGCGCCGCAACGGGAGCCGGGCGCATGGCGCGAGGCCCTGTCGCGGCGGCTGCCCGGCTATATGATCCCCGCGGCGTTCGTCGAGCTGCCGCACCTGCCGCAGACCGCGAACGGCAAGCTCGACCGGGCGGAGCTGCTGCGGCGCGCACAGAGCGACGGGCCCGTCCAGGTCAACCTCGCCAGCCCGCGCGACCACATCGAACTGACGCTGTATCAGATATGGAAGCGGCTGCTGCTCCAGCCCGGTATCGGCATCCGCGACAACTTCTTCGACATCGGCGGCAGTTCGATCTCGGCCATCAAGCTGGCGCACGCCATCCGCGAGGAGTTCGGCGAGACCCTGCCGGTCCGCGACATCATGCAGTACTCCACCATCGAGGCGCTGGGAGGACGGCTGCGGCAGGGCTCCTCGGGCCGGCCGCCGAGCAACCTGATCGAGTTCCGCAAGGGCACGGGCCACCGCCGGGTGGTGTGCGTCCACCCCGCCGGGGGCACCGCCTTCTGTTACCTGTCCCTGGCGAAGACCCTGCCGGAGGACTGCGGCGTTTACGGCATCCAGTCGCCCGGCGTCAACCCCGGCGAAGCCTTCCTGCCCACGATCGAGGCCATGGCCGAGTCGTACCTGCGGCTCATCGAGCCGCTGCCCGACGGCCCGTTGGTGCTCACCGGCCTCTCCTACGGCGGCCTGGTCGCGCACGAGATGGGCCGGCGGCTGGCACTGGCCGGCCGCACCGAGCTGAGCGTGGTGATGCTCGACTCCCAGGGCACGGACGACGAGGAACTCCGGTCGCGGATCGCACCGGTGGAACTCGCCGAATTCCGCGACAAACTCGTCAAGTTCAACGGTATGTACCCCGGCATCGACGACCGGCAGATCGACCAGTACTTCCGCATCTACAACCACAACCGGCTCAGCATGCGCGACTACACGGTCCCGCCGACCCCGGGCCGGCTGGTCCTGATGCAGGCCGCCGCGGACGGGCAGGACACCCCGTACCTGAGCGGGATACGCGACTTCTGGCGCCGCCGCTCCGCCGGGCTCGTCGTGGATTCCGTGCCCTGCGACCACTGGGAAATGCTGGAAACCGACGAAGTGCTGCGGGTCGCCGCACTGCTGGAGTCCGAGCTGGACCGCTGTCCGGCCCCGGCACGGGAGGCCTGATGGACACCGGACTCGTCGAGGGCGTCCTCGCACAGGCACGCCGTACCCCGGACGCCCTCGCGGTCTCCGACGGCACAACACGCCTCGACTACGCCGGACTCGACGCCGCCAGTGCCGCCGTCGCCCGCGCCCTGCACCGCCACGGCGTGCGCCCCGGCCAGGCGGTGGCCGTCCGCCTGCCGCGCTCCTGGCAGCTGGTCTGCGCCATGCTCGGCATCCTGCGGCTCGGCGCCGTGGTGGTCCCGCTCGACGCGCAGAGCCCGCCCGAGCGGCGCCGCCACATCCTGGCCGACTCGGCCAGTACGGCACTGATCCATGACGGCACCGGCGAACTGCCCGACGGGGTGCGGGCGTTGTCCGTCACGGAGCTGCTCGAGGACGGGCCGGACAGCCCGCTGCCCCCGTTCACCGCCCCGCCGGTCTCCTTCGTCCTCTACACCTCGGGCACCACCGGCCGCCCCAAGGGCGTCGAGGTGCGCGACACCGGCATCGTGCGGCTGGCCCGGCCGGGCTGGATCGCCCTCGATGACGCGCCGCGCTTCGCCTGCCTGTCCAACCCGGCGTTCGACGCGCTGACCTTCGAGGTCTGGGTGCCTCTCCTGGCCGGCGGCTGCTGTGTGATCCTCGGCGACGAGGAGGTGCAGACGCCCCACCTGCTGGCGGCCGCGCTGCGACGCGAGCGCATCGACACCCTGTTCGTCACCGCGGCACTGTTCAACGCCGTGGTCGACAAGGTGCCGGACTGCTTCGCGGACGCCCGCCAGGTGCTGGTGGGCGGCGACCAGCTCAACGCCCGCCTGATCGGCCGCTGGTACCGCGACAACCCCGGCAGCTCCGCCCGGCTCGTCAACGCGTACGGGCCCACCGAAGCCACCACCTTCGCCGTCTGGCACCCCGTACCGCGCGACTTCGACGCGGACCTCGTGCCCATCGGCCGCGCCCTGCCGGACACCGGGACGCTGATCGTGGCCGACGGCGACCGGCTCGCCGCGCCCGGTGAAGTCGGCGAACTCCACCTCGCGGGCACCGGCCTGGCGGCCGGATACCGCAACCTGCCCGACGAGACCGCGCACCGCTTCGTCCACCTGCCCTGGCACGACGGCGGCCGCACCCGCTACTACCGCACCGGCGACCTCGTACGCCGCGACGCCGACGGGGTCATCACCTGCCTCGGCCGCGCCGACCGCCAGGTCAAGGTCCGCGGCTTCCGCATCGAACCGGGCGAGGTGGAACGGCAGATCGAGGCCCACCCGGTGGTGCGGCAGGCCCACGTCTGCGCCCGCCGCGACGAGCACGGCGTGAACGAGCTGCTGGCCTACCTGGTGCTCGGGGCCGACGTGCCGTACGAGGACATCGACCTCCACTTGACCGCCGCCCTGCCGCCCTACATGCGCCCGCACCGGATCCACCGGGTCGAGCGGCTGCCGCTCACTGCCAACGGCAAGGTCGACGAGACCGCGCTGCTGTGCCGCGACGACGCGCTCTGGCGGCCCGACGGCGACGGCGCGGCCGCCACGGCCTGGCAGCGCGAAGTGCTCGAGCTGGCCGGCGAAGTGCTGGGCGCGGACGGGCTGCGGCCCGGCGACCGCTGGGTCGCCGCCGGCGGCGACTCCCTCAAGGCCCTGCGGCTGCGCTTCGAGGTACGGCGCCGGTGGGGCCGCGAGCTGCCTCAAGCGCTCGTCCTGCAAGGGGACTTCGCGCAGCTCGCCGCCGCGATCGCGGCAGGCCGGGCGACACGCGACACGCCGTACCCGCCGCCGTCCGCCCCGGCGGGGGCGCGCTCGGCGCCGGCCACCTCCGAGCAGCAGCGGCTGTGGCTCCTCCAGCAGCGCACACCCCGGTCCACCGCCTACAACGTCAGCCTGGCGTTCCGGCTGACCGGCACGGTCGACACCACAGCCCTGCGGCGAGCACTTCAGCGGCAGGTGGAGCGCCATCCGGCGCTGCGGACCGCCTTCGAGGCCGCGCCCGAAGGGCTGCGGCAGACGGTGGCCGACCCGTACGACCCGTGGACGGAACCCGGCACCGCAGGGGCGGAACAACTCCTCGCCGAGCCCTTCGACTTGGCGCAGCCGCAGATGTTCCGGGCGTACTGGCTGCCGCAGGACGACGGTGGGGAGCTGCTGCTGAGTCTGCATCACATCGCGGTCGACGGCTGGTCGCTCAACGTGCTCTTCCGTACCCTCTCGGCGGACTACGCCGCCGCGCTGCGCGGGGAGGAGACGGCGGACGAGGACGGGGCCGTGCCCACCCCGCTCGACTTCGCCGTCTGGCAGGCCGAGTGGTTCGCGCACCCTGCCTACTGTGAGCAGCGGGCAGCGTTGCGCACCCACTTCACGGAGGACTTCACGGAGGAGGAACCGGGAGAGCCGCAGGCCCTTTCCGGAACCCGGCTGCTGCACACCACCCTCGGCCCGGACCACCGCGCCGCGCTCGACCGGCTGGGTGCCGAACTCGGGCTCACCCGGTTCCAGCTGCTGCTGGGCGTGTTCGCCTGGAGCCTGTACGGCGTGACCGGCCGCACCCGCCCGCGCATCGCGGGCCCGGTGGCCAACCGGCCCGTGCAGGACTTCGAGGCGAGCGTCGGCATGTTCGCCAACACCGCTCTGCTGCCCGTGCGGTTGACACCCCACGACGACCTGCGCACCCAGGTCCTGCGGCACGCCATCGACGCGCAGGCGGTGCTCGACCGGCAGGACGTGGCCCTGGACCATGTGCTGGCCGACCGGCAGGTCCCGGCCGATGTGCCGCCCTTCGACTTCCTGTTCGTGCTCGAGAACACCGACTTCACGGCGCTGGCATTGCCGGGCTGCGACTCCCGCCCCGTGTGGCCGCAGTCCCACGACGCGAAGTGCCCGCTGACGATGTACGTGATCGAGCAGGCCACCGGCTTCGACTGCCTGTGGGAGTACGCCGACGGCCACTTCGACGCCGACGAGGCGCAGGCCATGGCCGACCTGTTCCGGCAGGGACTGGAGCGGCTCGCCGAGGGCGGGACGACCACCCTGGCCGCCCTGGTGGCCCCCTACCGCGACAGTCTGCCCGAGCCCGGCCGCGGCGACGGGATGACGCCCGCCGTCGCCACGGTGGCCGATGCCTTCGCCCGCCAGGTCCGCCTCACCCCCGGCGCACCGGCCCTCGTGGCCGAGGGGCGCACGCTGACGTACGCCCAACTCGACGCCCACGCCGCGGCATTGGCCGCCGAGCTGCAGACGGTCCGTCATCTTCCGCCGACGGACGGACGGCCCGGCCGCGTGGCGCTCTGGTTCGAGCCGTCGGCCGAACACGTGGTGGCGCTCCTGGCCCTGGCCCGGCTGAACCTCACCGCCGTACCGCTCGACCCCTCCTACCCCACGGCCTTGCTGCGGCAGGTCCTGGATCAGGCCGAGCCCCTGTGCGTCCTGCTGCCGCCGGGCGGTGAGGACGCCTTCGACGCGCTCGGCCGGGGACAACTGCCGTGCCACCCGGTCACCCTGACCACGACCGCCGAGGCCCCGCCCCTGCCGCCGCACGCCGGACGGCCGCTCTACACCCTCTTCACCTCCGGCTCCACCGGAACGCCCAAGGGCGTCCAGGTACCCGACAGCACCCTGTGCAACCTGCTGCAGTGGCAGGCCGAGTCCGGCGGCCTGGGGGAGCCCGCCGTCACCCTCCAGTTCTCCATGCTGTCCTTCGACGTCTCCTTCCAGGAGATCTTCACCACCCTGTGCGGCGGCGGCTGCCTCCACCTGGTGCGGCCCGGCCTGCGGCAGGACGCCCCCGCCCTGCTCGACCACCTCGAAGAGGCGGGCATCGAGCGCGTCTTCATGCCCTACGTGGCCCTGCAACTCCTCGCCGAACACGGAGCCCACCTCGGCCGTCACCCCTCACGGCTGCGCGAGGTGATCACCGCGGGCGAGCAGCTCGTGTGCACCGACGCCATCCGCCGCTGGTTCACCGGCCTGCCCGGCGCCCGCCTGTTCAACCACTACGGGCCCACCGAGACCCATGTGGTCAGCAGCCTCTGCCTCGACGGCGACCCGGCGCTGTGGCCGGAACGCCCGGCGATCGGCAGGCCCGTGGCCAACGCCTGGCTGCGGGTGGTCGACGAGGCCGATCAGCCCGTACCGCCGGGCCGGCCCGGCCGGCTGCTCATCGGCGGGCCGATGGCCGCGCCCTGCTACCTCGGCGACACCGAGCTCAACCGCACCCGCTTCACCGAACTGCCCGGCCTCGGACGCTTCCACCGCAGCGGCGACCGCGCCCGCTTCGACCGCCAGGGCCTGCTGCACTGCCTCGGCCGCGACGACGACCAGGTCAAACTGAGCGGCCACCGGCTCGAGCTGGGCCAGGTCGAGGCAGCCCTGCTGCGCCACCCCGCCGTCACGGGCGCCGTGGTGGTGCCCGACGGCGGACGGCTGGTGGCCTGTCTGCAGTGCCGCGGCGAGGCTCCGGACCCCGGAGACCTGGCGCGCCATCTGGCCCCCCTCCTGCCCGCCCACGTACGCATCGACCGCTTCCGCCGCCTCGACGTCCTGCCCCGCACCCCCAGCGGCAAGGCGGACCGCCGCCGGGCCCTGGCCGCACCCGGCGAGGACCTGCGCCCGCGCACCGCCGCCGCACCGGCACTCTCGCCCCTCGAGGCCCGGCTGGCCGAGCTGTTCGAGGAGGCCGTCGGCAGGCCCGTCGGACCCGAGCAGACCTTCTTCGACGCCGGAGCCACCAGCCTCGGCCTGATGCGCTTCCACCTGCGCTGCACCGCCGGAGAGGGACTGCCGCTGACCGTCCCCGACCTGTTCGAGCACGTCACCGTCCGCGGCCTGGCCCGCTTCCTGGACGGCCGCCCCGAGGAACAGCACACGGACCCCGCCACCGCCCCCGGCGAACCCATCGCCGTCATCGGCATGGCCGTCCGCCTGCCGGGCGCCCCCGACCTCGCCGCCTTCTGGGAGATGGTGCGCACCGGCGGCAGCGGCATCGAGCACTTCGACGCCGCCGACGGCCTCGTCGGCGCCCGCAGCCAGATGGACGGCCTGCTCGCCTTCGACCCCGGCCACTTCGGCATCAGCCGCCAGGAAGCCCGGCTGATGGACCCCCAGCAGCGCCACCTGCTGATGAGCTGCGCCCAGGCGCTGGCGCACGCCGGCATCGCCGACCCGTCCGGGCAGCGCATCGGCATCGTCGCCGGCTGCGGTGAGAACACCTACTTCCAGGCCATGCTGCGCGAAGCCGACCCGGCACACCTGCCCGACGGCTTCCGGCTCGCCCTGCACCACGACAAGGACTTCCTCGCCACCAAGGCGGCCTACCACCTCGGCCTGACGGGCCCCGCCCTCACCGCCCAGGCGGCGTGCGCCACTTCGCTCGTGGCCGTCCACCTCGCCGCCGGCCTGCTGCGCCAGGGCGACGCCGAGGTGATGCTGGCCGGCGGCGTGCTCGTCGACACCCAACTGAAGGACGGCTACCGCTACAAGCCCCAGCACATCTTCTCCCGGGACGGACACTGCCGGCCCTTCGGCGACGACGCGGACGGCACCGTCGGGGCCAGCGGCGTCGGTGTGGTGGTGCTCAAGCCGCTGAGCCTCGCACAGCGCGACGGCGACACCGTCTACGCGGTGATCACCGGCTCGGCCCTCAACAACGACGGCGCGGGCAAGCTCGGTTACAGCGCACCCTCGCTGGCCGGCCAGCGCGAGGTGATCCGCACCGCGCTGCGCCGCAGCGGCCGCGGAGCCGCCGACCTGGGCTACGTCGAGGCCCACGGCACCGGCACCCGGCTGGGCGACCCGGTCGAAGTCGGCGCACTGCGCCAGGCGTTCGGCCTCACGGAACCCGGCCACTGCGCGCTGGCCTCGGTGAAGAGCCAGATCGGCCATCTCGGCGCCGCCGCCGGTGTGGCCGGCCTGGTGCGTGCCGCCCTGGCCGTCCACCACGCGGTGATCCCGCCCAACGCCGGCTTCCGCCGCCTCAACCCGCAGATCGGCGACCCGGCGCCCTTCCACATCCCGGAGCGGGCCCTGCCCTGGCCCGACGGCCGGCCACGGGTCGCGGCGGTGAGCAGCTTCGGCATCGGCGGCACCAACGCCCACCTCGTGCTCGAGGCCGATGAACCCCCAACCTCCGTGCCGGACACGGCCGTTCCCTGCCTGACGCTCTCCGCGAGCAGCACGGCAGGCCTGCATGCCGACGCCGCCCGCATCGCCGACTACCTCGAGGCCCACCCCGAGGCGTACGGCCAGGTGCTGCGACACCTCCAGGCCGGACGCCCCGCACAGCGCCTGCGGATGGCGGCCGCCTGCGCCGACGCCGCCGCCGCGGTGGACTGGCTCCGTACGGCAGCCGGCACCGAAGTGACGCCCACCGGCACCACCGTGCCCGCCGGCGGCCGTACCGCCGCCGACCTGGCCGACGCCTGGCTGGCCGGTGACTCGATCGCCTGGCCCGCCGGACCGGCGCAGGCGCTGTGGGACTTCCCGCCGCCCGCCTTCGACCTGGCCGACTACGACTTCGAGCGCGCCGGCAGTGCCCCCGAACCGCCGCAACCGCCGCAGCGGCTCCCCGAGACCGAGTGGCTGCACCAGCCGCACTGGGTACGGCTGCGCCGCGCCGTCACCGGAACCCACCTGCCCCGCCCGGTCGTCGTGCTGACCGCCCGGCCCCTGGACACGGCGGCCCTGCGCCCCCTCGAGGCATCCGGCGCCCGGGTCGTACGGGTCAGTGCGGCCGACGGCTTCGCCCCGCTGCCGGACGGCAGTTACCACGTCGACCCCGCCGACCCGGCCTCGCTGCGGAAACTGCTCGAGGCGCTGGACGGACCCGCCACGGACGGCATCGACTGGCTGCACGCGCTGCCGCTGGACCTCGACGGGCCGGTGGGGGAGGACACCCTGGCCCGCGCCCGCTGGGCCTGCCTCGACACAACGGCCGCGCTGCTGCAGGCCGTTGGGAGCATGGCCCGGCCGCCGCACCTGCGCACCTGGTGGCTGTCGTACGACGCCCAGCCCGTCGACGGCACCGTACGGCGGCCCGAGGCCGGACTGCTGGCCGGAGTCAGCGAGGTCGCACCCCAGGAGTGCGCCGTCGACAGCCACTGGCTGGACCTGCCCGGCAACGACCCGGCCCATTGGGCACACCTGCTGCCCGCCCTGCTGGCCGAGGACGCACTGCCCCGGCGGCTGGCGCTGAGGCACGACTACTGGTGGCGGTCGGCCCTGCTGCCCGTGGCCGCACCCGCCGCGTCCGCGCCGTCGGCACTGCCCGCCGCACAGGGGGTCCACGTGATCCTCGGCGGCACCGGCGGCATCGGCAGCAGTATCGCGGCCTGGCTGCTGGAACGGACCGACTGCCGGGTGGTCCTGGTGGCACGACGGCCCCAACTGCCGCCCGCTCTGGAGCCGTTGGCCGGGCGGGTCCGGCTGATCGAGTCCGACCTGGCCGAGGAGGCGCCCGAAGCCGTACTGGCCCGGATCGCCCGCCACGCCGAGCGGGTCGACGGCGTGGTCCACGCCGCCGGTGTGGCGGCCGGCGGCCTGATCGCCCGCCGTGACACCGCCGCGATGCGGCAGGCGACGGCGGCCAAGCTGAACGGCGCCCTGGTCGCCGAGCGGCTGATCCAGCGCCACCGCCCGGCCTTCGCCCTCTTCTGCTCGTCCATGGCGGCCTGGTTCGGCGGCGTCGGCCAGCTCGACTACGCCGCCGCCAACGGCCTCCTGGACGCCTTCGCCCACCACGGGACGGCGGACGGGGCCACGCCGCGGACCGTCATCGGCTGGGACATCTGGAACGACACCGGCATGGCCCTCGACGCCCTGCGGACGGACGCCCGCCACCAGGCCCACCTGGCGGTCGGCCTGACGACGGAGGAAGGACAACGGCTGGTCGACCGCGCCCTGCGGCTGCAACTGCCGCACCTGCTCGTCTCCACCACGGACCTCGAACGGTCCCGCGACTTCTACGCGCCGCCCGTGAACGAACAGGCGGCTCCCGTCGAAGAAACCGACGGGGCCGTCGCGGAGCTCACCGATTGGCTGTGCCACTGGCTGGGGGCCGAGCACCTGGACCCGGCCGCCTCGCTCTACGACCTGGGCGCCGACTCGCTGACCCTGCTCGACATGATCGGCGAGGTGAAGCGGCTCTTCGGCGTGGAGCTCGACCTGGCCCGGCTGAGCCACCGCGTCAGCCTGGCCGAGGTGCTGGAACGGATCGGCGAGACGGCACCGGACCTGCCCGACAGCGACCCGGTGGCACTCGAGGTCTGGCAGGAGGGCACGGGACGGGACCTGCTGTGCCTCGTCCACCCGGTCGGCGGCGACATCCAGGCCTACCGGGCCCTGGTCGCGCGGCTCGACCCGCGGCTCACCGTCTGCCTGATCGCCGACCCCGCGCTCCGGCAGCCGGACCTGCCGCCCTGGACGCTCGGGGAACGGGCCCGGCGCTACCACGCCGCGCTCCAGCGCCGCTTCCCCCACGGCACTTGGCGATGGCAGCTCGCAGGCTGGTCGTTCGGGGCCTGGGTGGCGCTGGCGATGGCCGCCGAGGCGGAGGCGGCCGGACGGCCTGCGGACGCGCTCCATCTGCTGGACCCGCCGCCGCCCGGCGCCGGTGCAGGCTTCCGGGCATACGACGAGGCCCAGCTCGCGGAACTGTTCGCCCACGAGCTCCGCCAGGGCGGTGCGGACGGGGCGGCGGGCCCGGAGGCGCAGGCCTACACCGAGCGGCTGGCGCGCTGCTGCCGCGCCAACCTGGCCGCCATGGCGCACTACGAGCTGCCGCGGCCCACCCGTACCGCCACCCGGCTGTGGCTCGCGACCCGGCCGACGGCCGGCCTGCCGGACCACGGCTCGCCCGACGAACAACTACGGCTGTGGCAAGCCCACTTGCCGTCCCTGGCGGACGGGCGCTGTCTCGACGCCACGCACTACGACATCGTCCGGCCGCCGCATGCGCACGCGGTGGCCGAGGTCATCAACGCAGAAAGACTCCTGTGAACAACCCCAGCACCTGGTTCACCCCGGGCCCCGGCACCGAGGCCCCCGTACGACTGTTCCTCTTCCCCTTCGCCGGCGGCGGAGCCTCCGCCTTCCTGCCCTGGCAGGACGCGCTGGCCCCGCAACTGGAGCTGCGGATCGCCCTGTTGCCCGGCCGCGCACCCCGCCTGCACGAGCCGCCGCTGGGCGACATGGACGAACTCGTCGCCCGGCTCGCCCGGGCCGTCGCCGCCCTCGCCGACAAGCCCTTCGCCTTCTTCGGCCACAGCCTCGGCGCGCTCGTGGCCTTCGAGGTCACCCGCGAACTGCGCCGCCGGGGCCTGCCGGGCCCACAGACGCTGTGGGTGTCCGGCGCCGAGGGGCCGCAGACCCGCGCGGCCGGACCCCGCCTGCACGACCTGCCCGAAGCGGAACTGCTCGACGCCCTGCGCGGCTACAACGGCACACCCCCCGAAGTCCTGGCCAACCGGGAGCTCATGGAACTCCTGCTGCCCGGACTGCGCGCCGACTTCGCCCTGGACGAGCGCTACGCCTACCGCGCCGAGAAGCCCCTGAACGTACCCGTCCGCCTGCTGCTCGGCGACCGGGACCCCTACGTCGAACCGGACCGCGCCCTCGGCTGGGAGCGCGAGACCACCGGGCCGCTGCGCACGCACGTCTTCACCGGCGACCACTTCTTCATCGGCCCCCACCGGGAGGCCGTCGTCGCACTGCTCACCGGGGAAGCGCCGGACAGCCGCGCCGCCTGACGCCCCGACCCGCCACCACAGGAGGATCAATGGAACAGTTCGTACTGGACGCCCTCGAGCGCATCACCACACGACCGCGGGAGCCCTACACCACCATCGGCGTCGAACCGCTGACGCCGGTCATCGGCGCCGAGGTGTCCGGCGCGGACCTGTCGGCCGAACTCCCCGAGGACCGACTGGCCGAGATCAGGCGGGCGTTGCTGGAGCACCACGTGCTGGTCTTCCGCGACCAGGTGCTCTCGGCCGAGGACCACAAGCGCTTCGCCGCCTGCTTCGGCGAGCACCGCATGATGCCGCTGGCCGACCCCGAGAAGGGCGACCCGGCCATCCTCGAGGTGAGCGCCGACAGGAACTCCCGCTGGGTGGCCGGCGAGGACTGGCACACCGACGGCACCGCCGACGCCGAAGTCGCCCTCGCCCAGCTGCTCTACGTGACCCGCGTACCGGAGCCCGGCTGCGGCGGCGACACCCTGTTCGCCAACATGCACCTGGCGTACGACGTGTTGTCGCCCGCGATGAAGACGCTCCTCGAGAGCCTGACCGCGGTCCACGACGGGCTGATCCCGTGGAAGGGCTACACTCCGCCGCCCGAGTACGTCGTCCCCAGGAACGAGCACCCGGTGGTGGTGCGGCACCCCGAGACCGACCGCAAGATGCTGTTCGTCAACCGCGGCTTTACCTCGCACATCCCGCAGCTGTCGGAGCGCGAGAGCAGGACGGTGCTCGACATGCTGTTCGCCCACATCGAGGCCGAGCCCATGCTCCACTGCCGGGTCCGCTGGACGCCGAACACGCTCGTGCTCTGGGACAACCGCTGCACCCAGCACCACGCGGTGTGGGACTACTACCCCCACGCGCGCTACGCCCAGCGGGTCTCCGTCAACGGCTGGAAGCCGCAGGCCTGAGACTCACCGGCGCGAGCGTCCCGACCACTCGGGCTCCAGGCGGTCCCACTCCGCCTCCCAGCGCGCGTACCGTCTGCGGTCCAGCGCGAAGGCGACGGCCTTGTGCGTCCCGTACGCGGCCCCGGCCAGCGCGGCGGCCGAGATGCCGCCCATGAGCCAGCCGGTCGCCCCGGCCGACTCCATGCTCAGTGGCCGGCCGGTGACGGCGCCCTTGCCGTTCACCCAGATCCGTACGGGCGCCCCCTCGCGCGCGTTCGCCGGCACCCTCGCGGTGCCCGTACGGGTCCTGCCGTCGGTATCGGTCCAGCGCACCGGCGCGTTCTGCAGGCTGTCCCCGGAGGGGAAGGCGTCCTCGGGGACGCCGCGGCCGTCCCCCGCGACGTACGCCGTGACCTGGTGCCGGCCGGCGGACTGCGCGTGGGCGATGCGCGCCTGGCCGGCGTACGCGGCGGTGCCGACGGTGAACGGGACCGTGGCGAGCCCGGCGAGCAGGACGAGCATCAGCAGGGCGTCGAACCAGGCCTGCGTGCGCCCGTACGCGCGGCGCAGGGGCGGGCCGGGTCCCGCTGCGGACGGCTGACCCCGTGCGGTCATGGTGTGCCTCCCTCGGCCGGCGGCCAGGTGCTCTCTCCATGGTTACGCCATCGGCTGCTGCTGTCCGGGTGAACGGGTGCGGCCACCGGTGTCACCGCGCGGCACGGGAGGAAGGCATGCGGCGCCCGCGCGAGCCGGACCGCACAGCGAGGAGGACCCGTGGAAATGCCCCAGGTGGCCGTGTGCCAGGTCGAGGAATGCGCGTACAACCAGGACAGTGCCTGCCATGCGCTGGCCATCACGGTCGGTGACGCGGTGCACGCCCGCTGCGACACGTACTTCACCTTCCCCTCCAAGGGCGGCGACGCCTCCGCGACCGGCCGGGTCGGTGCCTGCAAGGTCTCCGGGTGCATGCACAACGTCGGCCTCGAGTGCCAGGCCCCCGGCATCACGGTGGGCGCCATGCAGGACGCGGCCGACTGCCTGACGTACGTCGCGCGTTAGCTCCCGGTGAGCTCGACCTCGACGTTCACGACGCCCTCGACGGTGCGGACGAGCCGGGCCAGCAGCGGGAGTGCTGCCGTGTCGGCCGGTGAGCCCGAGAGCGTGACGACGCCCTCCGCCACGCGCACGTCCACGGGGGGCGGTTCGCCGGGGAACAGGCGTGCCACGAGCTCGTCGCGCACCTCACGGGCGATGTCCGCGTCGTCGCGGAGGTAGACCTTGAGCAGGTCGCCACGGCTGACGATGCCGGTCAGCATCCCCTCCTCGTCCACGACAGGCAGGTGCGTGACGTTCTTGCGGGCCATGGCCCGGGCGGCCTCCGCCAGGGTCGCGCGGGCGTGCACGGTGACCGCGGGCGTGCTCATCAGCTCCTGGGCGCATGCCGTGTCCGCCTTCGGCTCGTCGCCGGCCTCCTTCGGCAGCAGGTCCGTCCCGGAGACGACGCCGACGACGCGGCCCTCGCCCGCCAGCACCGGCACCGCGCCGACCTTCCACTCCGCGAGCGTCCTGGCGATCTCCCTGTAGGAGGCGGTGCGGCTGACCGCCACGACCGTCCGCGTCATCACGTCGCCGACGGTGCGCGGGGCGTGACCCGTCTTCGGGCACGTCTCCGTGTTCATGTCCGGCTCCTTCCGAAGCGGTTGCGGGGGCATTGACGGACCGAGTGGCACGCGGGACGCTCGGCGCCTCGAACACGAAATCGGAGGGCCGTGGTGAAGAGACAGAGACCGTTACGCCTCGCGGTAGCGCTGGCCGTCACCGCCGCGGTGCTGGGCGCCGGGACGGTGACGGCGACCGCCGCCACGCCCGCACGGAGCCTCACGGCGGCCGTCGTGACCGACGACCCGACGCCGGAGGAACAGGACCACCTGCGGCAGGTGGCGGGCTCCATCTGGGACGACTCGCTGGCCGCCCAGTGGAACATGAACAGCGACGTGGCGGCCGTCCTCTCGACGGCGACCGGCGAGATCCTCAAGTGCTCCGAGGCCTTCGCCCTGGTGCCCAAGCCGCCGGGGTTCAGGCCCGGGATCGGCTATCTGGTCGGTTACTGGAAGAACATCCGTGACTACTTCCTGGTGGTGGCCAAGCACAGAACGTACGGCGCCTGCGTGAAGGCGACGGCCCTGAACTACCGCTCCGCGATCGAGATGGCCTCGGCGGGCATCTGACGCGAGCATCTGACGCGGGCGTCCGGCGAGAGTGGACGGGAAGGCCCATCCGCTTCTCGCGGATCCTGATTGCGCGGTGCACGGTCGTCAACCGCTTCTCCGCGTCTCTCCTCAGAGTCCTTCCCGTCACTTCCAGCACACCACGTAACGCCGCTTCCCGCCAGGCCCGGGCCGTCATCGTGCCCGGAGCACGGGAAAGGCCGATCCTGGAAGGAGCCGCAAGCCGCGCTCCGGGCGACCGGGGAGGTGCCGACGATGTCCGAAGCGACGACCACCGACCTCTACGAGGTCACGATGGCCCTCTCCTACCTGCGCGAAAGAATGACGCGCCCGGCGACATTCAGCCTGTTCGTCCGGGACCTGCCGCCCGACCGGGGCTTCCTCGTCGCCGCAGGGCTCGAATCGGTCCTCGACCATCTGTCGGCCCTCCGCGTCGACGCCGAGGACGTGGACACCTTCGCCGCCGCCCTGGGGCGGCCGGCCGAGGACCTGGAGCCCCTGCTCGGCCTCGAGTTCACCGGCGAGGTGCGGGCCATGCCCGAGGGACGCGTCGCACTGGCCGGGGAACCCCTGCTGGAGATCACCGCCCCGCTGCCGGAGGCCCAGTTCGCCGAGACCTACGTGCTCAACCGGATCAGCCACCAGACCGTCGTCGCCTCCAAATGCGCGCGCTGCGTCCTCGCCGCCGACGGCCGCCCGGTCGTGGACTTCTCCCTGCGCCGCACGCACGGCCCGGACGCCGGCCACCAGGCCGCCCGGCTCGGGGCGCTGGCCGGTTTCGCCGGGACCAGCAACGTCGCCGCCGCGCACGCCGCCGGCCTGCCCACGGTCGGCACGATGGCCCACTCCTACATCGAGGCGTTCGGGAACGAGGAAACGGCGTTCCGCGCCTTCGCCCGCGCCAACCCCGGCCCGGTGACCTTCCTGGTGGACACGTACGACACCGAGACGGGCGTGGCCACGGCGGCTCGCGTACTGCGCGACCTCGGGCCCGTCCCCGGGAGCGCCGTCCGGCTGGACAGCGGCAACCTCGAGAAACTGGCGGTACGGGCCCGCGCCCTCCTCGACGACGCCGGCCTGCCCGGGGTGCGGATCGTGGCGAGCGGCGGCCTGGACGAGTTCTCCGTGGACCGCCTCGTCCGCTCCGGGGCACCCATCGACGTGTACGCGGTCGGCACCCGCGTCGGCGTCTCGGCCGACGCCCCCTTTCTCGACTCCGCCTACAAGATCGTCGAGTACGACGGCCGCCCCGTGATGAAGCTGTCGGCGGCGAAGGTCTCCGCGCCCGGGCGCAAACAGGTCTTCCGCGGGCCGGGCTGCGTGGACGTCATCGGCCTCGAGGACGAACCGCCGCCCCCGGGAAGCGTTCCACTGCTGGAAACGGTCATGCGGAACGGGCGGCGCACCGCGGAGCGCCCCGGGCTCGGCGAGGCCCGGCGGCGGTGCGCGGCCGACCTCGCGGCCCTGCCGCCCGAGGCCCGGCGGATCCTGTCGCCCGTCGCACCCCGAGCGGCCCTGTCCGGCCTGCTCACCGCCCTCGCCGTCCGGGTACGGCACCGCATCGAACGGGAACTCGTCCCCGAGGCGTGACATGGAAGGCGCTGTGACGACCCGTGCCTGGGAGGTCGACCACCCCGCGCCAGCCGCGCGGCACCCGCTGCGGCGCGTGGAACGCCCGCTCGGCCCCCCGGAGACGACCGAGATCCTCGTCGAGGTGGCCGCGTGCGGCGTGTGCCGCACCGACCTGCACCTCGCCGAGGGAGACCTGCCGTCGCACCTGCCGCACTGCACCCCCGGCCACGAGATCGTCGGCCGGGTACGGGCCGCGGGACCGGACGCCGAGGGCTTCGCCCCGGGCGACCGCGTCGGCCTCGCCTGGCTCGCGGGCACCTGCGGCACCTGCCCGTACTGCCGGACCGGCCGGGAGAACCTCTGCCCGCACTCGACGTACACCGGATGGGACCGGCACGGGGGCTACGCCCTGCGCACCACGGCCGACTCCCGCTACGCCTACCGGCTGCCGGAAGGCCCGCCGGACGAGGAACTGGCACCGCTGCTGTGCGCCGGGATCATCGGCTACCGGGCACTCGAACGCGCCGCGCTCCCGCCCGGCGGCCGGCTCGGCATCTACGGCTTCGGTGCCTCCGCCCACCTCACCGCACAGCTGGCGATCGCCCGGGGCGCGACCGTCCACGTCCTCACCCGCGCCGAACGGGCCCGGCGCCTGGCCCTCGACCTCGGGGCGGCCTCCGCCGGCGGCTCCCACGACCCGCCCCCCGAACCCCTCGACGCCGCCATCCTCTTCGCACCGGCCGGCGACCTCGTCCCGGTCGCCCTCGCCGCCCTCGACCGCGGCGGCACCCTCGCCGTGGCCGGCATCCACCTCACGGACATCCCGGTCCTCCGCTACCAGCAACACCTCTTCCAGGAACGCACGCTGCGCAGCGTCACCGCCAACACCCGCGCCGACGGCCGTGCTTACCTCGCCGAGGCCGCCCGCAGGCCTCCTGTCGTACACGTGCAGCGCTACCCCATGAGCCGGGCCGACGAGGCGCTCGCCGACCTCGCCGCGGACCGGGTCACCGGAGCCGCCGTGCTGGTCACGGGCTGAGGCCGACTACCGTGTTCTCCGGATCATGGGGAGGACACACGTGGAGAACACCGGGAGCGCACCGGCGCGCCTGCACCGGCTGCGGATGGACGAGCTGCTGGAGGAACTCCAGGCCCGGCTGGACGCGGCACGCGGCACCCGGGACCGCGTCCACCACCTGCTCGAGGCCGTGCTCTCCGTCGGCCGCGGGCTCGACCTCGAACACGTCCTGCGGCGCATCGTCGAGGCCGCCGTGCTGCTCGTCGACGCCCGCTACGGCGCGCTCGGCGTGATAGGGCCCGACGGACGGACGCTGTCACAGTTCCTGACGGTGGGTCTGACGGACGAACAGACCGGCGCCATCGGGCCGTTCCCCTCCGGCCACGGCATCCTCGGCGAGCTCATCCACCACCCGCAGCCGCTGCGCCTGCCCACCATCCCCGGCCATCCCTCCTCGTACGGCTTCCCGCCCGGCCACCCGCCGATGCACAGCTTCGTGGGGGTGCCGATCCGGGTGCGCGAGCAGGTCTTCGGCAACCTGTACCTCACCGAGAAGCGCGACGCGGCGGACTTCGACGACGAGGACGAAGAGGTGCTCTCCACCCTCGCCGTGGCCGCCGGCGTTGCCATCGACAACGCCCGGCTGTACGAGGAGTCCACACGCCGCGAGCGCTGGCAGCGCGCGGGCACACAGGTGACGACCCGTCTGATGTCCGGCAGTGCCCCGCAGGACGTGATGACGCTCGTCGCCGAGCTGGCGAAGGAGAACACGGGCGCCGCGCTCGCCGCGTTCTCGCTGCCGCTGTCCGGCAGCGACGCGCTGACCGTCGAGGCGGCGGTCGGGGCGGGGGCCGACGGCGTGCTCGGCCGCGTCCTGCCCGCCGACGAGCCCCTCGCGGCGCTGGCCGCGTCCGGCCCCGCGGTGGCGGTGCCCGTCGAGTCGGACGGCGGCGGGGTGCGCGGGGTGCTGCTGCTCGTACGCGACGACGGAGGGCCGGAGTTCTCGGACGAGGAGACCGAACCGCTGCGCGCCTTCGCCGGCCAGGCCGCGCTGGCCATGGAACTCGCCGAACGGCGCGCAGACGCCGAGCAGCTGGCGCTGCTCGAGGACCGCGACCGGATCGCCCGCGACCTGCACGATCTGGCGATCCAGCGGCTGTTCGCGACGGGCATGACGCTGCAGAGCACCAGCCGGTTCATCGACCACCCGGCGGCCGCGGAGCGCGTTCAGCGCGCCGTGGACGACCTGGACGAGACGGTGAAGATCATCCGGTCGACGATCTTCGGGCTGCGCTCCCGGGAGACCGCGGACCGGCACGGGCTGCGCACCCGGGCGGTACGGACGGTGGGCGAGGCCGCCGCGGCCCTCGGCTTCGCGCCGAGCCTGCGGATGGAGGGCCTGCTCGACACCCATGTGCCGCGCACGGCCGTCGACGACGTGGTCGCGGTCCTGAGCGAGGCCCTCGCCAACGTCGCCCGGCACGCCCGGGCCGCCTCCGCGGATGTCGCCGTGGTCAACGACGGCCGGAACCTCGTGCTGACCGTCGCCGACAACGGCGTGGGCACGCCCCCCGGCGGCCGCCGCAGCGGCCTGCGCAACCTCGCGGAGCGTGCGGAGCGGCACGGCGGGCGACTGGACCTCGCACCGGGCCCGGACGGCGGCGGCACGGTCCTCACCTGGCGGATCCCCCTGCCGGCCTGAGGCCTGCGGCCCGGGGTGCGGTGCTCGCGCATTCCGCCGGCCCCTCGCCGCCGCGGCGCAACGCCGCTACGGCGGGTCTTTTCCGGGGGCTCCGGGGCATGGCCCCGGCCCTGGCCTTCGGCTCCCGGGGCCCGGCTCCCGGACCTCGGGCCCTAGCCTCCGGCCCTCATACGCCGGGCCTCGGGCCCTGAAGCCCGGGCCCCGAACGCCGGGCCGCGAACCCCAAACCCCGGGGCCCGGGGGCGGAGCCCCTGAGTTCTTTCCCGCCGCGGCGGCGGTCAGCCACGATGGTGGAGCCCGGCGGTGCCGAACCGGCAGCACTCACGGGCGCCGGACAGGCCTACGGCCTACGCGCCTCGGTCGCGAGCACCGCGGCCTGGATGCGCCGCTCGACGCCGAGCTTGGCGAGCAGCCGGGAGATGTGGTTCTTGACCGTCTTCTCCGACAGGTACAGCCGCAGGCCGATCTGACGGTTGGTGAGCCCGTCGCCGATGAGCTCGAGGATCTCGCGCTCCCGCGGGGAGAGGGCGGACAGCCGTGCGTCCTCCGGCTCGGCCTCCTCCTCGGCGCGCAGGCTGCTCATCAGGCGGGCGGTGGTGGCCGGGTCGAGCATGGACCGGCCCGAGGCCACGGTGCGGATCGCGGTGACCAGGTCGGCGCCCTTGATCTGCTTGAGGACGTACCCGGCGGCCCCCGCCATGATCGCGTCGAGCAGCGCATCGTCGTCGTCGAAGGACGTGAGCATCAGACAGGCCAGCTCCGGCATGCGGGAGCGCAGCTCCCGGCAGACCGTGACGCCGTCGCCGTCGGGCAGCCGTACGTCCAGCACCGCGACGTCGGGGCGGAGGGCGGGCCCGCGGGCGAGGGCATGGGCGATGGTGCCGGCCTCGCCGACGACGGTGATGTCGTCCTCGGTCTCCAGCAGGTCGTACAGCCCCCGCCGGACGACCTCGTGGTCGTCCACCAGGAAGACCCGGACCGGCCGCTCCGGGGAGAATGCCCTCGCCTGTTCCACAACCCGCTCCCGCTCCCTGTCCATGCTCCTCCGGCCTTCAGCGATCATGACCCCGGGCCCTCGCCGGCGCCATGGGCCGAACGGCCCATGGCCGCCCGTCAGCCCGCCGAGGCGGCCATCAGCCGCCGGAGCAGGTCGTTGAGGACGGCGGCTTCGTCCGGGGCGAGGGTGCTCAGCGCCTGCCGCTGCACGGCGAGTCCGGCACCGACCGCCTTCTCGATGAGCTCCAGCCCGGCGGGCGTGAGAATGACCCGTACACCGCGCCGGTCCTGCGGGTCGGGCGAGCGCGTCACGTATCCGGCGCGCTCCAGCTTGTCCAGCCGGCCGGTCATGCCGCCGGTGGTGAGCATCAGGGTGGCCGTGAGCTCGCGCGGGGAGAGCGTGTACGGCTCGTCCGCGCGCCGCAGCGTGGCGAGGACGTCGAACTCGCCGCGGCCGATGCCGAAGCGCGCGTACTCCTTCTCGATCCGGTCGCCCATCAGCCGGGTGATCCGGTAGATGCGGCCGAACGCGGCCATCGCCCCGGTCTCCAGGTCGGGGCGGACCCGGGCCCATTGCTCGATGGTGGCGTCGACGTGGTCCGGGCGGGCGGGGGTCTCGCGGTCCATGGGGCCAGTCTCGCACAGGAATGTTTCAGCGAAAAGAGACTTGACGCTAAGTAGCTTGCCGCTAAGCTAATTTTCGTCCACGAGAACACGAGACATGAGATCTGGGAGCAGTCATGGTGCGCGTGATCGGTTTCGACCACCTCGTCCTCAACACCGCCGATGTCGAGCGGTCCCTGGCCTTCTACTGCGGCAAGCTCGGCCTCGAGCCGGTCCGTGTCGACGAGTGGCGCGAGGGCAGGGTGCCCTTCCCGTCGGTGCGGGTGAGCCCGTCGACCATCATCGACCTGGTGCGCGGCCCCGAGGGGGCCGCGTCCGGATCGAACGTCGATCACATCTGCCTGGTCGTCGAGCCCCTCGACTGGCAGCAGGTCGTCGACTCGGGGGAGTTCACGGTCGTCGACGGGCCCGGCGAGCGGTTCGGCGCCCGTGGCACGGCGGTCTCGCTGTACGTGACCGACCCCGACGGCAACACCGTGGAGCTGCGTTGGTACCCGCAGGACGCCTGACGCGCGTCGATCTTGGGTAGGGAGTGCCGGGCTGTTCGACGCCCGTGCGTTCCCGACCAAGGAGGAAGCGTGCACCACGCCATCCGTACCGGACTCGTCGCCCTCACCGCCGCGGGCCTCGCGGCCCTCGCCGTGCCCACTGCGCGGGCCGAGTCGTCCGCGGCCTGCCGCAAGGGCGAGTTCTGCCTGTTCAGCGGGCCGCACCAGTCGGGGAAGGTGCTCTACCGGCTCGATGTGAAGGTGACCAGGACGGCCTTCACGTTCCCCGAGGTCGACGCGCTCGAGCCGCCGGTCGTGCCGCGGTCGGCGCACAACCCGATACCCGACTCCTTCGGCTGCATCGTGCGGCTCAACGACAAGCCGCACTTCGCCGGTGACGAGCAGGAGATCAGCGGCTACGGCGCCGCGGAGCTGACGGGCGCCCCGGTGGGCTCGATCACCCCCGACTGCGGCTGACCCGCACGCCGCGGCGGCCGCTCCCAGCGGCGGAAGACCGCCCACAGCCCGGCGAGCGCGAGGGCGAAGACCGGCAGCCAGCACAGCCGGACCGCGATCCAGCCAGGGGTCGTGGGCGCGGTGTGCAGGCCGGGCAGGGGACCGGTCGCGAGCCCTGCCGCGGTGACGGCCATCATCGCGGTCTGGTGCCAGAGGAAGACCGTCATGGCGGACATGTTCACCAGGGCCACGGCCGCCCACGCCGCCGGCCGCCGCATCGCGCGGCGCAGCGGTTCGCGCAGCAGCAGGGCCAGCCCGCACTGGGCGAGGCCGAAGGCGACGGCCGCCAGGGTGGGCGGGTTGAGGTTGGAGACGGCGGCGCCGGGCACCCCGACCATGCTCGCCGGGTAGCCGAACCCGGCGATGAGGACGGCCGTCGCCGCCCCTCCGCCGACCAGCAGCGCGAGCCCCGCGCGCCGCCCGGCGAACCTCCCCCGGGCACAGGCCGCGCCGAGCGTGTACGGGACGAACCAGCCCGCGGCCACGTTGATCCAGCCCGTCCAGGACGGGCCGTCCAGGCCGAAGCGGACCAGGTCCACGCACAGGACGACGGCGAAGGGCACGAGCGGGTGCGTCCGGACGGCCAGGGGAGTGGCGGCGGTCAGCGCCGCGAACACCAGCAGGAACCACAGAGGGTCGACCGCCAGCGCCACCAGGGTGTGCACCGTGTCCGGGTCCGTACCGGCCGCGGTCATCGCGCCGCACGCCACGGCCCACACGGCGAGCACGGCGGCGACGGGCCGGCCCAGCCGGGCCAGGCGTGCCCCGAGCCAGGCCCGGTGGCCCGTGCCGCGAGCCAAGGCGGCGGCGTGGCTGCGGGCGGCGCAGAGCCCGCCGACGAAGAAGAAGACCGCGAGGGTCTGGAACAGCCACGACACCGGCGCCAGCCACGGCATGCGCGCCAGCGGGCTCGTGCTGCTCAGCGCCCCGTCACCGGTGCCGACGAGAGCGGTCACCAGCCAGTGGCCGAGGACGACACCGAGGATCGCGAAGGCCCGCAGCGCGTCGACGGCACGGTCGCGGCCGGGCGGGGTCGCGTCGTCCACGCGGCGTGCGAGAGAGGCGAGGAGGACCGACGGAGTCATGGGGGGCGTCCTTCCGGCCGGGGATTCGTACGGCCGGACGATAGGGACGGGGTCTGCCGCCGGGCGTCACACCGGGGAGCCAAACCGGGGGTGGCACCCCGGTATGACGCGGCCGGTCAGGCCCTCCCCGGCCGCTCGCGGACCACGTCGGCGGCGGCCTTGTCGTCGCGCAGGCCCAGGAAACGGGGCTGGCGCAGCCGCCCGGCCCGCGTCCACTCGGTGAAGCCGACCTGCGCGACCAGCTCGGGGCGCACCCAGTGCACGCCCCGCTCCCGGACCTCGCCGTGGAACGGCGAGCGGTCCTGTTCCAGGGCCTCCAGCCGGCGGTGCAGCCGGCGCAGGGCCGCGTCGTCGAACCCGGTGCCCACCTTCCCCGCGCAGCACAGCTCCCCGCCCTCGTAGTAGCCCAGCAGCAGGGCCCCGAACCCGGTCCTGCCGCCGGACGGTTCGGTGAAGCCGCCGATGACGAACTCCTGGCCGGCGCCGCAGCGGAGCTTGAGCCAGTCCGGGGAGCGCCGGTGCACATAGGCGGCGTCGGCCCGCTTGGCGATCAGCCCCTCCCAGCCCCGGCGGCAGGCCTCCTCCAGGAGGTGCCCGCCGTCGCGGTTGCGGTGCGGGGTGAAGCGCAGGGGCGGCCGGAAGTCGAAGGCGTCGCGCAGCAGCACCTTGCGGGAGCGCAGGGGCAGGCCCGTGACGTCGGTGCCGTCCAGGCGCAGCAGGTCGAAGAGGTAGTAGACGACGGCGACCCCGCTCGCCCGCGCCCGTGCGGGGTTCGTGATCTGCATCCGCCGCTGCAGCCGGGCGAAGTCGGTGCGGCCCCGGTGCGGGGCGACGATCTCGCCGTCCACCGTGAAGTCGGCGAAGAGCTGGGCGCCCAGCGCGTCGGCGATCTCCGGGTAGGTGCCGTTCAGCGACTGGCCGCTCCGGGACCGCAGCCGCACCCGCCCCGCGCGGCACGAGGCGAGGACGCGCACCCCGTCCAGCTTCCGCTCGAAGATCCAGCCGTCGTCGAACGACCGGCGGTCGCCGGGCACCGCCAGCATGGGCTGCCCGATGTCGTCGGATCCGATGTCGTCGGACCCGATGTCGTCGGAGGGGCCCATCGTCACGAGGCCGCGGCGGGCGCCGACGGCGTCAGGTGCTGGGTGAACCAGTCACGGGCCAGCGCCGAGACGGTGTCCAGCGCCCCGGGCTCCTCGAACAGGTGCGTGGCACCCGGCACGACCTCGAGCCGGTGCTCGCAGCGCATCCGGGACGCCGCCTGCCGGTTGAGGTCGAGCACCGTCTCGTCGCTGCCCCCGACGACGAGCAGCGTGGGCGCGGTGACCTCGCCCAGCCGCGCCAGGGCCAGGTCGGGGCGCCCGCCCCGGGAGACCACGGCCGCGATGTCGCCCGGACTCGCGTCCGCCGCCGCCCACAGCGCCGCGGCGGCGCCGGTGCTGGCGCCGAAGTAGCAGACGGGCACGGACTGGCGGCGCAGCCAGACGGTCACCTCCGCCAGCCGGTGGGCCAGCGGCTCGACGGCGAACACGTTCGACCGGTCCGTGGCCTCGGCCGGGGTGAGCAGGTCGAACAGCAGCGTGCCCAGCCCCGCCTCGTTGAGCGCTTGCGCCACGGCGCGATTGCGCGAGCTCAGCCGGCTGCTGCCGCTGCCGTGCGCGAAGGCCACGACCGCGACGGCGCCGGCGGGCATGGTCAGATCGCCGTCCAGCGTGACGGTGCGGTGGTCCACCGCGAGCTGCACGGGAGCGGCGGTGTGGATGTGCGAGGCTGTCGCGGCCGGCGGGCCGACCGTGCTCTGCCGCAGCAGCGCGACGACCTCCTCGTCCTCGGTCTGGGAGAAGTCCCGGTACCACTCGCCGACCGCCGAGAAGAACGCGGGCGTCGACAGGCACACCAGCTCGTCCACCTCCGCGCGCAGCTCCTCCACCGCGTCCGGCGGGCCCACCGGCACCGCCAGCACCACCCGCGACGCGCCCTGGGCCCTGGCAACCCGGCAGGCGGCCGCCGCGGTCGACCCCGTCGCGATGCCGTCGTCCACCACCACCGCGGTCCGGCCCTCGAGCGGGATCCGCAGCCGGCCGCCGCGGAACCGCTCGGCCTGCCGGTCGAGTTGGGCCTCCTCGCTGCGCTGGACCTCGGCGAGATCGTCCTCGTCGACGCGGCTCATCCGCATGATGTCGTCGCGCACGACGCGGATGCCGCCCTCGCCGAGGGCGCCGAAGCCCAGCTCGCGGTGGTAGGGGACACCCAGCTTGCGGACGAGGATGACGTCCAGCGGGGCGTTCAGCTCCCGGGCGACCTCGAAGGCCACGGGGATGCCCCCGCGTGGCAGGCCCAGCACGACGGGATGCTCACTGCGCAGATGCCGCAGCCGCTGCGCCAGGCGGCGGCCCGCATCCGTCCGGTTGTCGAATCGCATGATCCACCTCCGGCTCCCGGTACGGCTCCGGACGACGGGACAGGCCCCGGTTCCAGTATTCGGCTTCCCGCGCGGCGGACCAACTTCACAGCCCGTCCCCGCCCAGCGCCGCCCGGACCCGGGCCGCCACCTGTGCCGCCTCCTCGTCCGAGGCGTAGCGCGTGCGCGGCCAGAAGAAGCCGCGCAGCCCGTCCTTGCGGTTGCGCGGCACGACATGGACGTGGAAATGCGGCACCGACTGACTGATCCGGTTGTTGGCGGCGACGAACGTCCCGGCCGCGCCCATGCCGCGCTCCACCGCCCCGGTCACCAGCTGCACCCCGGTGAAGAACGGGCCCACGTCCCCTGCGGGCAGGTCGGTCAGCGTCTCGGCGTGGCACCGGGGCACGACCAGCACATGGCCGGGGAACAGCGGCCGCGCGTCCAGGAACGCCACGGCCGTGTCGTCCTCGTACACCCGGTGGGCGGCCCGCTCGCCCGCCGCGATCGCACAGAAGACGCACATCTCGTCACTCATGGTGAAGATCTCCGGTGTCGGGGGAGGGATCGTCCCATGCCTCTCCTCATCGGAACCTCGGGATGGCAGTACGCGGACTGGCGGGGTGATCTCTACCCCGCCGGGGTCCCCCAGCGGCTGTGGCTGGAGGAGTACGCCCGTCACTTCGCGACCGTGGAGAACAACAACGCCTTCTACCGGCTGCCCTCCCCGGAGACCTTCGCCTCCTGGCGCGAGCGCACGCCCGAGGGGTTCGTGATGGCCGTCAAGGCCAGCCGCTACCTGACCCACATCAAACGGCTGCACGACCCGGAGGAACCGGTCGAGCGGCTGATGCGGCACGCGGCCGGCCTCGGCGGACGGCTCGGGCCCGTCCTGCTCCAGCTGCCGCCCACCCTGCGCGCGCACCCCGAGGCACTGGACGCCGCGCTCGCCTGCTTCCCCGCCGGAACGCGGGTGGCCGTCGAGCCCCGGCACACATCGTGGTGGACGGACGAGGTACGGGCCGTGCTCGAGCGGCACGGTGCCGCCCTGTGCTGGGCCGACCACGACTCCCGCCCGGTGACGCCCCTGTGGCGCACGGCCCCGTGGGGCTATGTGCGCTTCCACTGCGGGCGCGCCCGGCCGTTCCCGCGCTACGGGCGGCAGGCGCTGGCGACCTGGGCCCGGCGCGTCGCCGACGCCTGGCCCGACGAGGCGGAGGTGTACGCGTACTTCAACAACGACCTCGGCGGTGCCGCCGTCCACGACGCCGCCGCCTTCGCCCGGGCCGCCGCGGCCCTCGGACGCACCGTCAGCCGCACCCCGCTCGCCTTTACACAACGATGACGATAAACCGTCCGAATCTCGTGCAACCGTTCGATGATGTGCGTTGTCCAACGGTTCATGACAAGTACTCGAAGTGTGCTCACCAGACGGCTGGGCGTCCTGGTCGCCGCCGCGGGCCTCGCCCTGCCGCTCGCCGTCACGACGGGCGGGACCGCACAGGCCGCGTCGCACACCACGGCCCGCAAGTGCCCCACCAACAAGGGGCGGATCGCCTGCGTCGACCTGACCCGCCAGGTCAGCTGGATCCAGAACGGCAAGAAGATCACCTACGGCCCCGTGCACATACGCTCGGGCCGCAAGGGATTCACGACGCGCACCGGCCTGAAGAAGATCTACTGGCGCGACAAGAACCACGTGTCGAACCTGTACGACGTCCGCATGCCGTACAGCCAGTTCTTCGACCGCGGGCAGGCCTTCCACGCCATCAGCGGCAGCGTCTGGTCGCCCCCCGGCTCCCACGGCTGCGTCAACATGCGCCTCAGGGACGCCAAGGCGTACTGGAACATGCTCCGCACCGGCGACAGCGTCTATGTGTACGGCCACAAGCCGGGCACGTGAGCCGTCTGGAAGGCGCCGCCCCGCGGGGCTAGGCTGGCCCGGTGGCCGCTCCCACCGCGCAACACCCGCAGACACTCGGCGACTTGACGGCCCACTGGGCCGCCCTGGCACCGGAGCGCGAAGCCCTCGCCTTCGAGGACCGGCGATGGACGTGGCATCAGCTGCACCGGCGCAGCCGCCGGCTCGCCGGATGGCTGCGCACGGCCGGCATCGGCCGCGGCGACCGCATCGCCTTCCTCGACCGCAACCACTCCGCCTGCCTCGAGGCCACCTTCGCCGCCGGCGCCCTCGGCGCGGCCAACGCCGTGCTGAACTGGCGCCTGGCGCCTGGCGAACTCGCCCACGTCATCGAGGACTCCGGCGCCCGCCTGCTGTTCGTCGGCGCCGGCCTGCTGGAAGCCGTACGGCCCGCGCTCGCCGGCCTCCCCGCCGCCCCGCGCGTCGTGGTGGTCGGGGGAGAAGCGGACGCGTACGAGCAGGCGATCGCCGCCTGCGACCCCGCCGAGGACCTGCCCGGGGCCGCACCGGACGACACCTGCCTGGTCCTCTACACCTCCGGCACCACCGGCTTCCCCAAAGGGGCCGAACTCACCCACGAGTGCCTCATCCGCCACGCCGAGGCCGCCCACACGGTCCTCGCGTTCGGCGAGGGCGACCGCAACATCGTCGTCCTCCCGCTCTTCCACGTCGGAGGCATCGCCTTCGCCCTCACCGGCCTGCTGGCCGGAGCCCCGACCCGGCTGCTCCGCGACCCCGCACCCCGGGCCGTCTGCGAGGCCGTCGCCGACGGCGGTACCCACCTCCTGCTCGTGCCCGCCATGCTGGCCGGCGTCGTCGGCGCCGGGGCGGAGGTGACCGAGGCGTTCGGGCGGCTGCGTCACTGCCTCTACGGCGCCTCCCCGATGCCCCTGCCCCTGCTGCGCAGAGCCCTCGAGCTCTTCCCCGGCACCGGCTTCACGCAGCTGTACGGCATGACGGAACTCGCCGGCGCGGTCACCGCCCTCACCTCCGACGCCCATCACGACACCGCCCGGCCCGACCGGCTCACCTCCGCGGGCCGGCCCCTGCCGGGCGTGGAACTGCGGGTCGTCGGGACGGACACCGGAACGGACGTCCCGCCCGGCGAGGCCGGGGAGCTGTGGGTCCGTACCCGGCAGTGCATGAAGGGCTACCTCGGCAAGCCGGAGGCGACGGCCGCGACGGTCACCGAGGACGGCTGGCTGCGCACCGGCGATGTGGCCCGTGTCGACGACGGAGGCTTCGTCTTCATCGAGGACCGGCTCAAGGACGTCATCATCACCGGCGGCGAGAACGTGTACTCCGCCGAAGTCGAACGCGTCCTCGTCGAGCACCCCGCGGTGGCCGAGGCCGCGGTGATCGGAGTGCCCGACGAGACCTGGGGGGAGGCCGTGACGGCCGTCCTGACCCTGGCCGACGGCGCGGAACTCGACGAGGCCGGCCTGCGCGCCTTCTGCCGCGACCGCCTCGCGGGCTACAAGTGCCCGCGCACCGTCACCGTCGTGGACGCCCTGCCGCGCAACGCGACCGGCAAGGTCGACAAGGGCGCGCTGCGCAGGGCGGGTTCAGCGGGGTGACCGGCGGTCAGCCGTAGAGCCGCTCCGCATAGGCCGGCCCGTAGTAGCACTCGAGCTCCTCCAGGGAGTCGTCCGGCCGCTCCAGCTTCTTCGAGATACGGGCACGCGACGGCGCCGCCTCCGGATTCCACGTGCCGGACTTCCACAGCTCCGACCGCAGGAACGCCTTCGAGCAGTGGTAGAAGACCTCTTCGATCTCGACGACGATCGCGAGCTGCGGCCGGTGGCCCCGCACGGTCAACCGGTCGAAGAACGGCGCGTCACGCACCAGCCGGGCCCGGCCGTTGATGCGCAGCGTGTCCCCGCGGCCGGGTATCACGAAGATCAGGCCGACGTGCGGGTTGGACAGGATGTTGTGGAAGCCGTCCGCCCGCCGGTTGCCGGGCCGTTCGGGGATGACGATCGTCGTGTCGTCGAGGACCAGGGTGAACCCGGCGGGGTCGCCCTTCGGCGAGACGTCGCACGTACCGTCCGCGGCCGAGGTCGCCACCAGACAGAACGGCGAGCCCGCGAGCCACTGCCGGTCGACCTCGTCCAGGCGCGGCCGGGCCTTGAGCGCGACACGCTCGGCCGGCGGGCCGAGCAGCTCCCGCAGCTCGGCGGCATCGGAGATTTCCGTCAAGTCCGTTGTGTCCACGCGACGTTCCTTCCCTGCCGGTTCCGTTCTTCCCGCCACCGAGACTACGTCACACCACTGTCAGTGCCCCCGGGCGATCCACTCGTCCAGGTGGGACGCCTCGGCGCCGATCGTGGTCGGCTCCCCGTGACCGGTACGGACGGTCGTCGTGGGATCCAGCGTCAGCAGCCGGTCCCGGATCGACGCGACGATCGTCGGGAAGTCGGAGAACGACCGGCCGGTGGCACCGGGACCGCCCCGGAAGAGCGTGTCACCGGTGAACACCGTGTCAAGGGCGGGTGCGTGGAGACAGACCGCGCCCGGCGCATGCCCCGGCGTGTGCAGCACCGTCAGCTCCGTGCCCGCCACCCGCAGCACCTGACCGTCGGCCAGCTCCCCGTCGGGCTTGCGCTCCGGGTGCGTACGTTCCCACAGCGGCAGGTCGGCGGGGTGCAGCAGGACGGGGGCTCCCGTACGGTCCGCGAGGGCGGGGGCGGCGCCGATGTGGTCGTCGTGGGCGTGCGTGCACACGACGGCGACCAGCCGGCGGTCACCGACCGCCGCCGCGATCGCCTCTGCGTCGTGTGCCGCGTCGATCACGACGGCCTCGTGGTCGTCACCGACGATCCAGACGTTGTTGTCGACCTCCCAGACCCCGCCGTCCAGCGAGAACGTCCCGGAGGTGACGAGGTGTTCGATGCGGGCCGCCATCAGAACACCACCACCGAGCGCAGCACATCGCCCTGGTGCATCCGCTCGAACGCCTTCTCCACGTCGTCCAGCCCGATGGTCTCGGTGACGAACGCCGCCAGGTCGAGCCGTCCCTGCAGGTGCAGGTCGACGAGCATCGGGAAGTCCCGCGAGGGCAGGCAGTCGCCGTACCAGGAGGACTTCAGGGCACCGCCGCGCCCGAAGACGTCCAGGAGCGGTAGCTCCAGGGTCATCTCCGGGGTGGGCACGCCCACCAGGACGACCGTGCCGGCCAGGTCACGGGCGTAGAAGGCCTGCTTGTACGTCTCCGGGCGGCCGACCGCCTCGATGACGACATCGGCGCCGAAGCCCCCGGTCAGCTCGCGGATGGCCTCGACCGGGTCCGTGGTCCGCGAGTTGACGGTGTGGGTCGCGCCCATGCGGCGGGCCGTCTCGAGCTTGCGGTCGTCGATGTCGACGGCGATGATCCGCCCCGCCCCGGCCAGCCGCGAGCCCGCGACGGCCGCGTCGCCCACGCCGCCGCAGCCGATGACGGCGACCGAGTCACCACGGCCCACCTGCCCGGTGTTGATGGCCGCGCCGATGCCCGCCATCACCCCGCAGCCCAGCAGCCCGGCCACCGCGGGGGAGACCGCGGGGTCGACCTTCGTGCACTGACCGGCGGCGACCAGCGTCTTCTCCGCGAAGGCGCCGATGCCCAGCGCGGGGGAGAGCTCGCGCCCGTCGGCCAGCGTCATCTTCTGCCGGGCGTTGTGCGTGTTGAAGCAGTACTGCGGACGGCCCCGCAGACACGCCCGGCACTGGCCGCACACCGCACGCCAGTTGAGGATCACGAAGTCGCCGGGCGCCACCTCGGTCACGCCCTCGCCGACCGCCTCGACCACCCCGGACGCCTCGTGCCCCAGGAGGAACGGGAAGTCGTCGCTGATGCCGCCCTGCTTGTAGTGCAGGTCCGTGTGGCACACACCGCATGCCTGCACCCGCACGACCGCCTCGCCGGGCCCCGGGTCCGGCACCACGATCGTCTCCACCCGGACCGGCTCGTTCCTGCCCGGTGCGACGACTCCACGGACTTCCTGTGCCACGGGACTGCCCCTTTCTTGATCACAGCTGTGGGGCCACTCTCGCGCACGCCGGTGCCCGGCGTCCAACGGCCCGTCGGAGCGCGGCGCCGGTACCGTGGCCCGCAGGACCGAGGAGGAACCGATGGATGCCGTGCTGAGGACCGTGATAGACGGGGAACTCGTGGAGCTGCCCGCCACCGCCGCCGGCATCCGCTCCGCTCTCGAAGCCCTCGACGCGGACCGGGCCCGGGCCTTCGACCGGGAGATCGCGGGCCTGTCCGCCGCCGGGCTCCGTGCCGCCCTGATCCGCTGGGCCCTGGCGGCCACCGCGGCGGACCAGGAGGACGAGGATCTCTTCGACCGCCTCGAGCGGGGCGAGGACATCGGGGCCGTCTCCGGGGAGGCCGCCAGTCCGGAGTCGGCGTGAGCGGCTACCGCGTGCAGTACGCACCGCCCGCCGACCGGGTCCTCGCCGCCATGGACACCGCCCTGCGGGCCCGCTTCGACAGCGGCGTGCGGGGCATGGCGGACGACCCGTACGGACACGGCTCCGCCCCCATCGACACGGAGGAGGACCGGCGCGAGGCCACCGTTGCCGACGTCCTGATCCGCTACTACATCAGCCGGAGCGTCCTGACCGTCACCGTCGTCCGGGTCGTCCACCTCATATGAGTCCGCTTATGAGTCCGCTGCCGAGTCCGCTACGCCTCGACCCAGCCGTGGTGGGTCGCGACCCGCACCAGACGCTGGCGCACGAGCACGATCTGCTCCGCCGTCATCGTCGGCGCGGAGGAGAGGAGAGCCTCGGTGATCTCGTCGAGGAACTCCTTGGTGGTCAGGACGTCGCAGTCGCCGTCCTCCCCGCCGGAGTGCGCCGGGAACGCGGAACGCGACGCGGGGGCGCGGTCGACGAGCCGGACGTTGGAGGCCTTCAGACCCCGGTCGCCCTCCTCCACGGTGAACTCCACGAACGTGCCCGGAACGATCAGGCGCTTGTCGGCATCCACGTCGTTGACGTGCACGAAGACATCCTCACCGCCGGTGTCGGGCGCAACGAAGCCATAACCACGAAATTCGTCGAAGCGAATTATTTTACCCGTAACCACAGACAATTCCCCACCTACACCACGTGACATCACGGTCTGTTCGCAGACCCGAAGGGGACCATACTCACCGCCACACGCAGGCACAATCCCCGCGTAGGGGTAGGGACGTTGAGGGGATCCGGGCAGCGGAACGGCGGACCGCCGGCCGGGTGGCAGCTCCCGCGTCCCCGGGGCTTCACCGCCGCGAACGGGAATGCGGATATCGTGCCCGACCTCATCGAGCCCCTGGCGGCGCTGGCGCGACGGGGCAAGGAGCCCGCAGTCGCGCAGACGGTGCGCTCCACGGCCGCCGCGGTGATCTCGTACGTCGTGGCACTGACGCTCAGCAGGGAGCCCGCGCCGCTGACCGCGCCGCTCACGGCGCTGCTCGTGGTCCAGGTGACCCTCTACTCCACCCTCACCACCGGTATCCGCCGGGTGAACTCCGTGGTGGCCGGCGTGCTGATCGCCATCGGCTTCAGCGTCCTGGTGGGACTCACCTGGTGGAGCCTGGGCCTGATCATCTTCGCGTCGCTGGTCATCGGACGCTTCGTACGGGTGGGTGAATTCGTCCCCGAGGTGGCGATCAGCGCCATGCTCGTCCTCGGCGTCACCCGGGTGGCCGAGACCGCGTGGGACCGGGTGCTCGAGACCCTGATCGGCGCGGTCGTCGGGCTGCTGTTCAACGTGCTGCTCGTCCCCCCGGTGTGGGTCGAGCCTGCCGGCGAGGCCATCCTGGAACTGGCGGGCCGCATGCACGAGCTGCTGCGGCACCTCGGCGCGGCCGTCGCCCGGCCCGTCCCGGTGGCGGAGGCGGCCGCCCGGCTGCACGAGGCGCGGCGCCTGGACCACGACATCGCCGAGGTGGACGCCTCGCTGCGGCAGGCCGAGGACAGCCTCAGGCTCAACCCGCGGGTCAAGGAGGGCCTGCTCTCCCGGATCGTGCTGCGCACCGGCCTGGACGCGCTGGAGATCTCCGCCGTCGTACTGCGGGTGATGTGCCGGACGTTCACCGACCTCGCCAAGGAACGGATGGACGAGCCGCTGTTCCCGCCGAATGTGGCGACCGCCCTCGGGGACGTCCTCGGCCATCTCGCCCGTGCCGTCGAGAGCTTCGCCGTGCTGATCACCACTCAGGTGAGCGCCAGCGCCGAGGCGGCCGAGGCCCGGCTCGCCGAGGACCTCGCCATCGCCCGGCGGAGCCGGGACCGGGCCGCGCACCTTCTGCTCGGCGACGTGCGCCGCTACCCCCGCCAGTGGCAGCTGCAGGGAGCGCTGCTGGCGGAGGTCGACCGGGTGCTGGCGGAGCTGGACGTGGAGAAGAGGTCCGAACGTCTCTGGGAGGAACTCGACCGCCACTCCCGCGAGTTGCGGGAGCGGTGGCCGACGCTCCACCAGGTCAGGCACCGCCTGGTCAGGAGTCGCTTCGGCAGCCGCAGCAGCCGCTCCTGACAGCGGGTCCGGTCAGCGGGTCCGGTCAGCGCAGGGCCGGCTGCGCCGGGGCGTGGTGACGGCTGATGTTCTTCTCGAGCAGGCCCAGGCACTCGGAGACGCCCACGCTCGAGGGGGTGAACTCCGGCAGCCTGCCGTCGTCCTGCTTGAGCTGCGCCAGCGCCCCGTCCATCGCCGTCTGCGCGGCGAACAGGCACGGAGTGCTGTATATCGCCACGTCCACCCCGAGCTCGCTCAGCTCGGGCAGCGAGAGCCGGGGGGACTTGCCGCCGGCGATCTGGTTGAACAACAGCGGCTTGTCGCCGATGACATCGCGGACCTTGCGGATCCAGTCGACGCTGCGCACGCCGTCGACCAGGATGACATCGGCGTCCGTCGCCGCGAGCGCCTTGGCGCGGCGCAGGATCTCGGCCTCCTCCGTGGCGTCCGTACGGGCCACGACCACGAGGTCGCGCCGGGAGTCGAGCACCATCTCCAGCTTCTCGAGGTACTCCTCGAGCGGGAGCACCTGCTTGCCGTCCACGTGCCCGCAGCGGCGGGGGCGCTTCTGGTCCTCCAGGATCACGCCGGACGCGCCCATGGACTCGAGGAGTTGGACCATGTGGCACGCCGTCTCCGGGTCCACGTAGCCGTCGTCGATGTCGACCAGCAGGTGCTGCTTCGGGAAGGCCAGACGTAACCGCTGTACGAACGCCGCGATGTCGGACCAGGCGATGAACCCGATGTCCGGCAGGCCGTAGTGCGACGCGGCGAATCCGAAGCCGGAGACGAACATGCCGTCGTAGTGCTGGGCCGCGACCGAGGCGGAGAACATGTCGAAGACGCCGATGAGCGGCGTCGTGCTGTCGGATGCGATCGCTTCGCGTAGCCGATTCGGGTGGTTCACGATACCCTCCGGTGTGGGTTGCACGGCGTACCGCGCCGACCGCTGCCGCCAAGCTCGGGTCGGCCCGGATCGTGCCGTCGATCGAGGATTCCCGGGAGCTTGCTCGTCAAGACGGGCTCCCGGGTTTTCAGTTACCTCAAGAAGCGGCGTGGAGTCCTGGCATCAGACTCTGCCGCAAGTGCTGCGGTGAAGTGCCCCAACGCGAGCCCACATTCACTTGAACTCCTGTCCGTCACTTCTGCTCGGACATTAGTCAAGGATTGGTCATGCGGCAATATCGACCCGGTAAATTTGCCTGCGTTGGGGCGATTTCGCGTCAACCGCGCAGCGGCACCTTGTGCGCCACGGCCGTGATGTGCAGTTCGCCGAAGTCGACGAGGTCGTTCAGGGCGATGGTGCGGTGCGTCGTCGAACCGGGCGGAGTGACCTCCAGATAGGCGGCGTTGTGCGCCTCGGAGCCCGTGTGGGTCCAGGCGACGACGGCCTGCGCGCTCTGCCCGGGCTCGAGGTACACGAGCTTGTTGCCCGGGTCGTCCGCGTACCAAGTGGTGCCCCGCACCGCCTTGGTGGGCAGGTTCTCGTGCCGCGCGTTCTCGAGGCCGAGCCCCGGGTATCCGCGCATCGCACAGGTTCGGCCTGTCGTGTTCCTGAACTCCAGGGTGCCGCCCGCGTGGTTCATCCCCCCGCCGAGCCGCTCGGCGAATCCGATCCGCAGACCGGAGGTGTGACAGGTGGGGGTCGACGACGCCGCGGCGTCCTGTGCCGGGGCGGCCTGGGCGAGGCCGCCCGCGGCGGTGACGGCGAGCGCGGCGCCCGCGAGGGTGGCGCCCGCACGGCGCGCGACGGTGATGGTCATGAGTGCTCCTTCTCCGGTACGTCCCACGGCGGTTCCCCCGGTGAAGCTCACAGATGCTTCACCCGCCGTACCCATCAGGGCCATCTGCCCGCCTACCCATGGCCATAGCTGTGAACACCATGTGTCCGGTCACCTCAGATGACGGGCCGCCAGGGTGGCGTGATTCACCAGGTACTCCAGTGGCCCCCGGGAGAAGAACCGCAGCCAGACCACCGCCAGCACGGTGACGGTCGCGAGGAAGGCGAGCAGCACGTACGGCGACGACCCCGGCACGTTCTCGATGTCCAGCGCCCAGATCCCGGCGATGTTGAGCACGTAGGCGGTCAACGACATCCGGCCGACCGCCGTCAGCGGATGCGCCAGGCGCCGGAAGCGCGGCAGCGCGTCGACGGCGATCACGCAGAGCGCGAGGACGGCGACTGCCACCCCGGTGCTGCCGACGACCGACGGCGTGGTCTCGCTGTGCGGGGAGGCCGCCAGCAGCCAGGCCGGGGTGTCGCCCGTCGGATAGCCGGCCGTGTCCGACCACCACGAGACCGCGGCGGACGGCCCGCCGTCCCCCGCGCCGGGGAAGTCCGCCGCGAACAGCCGCAGCGCCAGCCACGATCCGCCGTACCCGAGCACGGCGAGCAGGATGCCGGTGGCGGCCAGCCGGATGCGTACGACCGCCGACGCGAGGTCGAGACGGGCGACGGCCATGCCGGCGATCACAAAGGGCATCCAGGTCAGCACCGGGTAACTGCCCGTGAAGAGGAGGTCGATGAAGCCTTCCGTGCCGCTGATCCGGGCGAGCGGGTCGTGAAGCGCCGCCCGCTCGGCCCAGGTGCCGCTCTCGATCAGGGACTGCGTCACGTACAGCACCTGCGGCAGCACCAGCGCCGAGACGGCCGCGACCATTGCCAGGGTCCGGGCCCGCAGCCGGTGCAGGGGGAGGGCGAGGACGAAGTACAGGCCGTAGTAGGCGAGGATCACGTCGACCTGGGTGCCCGCCATGGTGAGCGCGGTGCCCAGCGCGAGCAGCACGGCGGAGCGGATGAGGACCTTGCCCACGGCCTGCCGTCCCGCCCGGCCCGTCCTGGGTTTCGGGCGGCCCGTCATGAGGATCAGCGAGAACCCCGCCAGGAGGGCGAACAGTGCGGACGCCCTGCCATGGGCGGGCTCCATCAGCAGGCCGGAGATCCCGCCGTTGTCCGGATCCGGGCCGACATGGGCGGCGTACATGCCGAAGACCGCGATGCCACGGGCCAGATCGACACCGGCCAGCCGGATCTTCGGCGCGGGGTGGTGGTCCGTGCGGACCGGTAAGAGGGTGAGCGGAGCGTGGTGCGACATGCCTCCAGCGTGAGGCGGACGTCAAGGGGAACGGGGAGTTTTTCGTGGAATTTGTAAGGTGGTTGGGATCTGACGGCGCGTCGGACCATGCAACGCACCTGCACAGTGCGCCAGTTGGTGCTGACGTGACGCGGCTGCCGTGAGAGGTGCCATGTTGACGTACGATCGCGATCATGCCCGTATCGCCCTCCGCCACCGTCCTCGACCGCAAGGCCCTCAACCGTGCCTTCCTCGACCGGCAGTTGCTGCTCCGGCGCAGCGGGCTGACCGCGCTGGAGGCCGTCGAGCACCTGGTGGGCCTCCAGGCGCAGGCCCCGGTTCCGCCCTACTACGGTCTGTGGACCCGGCTCGCGGACTTCCGGCCCGAGGGCCTGGCACGCTCGCTCACCGACCGCGGCGCGGTGCGCATCGCCCTGATGCGCGGCACCGTCCACCTGGTCAGCGCCCGCGACTGCCGGGCGATACGGCCGTGGGTGCAGCCCTGCCTCGAGCGCGGCCTGAAGAGCGCGTACGGCGGGCAGTTGCACGGCCCGGAGGCGGCCGAGGTCGCCGCGGCCGGGCGTGAACTCCTCGCCGACGGGCCGCTGGGCTCCGCGGAGCTGGGCCGGCTGCTCCACGAACGGTGGCCCGCCCACACCCCCTCCGCTCTGGTCAACGTTGCGCGCGCCCTGCTGCCGCTGGTCCAGGCGCCGCCGCGCGGCGTGTGGGGACGGAGCGGACAGACCACCTACACCACGGCCGAGGACTGGCTCGGCGCCCCTCTCGACGCCGAGGCGGCACCGGACGCGCTCGTCCTGCGCTACCTCGCCGCGTTCGGCCCCGCCACCGTCAAGGACATCCAGGCATGGTCCGGCCTGACCAGGCTGCGCGAGGTGACCGAGCGGCTCCGGCCGCGCCTGGTGTCCCTGCGGGACACCGAGGGCAACGAGCTCCTCGACCTCCCCGACGCCCCGCGCCCCGGGGCGGACGTCCCCGCGCCCGTACGCTTCCTGGCCCCGTTCGACAACGCGATCCTCTCCCACGCGGACCGCCGCCGGATCATCAGCGACGAGCACCGCAAGGCGATCGGCACCAAGAACGCCCTCATCCCCGGCACCGTCCTGGCCGACGGCTTCGTCCGGGGCGCCTGGCGGATCGAGCGCGACCGCACCGCCACCACGCTGCACATCGAGCCCTTCGCGCCGCTGACAGCGCGGCAGCGCACCGAACTCGCCGAAGAGGGTGAGCGGTTGCTGCTGTTCGCGTCCGACGGGAACGGAGCCCGCGACCTGCGGTTCGCCGGCTGATCGCGGCGGCTACGCGCCCGGCAGCGGCGTCAGCCGCAGGCGGACCTCCAGCTCGTGCTCGCCCGGGACCGTGCCCCGCTCCTCGGTCCCGAAGACCGCCGCCAGCTCCTCCGTGACCTGGTGCACCGGGTCCGCCGCACCGAACAGATCCGCCTCGATGGTCTCCGGGAGCGGAACCGGCACGGCCTTCGCATGCGGCCGGCGCGCCCGGGTGTCGACGACCGTGCACCACACCAGCGGATTGCCCGAGCCCGAACGCGGGATGGCGGACCCGGCGGGGACCACGTCGGTGCCCCCGGGGAAGGCGGCCAGCAGGACGCCCACGACGGCGTCCGCGGCCTCCTGGCCGCAGCCCGTCAGATGGACACTGACGTGGTGCGCGCTCTCGGTGGTGCTGGTCACCGGTGCTCCTTCGCCGTCAGGCCGTCAAGTGGCCGCTGCCGTGCCGGGACTTGCCTCGACCGTACGGGACACCACGCCCCCCGGCACCCGGGCTGCGCCCATTCGCGCGACGCGCGACGTCCCCGGGGCGGACGGGGGCACTCTGGAAGGAGAGACAGCTGCGCCGAACGGCGCATGCAGGACCCGTTCGGCCCTGCCGACCACCGCCGGAATCCATGATCCTGGTGGCTGGGCACCGTGGCGTCGCCCACGGACGCCCGTGAAAGAGAGCGGTTCTGTGATCACACGAGTTCGCCTGCCGCACCGGCACCTGACGCCCCCGGTCCGGCCCGGACCGGAGGGACAACCGCCCCAGCGGCCGGCCCCGCAGCCCTCGTCCTCCTGGGGCCGGTGGATGCTGGCGCTCGTCCTGACGACGTTCGTGATCGTACTGCTGCTCGCCCGGGGCTTCTCCGGAGCGCCCCGCCAGCAGGAGTCGTACAGCGACTTCGTCGGCAAGGTGAACGCCGGACAGGTGCAGATGGTCGACATCAACGAGAAGGGAACTGTCACCGGCACCCTCAAGAACGGCACCCAGTTCACCACCCAGATCCCCACCGCCCTGGGCTCCGGCCAGCTCGAACAACAGCTGCAGTCGCACAGCGTCCAGATCACCGCCTCGCAGAGCAGCGGCGGCAGCCCCTGGCTGTCGATCCTGCTCGCCTTCCTGCCCCTGCTGCTCCTCGGCGGCTTCTTCCTGTGGAGCGCACGCCGGGCGGCCAGCTCGCTCACCGGCGGCATCAGCACCATCGGCCGCTCCCGGGCGAAGATCATCGAAGCCGAGCGGCCCACCACCGGCTTCGGCGACATCGCCGGGTACGACGGCGTCAAACAGGAGATCGGCGAGGTCGTCGACTTCCTGCGCAACCCCGACCGCTACGCCCGGGCGGGCGCCAAGGGACCCCGCGGCGTGATCATGGTCGGACCGCCCGGCACCGGCAAGACCCTCCTGGCCCGCGCCGTCGCCGGGGAGGCAGATGTGCCGTTCCTGTCCGTGACCGGCTCGGCCTTCGTCGAGATGTTCGTCGGCGTCGGCGCCTCGCGCGTACGCGACCTCTTCGACGAGGCCCGCAAGCGCGCCCCCTCCATCATCTTCATCGACGAGATCGACGCCGTCGGAGGCCGCCGGGGCGGCGGCACCCGGCTCGGCGGCAACGACGAACGGGAGCAGACCCTCAACCAGCTCCTCGCCGAGATGGACGGCTTCGACCAGGGCACCGGCATCGTCGTGCTCGCCGCCACCAACCGGCCCGACGCCCTCGACCCCGCCCTGCTGCGCCCCGGACGCTTCGACCGCCAGGTGACCGTGCCGCTGCCCAACCAGGCCGAGCGCGCGGCGATCCTCGTCGTCCACGCCCGCGGCAAGTCCCTCGACCCCGGCGTCGACCTGTCCACCGTCGCCCGCGCCACCCCCGGCTTCTCCGGCGCCGACCTCGCCAACCTCGTCAACGAGGCGGCGATCAACGCCGTACGGGCCGACCGCGCCACCCTCACGCCCGACGACCTGGACACCGCCCGCGACCGGGTGCTGCTCGGCCGCCGGGAGACCTCCAACGCGCTGCTCCCCGAGGAGCGGCGCTCGGTCGCCGTGCACGAATCCGGGCACGCGCTGGTCGCGGCGCTGTGCGAGCACGCCGACCCGGTGGCCAAGGTGACCATCCTGCCCGCGGGGGTCTCGCTCGGCGTCACCGAGCAGCTGCCCGAGGCCGAGCGCCACCTGTACACCGAGGGCTACCTCATCGACCTGCTCGCCGTGCGGCTCGGCGGCCGGGCAGCGGAACTGGTCGTCTTCGGCGAGGGATCCACGGGCGCGGCCAACGACCTGGCCGGGGCCACCCAGATCGCCACCCGCATGGTCCGGGAGTTCGGGCTGTCCCCGGCACTGGGCCCCATCGGCTACGCGTCGACGAGCCCGCAGTTCCTCGGCGAGAGCCCGGAGGACCTCCTGCGCCGGCCCTACTCCGAGCAGACCCAGCGCGTCGTCGACGAGGAGGTCGCCCGGCTCATCCGGCACGCCGAGGACCGGGCCCTGGCCATGCTCCGGGAGAACCGGCCCGCCCTGGACCGGCTCGCCGACCTCCTGGTCGCCAAGGAGACCGTCGACGGCTCCGTCGTCCTCGACGTGCTGCGCGGCGGCCCGGCGCCCTGACGGGGGAGCCTCAGAGCTCCCAGCCGTACATCGGCGACGTCCTGGGCTCCGGTGCCGCGCCCCTGGCCGCGACGTCCTTCTCGGCCGTGCCCAGCAGCTTCTCGCCGAGGTCGCGCAGGGCGCGGCCCGCCGCGAACTCGTCGCCGATCACCGGCACGTCCTTGTCACCGGGCGCGCGGCGGGCCGCTCCATGGCCCTTGAAGGACGCGGTTCCGGTGTCGAGGACCGCCTCCGCCTTCGTCGTTCCCTCGTCCTCGGTCAGGTCCACCCGGACCTTCCAGTTCGCCGTGTGGTGCATCGTTCACCCCTGGGTCGTCGGACGGGCCGTGCCCGTCCGTTCCGCCTGGCGCACATGCGCGTCGGGGCCGGGGAACACGAGGCTCACCCTCTGGCTCCCCTTCCAGCGCACGTCATAAGGGGGCGTGCCGTCGGTGTGGTGGAGGCCGACGATCTCGCCGTCCTTCTTGGCCGTGTCGGCGTGCCGGCTCTCGACAATGAGGTGATCACCAAGATGTGCGTGCATGATCATCGCCGCTTTCCGGGAGTCCTCTTTCCGGGAGTTCTCGGTTCTCCGGGAGTCTTTCGGTTTCTCTGTCCATTCTGCGCGCTCCGTCCCGCGCGGCGCGCGGGACGGCGAGGTCTACTGGAAGAGCAGGAGCACACCTCACCGCCCACCGAACGATGGGAGCGGCCCGTGCCACGACCGGACGCCGCCACCCTCCCCGCCAGACCGGCCGACATGTTCGACAGGGAGGCCGAGTGGGAGGAGCTCGTGCGCTTCGCGACCGGCACCGGCCCCGGCCCCGCGCTGGGCATCGTGTCCGGGCGGCGCAGGCAGGGCAAGTCCTTCCTGCTCGAGGCCCTCACCCGGGCCACCGGCGGCTTCTACTTCGACGCCCAGGAAGCGGTCGAGGCCGAGTCCCTGCGCCGCCTCGGCGACCGGTTCGCCGAGCACACCGGCGCCGCCCGGCCGCCCCGCTGGACCCGCTGGGAGGATGCCGTCGACGCCCTGCTCGCGCTCGGCGACCCGGGACCGCTGCCCGTGGTGATCGACGACTTCCCCCACCTCGTCCGGCAGAGCCCGGCCCTGCCGTCCGTCCTCCACGCCGCCGCCCTCCGGCAGGCCGGCGCCGGGGCGCCGGGGCGCCTGCGCCTGCTGCTGAGCGGCCCCACCACGACGGTGATGCACCGGCTCTTCAGCGGCCCCGCCCCGCTGCACGGGCTCGTGGGACTCGAGCTCACGGTGCGGCCGTTCGACTTCCGCGGCGCCGCCCGGTTCTGGGGCATCGACGACCCGCACCTCGCCGTCCTCGTGCACACGGTCGTGGGCGGCACCCCCGCCTACCGGCGCGACTACGTGTGCGACGACGCCCCCGCCGACGCGGCCGACTTCGACGCCTGGGTGTGCCGCACCGCCCTCAACCCCCGTGTCCCGCTGTTCTGGGAGTCGCGCCGGCTGCTGGAGGAGGAGACGGACCACGCCGACCGCGTGCTGTGCCACTCGGTCCTGGCCGCGATCGCCACGGGCTGCTCCAGCCGCGGGGAGATCGCCGCCTCGCTCGCGCACCCGCTCACCGGTGTCTCCCGCGCCCTGGCGCTGCTCTCGGACTGCCAGTTGCTGCGCGCCGAGCCCGACGCGTTCAAGCCGGGCCTGGCACGGTACGAGATCACCGAACCGCTGCTCGCCTTCGAGCACGCCGTCGCCTGGCCGCACCGCTCCGCCCTCGAGCAGGAGGGCGCCGCAGAGGTCTGGCGCCGGGCCCGCACCTGCTTCGAGACGGCGCTGGCCGCCCCGCACTTCGCCCGGATCTGCCGCCGCTGGGCCGTGGACCACGCCGGCCCCGCCACCTTCGGCGCCCGCCCCTCCTCGGCGTCCCACGGCACGCTGGACGACCCGGGGCAGGGCGAGGGCATCGACCTCGACGTCGTCGTCCGCGGCCCGGCGGACGGCCGCCCGGACACACTGCTGTCGGCCGGCCTCACACGGTGGGACGCGCCCATGGACACCGGCGACCTGGAACGCCTCCGCCACGCACTGGCCGTCCTCGCCGGCCGCGGCGAGGACACCGGCCACGCCCGGCCCGCCTGCTACGGCGCGGCCGGGTTCTCCTCGGGCCTGCGCGAGGCCGAGGCTGCGGGCGAGGTCGTCCTCGTCGGCCCCGACCGCCTCTACCACGGTGAATGACAGTACGGGGACGGAGGTTTGCGCCCCCTGAGGTGTGCGGAGGATTGGGTCATGGGTGACAACACGACCACGCGCGCCACGGACACCGCCCGCAACTACTACGACTCCGCCGACGTCGACGGCTTCTACGCCACCGTGTGGGGCGAGGACATCCACACCGGCATCTACGAGCATCCCGACGAGCCGGTCGCCCGGGCGACCCAGCGGGCCGACGCCGAGGTCGCCGCCCGGGTCGCCGACCTCCTCGGGCCGGACCGCACCGTCCTCGACCTCGGCTCGGGCTACGGCGGCGCGGCACGCCACCTCGCCCGCAACTTCGGCTGCCACGTGGTCGCCCTCAACATCAGCGACGTGCAGAACCGGCGGCACCGCGAACTCAACACCCGCCAGGGGCTCGACAAACTCATCGACATCGTCTCCGGATCCTTCGACGACATCCCCGCACAGGACGGGCAGTTCGACGTCGTATGGACCCAGGAAGCCGTCGTCCACAGCGGCGACCGGGCGCACACGCTGTCCGAGGCGGTCCGCGTCCTCGCCCCCGCCGGCGCCCTGGTCCTCACCGACATCATGGCGATCGACGACACCCACGAGGAGGCACTGCGCCCGCTTGCCGAGCGCCTCAACGTCAGCACCCTCCCCACACCGGCCTTCTACCGCGAACAGCTCACCCGCCTCGGACTCCAGGTGCGCTTCGATGACTTGAGCGAGAACCTGCTGCCGCACTATCGCCACCTCGCCGCGGACGTGAAGCGGCACGGCGGCGAACTCGCCGGTGCCGTGGGCGAGGAGTACCTGGAGCGACTGCGAACGAACCTTCCCCTGTGGGTCGACGCATGCGAGAAGGGGCTTCTCTCCTGGGGGATCTTCCACGGCCGCCGGTGAGCAACACGCGGTGAGCAACACGCGATGAACAACACACGGTGCGCACAAGGCGCGTGAGTACTCTTGGGCCCGCTCAAGTCGCCGCCGGGCTCCAGGAGGCCAAGTGAACCACCGTACGCGCACCGACCGTTCGCCGCTAGAGGGGACCTGCAGAGGCGTGTGGCCTGTCAGACGCGCACTGCGGCGCACCCTCCTGGCGGCGATGGTCTGCGCGGCGGTCCTGCCCTCCCTGGGCGCGTCAAGTCCCGCCAGGACAACGGGGGATCCGGAAGCGGCGACGGCCGCGTACCTGGAAGGCATCCGCGACGACAAGGACCGGCTGCGGGCCTTCCTCGAGGCGATGCCGAAGGGCGCGGACCTGCACAACCACCTCGACGGTGCGGCCTCCGCCGACCTGTTCCTGCGCCTCGCGTCGCAGGATCGACTCTGCATCGAGAAGGGCACGTTCCGCGCGGTGACGGGACCGTGCGCCGCGGGCAGCCGGCCCGCCGCCGACGCCGGGCACGACGAGGAGTTCCGCCGCGGGATCGTCCGCGCCTGGTCCATGCTGGACTTCGTGCCCGGACGGGAATCCGGGCACGACCACTTCTTCGCCACCTTCGACAAGTTCGCACAGGCGGCCGCCGGCCACATCGGCCTGCTGCTGAGCGAGGTCGCCGACAAGGCGGGGGAGCAGCACCAGTTCCACCTGGAGACCATGGTCACGCCCGCCCCGGAGGCCGTGGCCGCACTCGCCCGCAGGACCGGCTACGACGACAACCTGCCCAGGCTCCGGCGCACGTTGATGGCCGCCGGCGGGATCGGCCGACTGGTGGCGCTCGTGCACGGCCAGACGGACGCGGCCATGGCGGAGTTCCGGTCGGCGTCCCGGTGCGGAACCGCCGCGCCCCACGCCGGCTGCGCCCTGTCGGTGCGCCTCATCACCCAGGCGGACCGTACGGGCGCGCCCGTCCAGACTTTCACCGAGCTGCTGCTCGGCTTCGAACTGGCCCGGCACGACCGGCGGTTCGTCTCGGTCAATCTGGTCTCGCCCGAGGACGACCCTGCCGCGCTGCGCAATTACGGCCTCCACATGCGCATGCTGGACTGGCTGCACACGCAGTACCCGGAGGTCCCGATCGCCCTGCACGCCGGTGAACTCGTGCCGGGCCTGGTGCGGCCCGCGGACCTGCGTTCCCACATCCGGCAGGCGGTGCTCACCGGGCATGCGCAGCGGATCGGCCACGGTGTCGACGCGCGCTGGGAGGACGACCCGGAGGATCTGCAGTGGACGATGGCCGGGCGGCGGGTGCTGGTGGAGGTGCCGCTGACCAGCAACGCCCAGATCCTGGGCGTGTCCGGGCGCCGGCATCCTTTCGCCTTCTACCGCAGGCACCATGTGCCGGTCGCTCTCGCCACGGACGACGAGGGCGTTTCGCGGACCGACATCACGGCTGAGTACCAGCGGGCGACGAGCACGTACGGCCTGGATTACGCCGCGCTCAAGGAGCTGGCCCGTACGTCGCTCGAGTACGCGTTCCTGCCGGGCCGCAGCCTGTGGCGCGGCCGTGACGGGTTCACGGTGGTTCCCGAGTGCGTGCGGGTCCGTCCGGGCTCCGGGCGCCCCGGTGCGGCGTGCGCGAAGTTGCTGGCGGCGAGCCCGAAGGCGGCGGTGCAGTGGCGGCAGGAGGGGGCCTTCACGGCCTTCGAGCACGCCGTCGCGCGGGACCGGCGCCGGTGAGTCACCCGCCTGCCGCACGCACCTCCCGGTGGTGGTGCCACACGGTCGGTATCGTCCGCCGCAACGCACCAGACCTGCAGCACAGCAGCCCGTGCCGAGGAGGACCACCATGGCCGGCCAGCGGCACGAGACTCCGTCGGACGACTCGCACGACACGGTAAGCCTCGCGCTGATGATCGGTGCCCTCGGTGTGGTCTTCGGCGACATCGGGACCAGCCCGATCTACACCCTCCAGACCGTGTTCAACCCGAGCGACCCCCACCCCGTCCCGGTCACCACGCAGAACGTGTACGGGGTGGTGTCGCTCGTCTTCTGGTCGGTGGTGATCATCGTCCTGGTCACCTATGTGCTGCTGGCGATGCACGCCGACAACGACGGCGAGGGCGGCATCATGGCGCTGATCACCCTGCTGCGGCGATGGAGCTCCGAGCGGAGCCGGCGGGCCACCGTCACCCTGGCCGCACTGGGCATCTTCGGCGCATCGCTGTTCCTCGGCGACAGCATGATCACCCCGGCGATCTCGGTGCTCTCCGCGGTCGAAGGGCTCAAGGTCGTCGAGACGTCACTGGAAAGCGTGGTCGTGCCCGCCACCGCGGCGATCATCGTGGTGCTGTTCCTGATGCAGCGCAGGGGAACCGCGGCCGTGGGCCGGGTGTTCGGGCCCGTGATGATCGCCTGGTTCGTGGCCATCGGAGCGGCAGGCGTCGTCGGCATCACCGACCACCCGCAGATCCTCAAAGCGCTGTCGCCCACCTACGCCCTGGACTTTCTGACCGGCCATTTCGGCACCGCCTTCTTCTCCCTGGCCGCGGTCGTGCTCGCGGTCACGGGTGCCGAGGCGCTCTACGCCGACATGGGGCACTTCGGCCGCCGGCCGATCACCTACGTCTGGATGATCCTCGTCTTCCCCGCATGCGTGCTGAGCTACTTCGGCCAGGGCGCGCTGATCCTCGCCGCTCCGGACAAGATCAGCAGCCCGTTCTTCCTGCTCGTGCCCGACTGGGGACGGCTGCCGATGGTCCTGCTGGCCACGGCGGCGACGGTGATCGCCTCCCAGGCGGTCATCACCGGCGCCTACTCGGTCGCCTCCCAGGCCGCCCAGCTCGGCTACCTGCCGAGGCTGCGGATCGCGTACACCTCCGAGTCCACCATGGGCCAGATCTACGTTCCCTGGATGAACTGGCTGCTGATGGTCTCGGTCCTCACCCTGGTCTTCGCCTTCCGCAGCTCCGCGGCGCTGGCCTTCGCGTTCGGCATGGCGGTCACCGGCACCATCACCATCACCACCCTGCTGTTCTTCTACGTCGCCCGTGCGAAGTGGAGCACGCCCCTGTGGCTGGTCGCCGTCGGCGCGACCGTGCTGCTCTTCGTGGACCTGCTGTTCGTGGCCGCCAACCTGACCAAGCTCGTCCACGGGGCGTGGCTGCCGCTGCTGATCGGCGTCACCGCGTTCACCGTCATGACGACCTGGGAGCGCGGCCGGGAACTCGTCACCGCGGAACGAGCACGGCACGAAGGCTCGCTGAGCGAATTCATCGACCGTCTGCGCAGCGGGAAGGAGCCGACGCTCCGGGTGCCCGGCACGGCCGTCTTCCTCAACCGGGGCAAGCAGACCGCGCCGCTGGCCATGCGGGCCAACGTCGAGCACAACCATGTGCGGCACGACCACGTCGTGATCCTTTCCATCGAGACCGAGCCCGTGCCCCGCGTCCCGGCCGACCAGCGGATCGTCGTCAACGGCCTCGGCTACGCCGACGACGGGATCGTCCATGTCACCGCCCGGTTCGGCTACATGGAGACACCGGAGGTGCCCAGTGCGCTGGCCATGCTCGAACCGGCCGGAACCGAGGGGCAGTTGCAGCCCGACCAGACGTCCTACTTCCTGTCGAAGATCGAGCTCCGGCGCGGGAAGGCGCCGACGATGGCTCCCTGGCGCAAGCGGCTGTTCATCGCCACCTCCTACATCGCGGCCGACGCCGCCGAGTACTTCGGCCTCCCTCGCGACCGCACGGTCATCATGGGCTCGCACATCGAGGTGTAGGCGCGCTCTTCGAGGCGCTGGTCGTCGGCCACCGCGCCTCGGCGACCGGGCTGCCCTTCGCCCGCGTGCCGGGCGCCGCTGACGCCCGGCACGCGGGGGGGGGGCTTCCTACGACCGCGCGTAGACCATGCCCACGAACTCGGCGATCTGGTCGTCGGAGAGGTGCCGCGCCAGGTCCGCCTCGCTGATCATGCCGACGAGCTTCTTGTCCTCGATCACCGGCAGCCGCTTGATGCGGTGGCTCTCCATCTCGTTCAGCACGCCGTCGACGTCGGCGTTCGCATCGATCCAGCGCGGGGTGCCCTCGCAGAGCTTCGCGCATGTGGTCTTCGCCGGATCATGTCCCACGGCCACGCACTTCACGACGATGTCGCGGTCGGTGATGATGCCGCACAACCGCTCGTTCTGGTCGCTGACCGGCAGCGCGCCGACACCTAGCTGCTTCATCAACTGGGCGGCGCGGTCCAGGGTTTCCTCGCGGTATATCCACTGGGCGCCGGGGTGCATGATGTCCTTGGCCGTCGTCATGATCGCCTCCTGGCGTGGGTGACCCCCGGGCTCCATGCTCTCCCGGCGGGCCCCGGACCCCGCATCGGCGTACTCCATACGGGGGACGCCGTCAGCCGCCCACGTAGGCCGCGAGGTGCTCGCCGGTAAGCGTGGAGCGGGCGGCGACGAGATCGGCGGGCGTGCCCTCGAAGACGATCCGGCCGCCGTCGTGACCGGCACCGGGGCCGAGATCGACGATCCAGTCGGCGTGCGCCATGACCGCCTGGTGGTGCTCGACGACGATCACCGACTTGCCCGAGTCGACGAGCCGGTCCAGCAGGCCCAGCAACTGCTCGACGTCGGCGAGATGCAGGCCGGCGGTCGGCTCGTCGAGGACGTACACGCCGCCCTTCTCCGCCATGTGCGTGGCCAGCTTGAGCCGCTGCCGCTCGCCGCCGGACAGCGTGGTCAGCGGCTGGCCGAGGGTGAGATAGCCGAGCCCGACGTCGGAGAGCCGGCCGAGGATGCGGTGCGCGGCGGGCGTACGCGCCTCGCCGGCGGCGAAGAACTCCCCGGCCTCGGTCACGGACATCGCCAGCACCTCGCTGATGTCACGGCCACCGAGGTGGTACTCCAGCACCGACGCCTCGAACCGCTTCCCCTCGCACTCCTCGCAGGTGGTGGAGACGCCGGCCATCATCGCCAGGTCGGTGTAGATGACACCGGCGCCGTTGCACGTGGGGCACGCGCCCTCGGAGTTGGCGCTGAACAGCGCCGGCTTCACGCCGTTGGCCTTCGCGAACGCCTTGCGGATCGGGTCGAGCAGCCCCGTGTACGTGGCCGGGTTGCTCCGCCGCGAGCCGCGGATCGGAGCCTGGTCGACCGACACCACTCCCGCATCGGCCGCCCACGACTGTTGACACAGCGAGCCGTGCACGAGCGAGCTCTTGCCGGAGCCGGCCACGCCGGTGACGACCGTCAGCACCCCGAGCGGGATGTCGACGTCGACGCCCCGCAGGTTGTGCGTCGTCGCGCCGCGCACCGGAAGCAGGCCGCTGGGCTTGCGCACCGTCTTCTTGAGAGAGGCCCGGTCGTCGAAATGGCGGCCCGTGATCGTGCCCCCGGCCCGCAGCCCCTCGACGGTGCCCTCGAAGCAGACGGCGCCGCCCGCCGTACCGGCGCCGGGGCCGAGGTCGACGACATGGTCGGCGATCGCGATCACCTCGGGCTTGTGCTCCACGACGAGCACCGTGTTGCCCTTGTCCCGCAGGCGCAGCAGCAGGCTGTTCATCCGCTGGATGTCATGGGGGTGCAGGCCCGTGGTGGGCTCGTCGAAGACGTAGGTCACATCGGTGAGCGAGGAGCCGAGGTGGCGGATCATTTTGACGCGCTGCGCCTCGCCGCCCGACAGCGTGCCCGCGGGCCGGTCGAGCGAGAGGTAGCCCAGGCCGATCTCCACGAACGAGTCGAGCGTGTGCTGGAGCGTGGCGAGCAGCGGGGCCACCTTGGGGTATCCCCTGCTCGAAGAGCTTGGGGAAGGTTCGCGGAGGCCGCGGACCCAGTCGGCCAGGTCGCTGATCTGCATCGCGCAGGCGTCGGCGATGCTGATCTTCTTGATCTTCGACGACCGGGCGGCCTCGCTGAGCCGGGTCCCGTCGCACTCGGGACAGGTGGTGAAGGTGACCGCCCGGTCCACGAACTCCCGGATGTGCGGCTGCATCGCCTCCCGGTCCTTGGCGAGCATCGACTTCTGGATCCGCGGGACCAGGCCCTCGTAGGTCATGTTGATGCCCGCGATCTTCATTCTGGTCGGCTCGCGGTGGAGGAAGTCGTGCAGCTCCTTCTTGGTGAACTTGCGGATCGGCTTGTCCGGGGCGTAGAAGCCCGACTCGCTGTAGAGCCGGTAATTCCAGCCGCCCGCCTTGTACCCGGGGATGGTGAGGGCGTCCTCGGCGAGCGACTTGGAGTCGTCGTAGAGCTGGGTGAGGTCGATGTCGGTGACCGCGCCCCGGCCCTCGCAGTGCGGGCACATGCCGCCGGTGATGCTGAAGCTGCGCCGCTCCTTCACGGTCTTCCCGCCGCGCTCGAGCGTGACCGCGCCGGCTCCGCTGATGGAGGCGACGTTGAAGGAGAACGCCTTGGGCGAGCCGATGTGCGGCTTGCCGAGCCGGCTGAAGAGGATGCGCAGCATCGCGTTGGCGTCGGTGGCCGTGCCGACCGTGGAGCGGGGGTCGGCGCCCATCCGCTGCTGGTCGACGGTGATCACGGTCGTCAGCCCGTCGAGCACGTCGACCTCGGGCCGTGCCAGGGTCGGCATGAAGCCCTGCACGAAGGCGCTGTAGGTCTCGTTGATCAGCCGCCGCGACTCCGCGGCGATCGTGTCGAAGACCAGCGAGCTCTTGCCCGAGCCGGAGACGCCGGTGAAGACCGTGAGCCGGCGCTTCGGTATCTCGACGCTGACGTCCTTGAGATTGTTCTCGCGCGCGCCGTGCACGCGGATCAGGTCGTGGCTGTCGGCGAGCGTGTCCGTCTTCGGGGCCGTGCTCATCGTGTCTCCATCTGCCGGGCGGGGCCGCCTGTGGTCCGCTGTCCACCACGGTAGGGGTGGGGTCTGACAGCCTAGGCACGGCCCGGTGACCGCCGCTTCTCGATTCCTGACCGATTGCCCGGGCCACATACATGAGTACGCGTACTCATGCGCCCGCCTCGCCCGCGCGGGCAGCATGGTCGGCATGAACCTGCCTGTTGCCCCGCCGGCATTCGACGCCTCCGCCGGCTCCGCCCGGAGCCGGCGTGCCGACCTGGGTGCCGACATCGGCGCCGGGTGCGGCCTGGTGGTCCTGGAACTGGTCACCCTGGTGGGGATCTTCGGCTTCTGGCTCCTCTCCGGGTTCAACCTCGACCCCGGAAAGACCGTCAGGACCGACTCGTTGTGGGGCTATCTGGTGGCCGCCGCCGGAGTCGGTGTCTTGTCCGTCGTGGCGGCCGCGGTCGCCGCTCGCGCCCGGGCGATCGTGACCGTCATCAGCCAGGGCTTCATGGCCGCGGTGATCGCCTCCATCGTCCTCGGCGGTGTCGCGGTGCAGTCCCGCGAGGACGCGCGGGACTCGACCGCCGGGAACGCCTGCCACGATGCGCCGACCGTGTCGTGGTGCGACGGCTGACCGCAGGGCGTCAGTCGCCTGCCACGCGCAGCAGAAGCTTGCCCGTGCTGGTGCGGCTGCCCATCAGACGGTGCGCCTCCGCCGCGTCGGCGAGCGGGAATTCGGCTGTGACGGGAAGCTTCACCGTCCCGTCGGCCACCGTACGGAAGGCCCGCTCCGTCAGCTCGCGCAGCGCGTCCGGCGCCGTACCGGCCATGGCGAGGACGGAGAGCCCGGCCACCGCGTGGCCCCCGCCGCCCAGATCCTCCTGGCCCACCTGCCACGGCTCCGCCGAGCTCGCGTTGCCGAAGGAGACCAGGCGGCCGAAGGGAGCGAGAACGTCCAGGCCCGCGCGCAGGGTGTCGCCGCCGACCGGGTCGAGGACCAGGTCGACGCCCCGGCCGCCCGTCGCACGGCGCACGTCCTGCGCGAAGTCCGTGCCGGTGGTGTCGGTGAACACCTCGTCGTAGCCGTGCCGCAGGGCGTACGCGGCCTTCGCGGGCGAGGACACCACGCCGTACACCGCGCCTGCCCCGGCCGCCTTCGCCAGCTGGCCGACGACCGTGCCCACGCCGCCCGCCGCGCCCTGCACCAGCACCGTCTCGCCGGCCCGCAGCCGTCCCGTCTCGTGCACGAGGGCGTGCGCGGTCGGGAGTACGGTCGGCAGTGCCGCCGCGGTGCGCAGGTCGATCCCCTCGGGGAGCGCGAAGACGGCCGTCGCGTCGGCGACGGCGACCTCCGCGTAGCCGCCGTGCGGCAGGAACGCGGCGACGCTCTGCCCCGGCCGGAACCCGGCCACGCCCCGGCCCACCGCGCGGACGCGGCCGGAGACCTCCAGGCCCGGCCGGAACGGCAGGGACGGCACCCGGTAGCCCGTCGAACGGGCCTTGAGATCGGCGAAGTTGACGCCCGCCCAGGCCACGTCGACGCTCACCCGGCCCGGCCCCGGCTCGGGAACCCCGGCCTCCACCACCTCGAGCACCTCGGGACCGCCGTACTCCCGGACCTCAATTGCGCGCATGACAGCACACACCCCTCACCGAGTGTTCAATGAAAAGCGAACAGTCTGGAGTGTATGGTTGCCGTCGAACACTCGGCAAGGGGAGGACACATGACGGACTGTTCCGGCAGCCACCGCACCGCCCCCGTGCACATCCACCCCGACAACGTGCCCGTCCAGGCGGCCCTCTCGGCGCTCGCCGACCCCGTACGGATGCGGCTCGTACGGGAGTTGGCCGGTGCGGAGGACTGGTCGCGCAGTTGCGGGGGCTTCGATGTGCCGGTAGGCAAGGCCGCCCTCAGCCACCACTTCGCGGTACTGCGCGCGGCGGGACTGGTCGAGCAGCGGGACGAGGGGCCCAAGCGCGTCAACCGGCTGCGCCGTGCGGAGTTCGAGGCCCGGTTCCCGGGGCTGCTCGGTCTCGTGCTGCGCGAGGGAGACTTCTAGCCCGGCCGCGCCCACTCCACCACCAGCCGGCCGTCCTCCCGCTCCGTCACCGCGGTGCCGAGGGCCGCACAGGCGCGGGAGAAGCGGTGCCGGATCCATGCGCGGTCCACGTCGCGCGCCAGCACCGTACGGCAGTAGTCCAGGTACAGCGGCACGGCCTCGAGCCGGACCGGAACGGGACCGTCCAGCGTGACCAGGAACAGCAGGCCCAGGTCGTTGCGCAGCTGCGAGTCGACCGCGTAGTCGTCGACGAAGTCGCCCATGTCGTAGACGATCCGGTCGCCCACGCCGTGGAAGACGTGCGCCGAGTGCCCGGCGATCAGCGTCGCCCCCGCCGCGCGCAGCTCCGCCGCCGACCCCCGGACGTACGGCGGCGGACGCGAGGTCATGTTCGGCCCCCAGTGCGGCGTGACCAGCACGACGTCGGCCGCCTCCCGCGCCCGCGCCACCGCGTCGTACAGCCAGCCCGGCACGGCGTGCCGCAGGTCGGCGAAGGCGACGCCGGGGCGGTCCTCACCGGCGGCGAAGTCCTCCGGGTGGTCCGTGGCGCCGATCACGGCCAGCCGCAGCCCGCCGGCCTCCAGCACCGCGAACTCCCGGGCCGCGTGCACGTCCGGGCCCGCGCCCACTACCCGGACCCCGGCCGAGGACAGCAGCGCGAGCGTGTCCGCCAGGGCGTCGAAACCGAAGTCCAGGGCGTGGTTGTTGGCCAGCGTCACACAGTCCACGCCCAGCTCCGCCAGCACCGTGGCAGCGGACGGCGGGGCGCGGAAGAAGAAGGGCTTGCCCGGGGCGGGCCAGGGCTCGCCCCGGTCGGAGACACAGCACTCGAGGTTGAGGACGACCAGGTCGGCCTCCGCGAGGATGCCGGTGACCTCGTCGCACAGAAGCGTCCCCGGCCCGGACGCCGGCGCGAGCTGCTCGGCGACGCCGCGCCCCAGCATGGTGTCCCCGGCCAGGGCCACCGTGATCACTGCGGTACGCCTCCGTCCCTCCCCCTTCTCGTACCTCAAGTCTCGGCGCGCCCGCCGCCCGCCGCAAACACGAAGCCGCCGGGAGCAGCGCTGCTCCCGGCGGCGGTCATGTGGGGTACGGGCCCTACGGCTTGCCCGCGGCCTCCTTCAGCTCGGCCGCGCGCTTGACACGGTCCACTCGGCCGCGGACGAGGAACCAGCCGCCGACCAGGGCCGCCGCGATCAGCGGCAGGCACAGCACCGTGGTGCGGTCGGCGCCCTTGTCGGCTGCCATCAGACCCAGCACGGAGGCCAGGAAGACCAGCGTGATGATCTGGGTGTACGGCGCGAAGGGGAGGCGGTACTTGGGACGGGTGACCAGACCCTGCTTGGCGCGCCGCCAGAAGAGCAGCGAACAGAGCATGATCATGCCCCAGGTGCCGATGATGCCGATCGCGGCGAAGTTCAGGACGATCTCGAACGCGTCCGCGGGGACCACGAAGTTGAGACCGACGCCCAGAACGCAGAACCCGGCGGTGAGCAGGATGCCGCCGAAGGGCACCTGGCCCTTGTTCATCTTCGCGGTGAACTTGGGCGCCGAACCCGCCATGGCCATCGAGCGCAGGATGCGGCCGGTGGAGTAGAGACCGGAGTTGAGGCTGGAGAGCGCCGCGGTGAGGACGACCAGGTTCATCACGCCGGCCGCGTACGGAACACCGATCTTCGACAGGACGGTGACAAACGGGCTCTCGCCGCCGTGGAACGCGGTGTACGGCAGGAGCAGCGCGAGCAGGATGACCGAGCCGACGTAGAAGATGCCGACGCGCCACATGATCGAGTTGATCGCCTTGGGCATGATCTTCTCGGGGTTCTCGGTCTCACCCGCGGCGACGCCGCACAGCTCCACCGAGGCGTAGGCGAAGACGACGCCCTGGATGACGAAGAGCATCGGCATCACGCCGGTCGGGAAGATGCCGCCGTGGTCGAGCATGTTCGACAGGCCCGGGGTGCTGCCGCCGACGTCGTGCTGGGTCATCAGCAGGAAGATGCCGATGAACATGAAGACGACGAGCGCGCTCACCTTGACGATCGCGAACCAGAACTCCATCTCGCCGAAGTACTTCACCGAGATCAGGTTCACGGTGAGGACGACCGCGAGGGCGATCAGCGCGAGCACCCACTGCGGGACGCTGCTGAACAGGTGCCAGTAATGGGTGTACGTGGCGACGGCCGTGATGTCGGCGATGCCGGTGGTGGCCCAGTTGAGGAAGTAGAGCCAGCCGGCCGTGAACGCGCCCTTCTCGCCCATGAACTCACGGGCGTACGAGACGAACGCGCCGGAGGACGGGCGGTGCAGAACGAGCTCACCGAGCGCCCGGACGACGAAGAAGGCGAAGAGCCCGCACACCGCGTAGGCGATGAAGAGCGAGGGTCCCGCGGTGTGGAGCCGGCCACCGGCGCCGAGGAAGAGGCCGGTGCCGATCGCTCCGCCGATGGCGATCATGTTGACGTGGCGGGACTTGAGGTCCTTGCTGTATCCCGCGTCACCGGCGTCGACGTGGGGGGACGACGCCGGAGCCGGCGCGGACACGCCGGGCTGGGGATCGGCCGCAGTGAGGGTGCGGTCACTCATGGGGTACTTCGCCTTCGTTCGAGGGGGGAGCGGGCCAGGCCGCGCGAAGGTGGGTCATGGCACATGCGGCGGCAGCGGCCCGTGGGCCCACTGCCGTGCAAATCCATGCGCTGAATGGTGTGGGTGTTCCGTATTCACGTCAAGAGTTCAAGAACACGTTGTTTACATGTGCGCTTTTCGCAGGTCAGAAGCTTGTCAGGGGTGGTCGGGCCGCGTGCTGCTTACGCATAGCCCAGATTCCGGTTGTTACCGGCACTCCAGGAAGAACACACGGTTACATCGCATAAGCAAACGGTGGTGAAGTGGTCTCGATCACGAAGTGCCCCGGGTCACACGACAGAGGCGGAATCACCGCGTCCGCGCACCAGCAGGCTCCCCAGGGCGGTGCGCCGGTGCAGGACCGCCCGCCCCGCGCGGACCGTCGTGACCAGGCCCGCGCCGCGCAGGGCCGCGGCATGGGAGGAGGCGGTGGCATTGCTGACGCCCAGCCGCCGGGCCAGCCCGCTGGTGGTGTGCTCCTCCGCGAGCAGGAGCAGCGCGTCGAGGCGGGTCCGCCCGAGCACCCCGGCCAGCGCGCCGTCCGTGCCGCCCGCCCCGGCGAGCGGTAGCGGCAGGCCCGGACCGGCCGGGTACGTCAGGGCCACGGGCCCGCCCGGCGCATCGGCGAGGACCGGGTGACCGGGCCCGTGGAAAGTGGGCAGGAGCAGCACGCCCCGGCCGCCCGGCCGGACCTCGTACTCCCGGGGCGCCTGAAGCTCCCAGACGCCGCCGTGCAGCCGGCTCCCGGGAACGAGCGCGGTGAGCGCCGCACCGGCACCGTGCTCGGCCACGGTCAGGGCATGCCGGGTGAACTCGGCGTGGTGCAGGTCCTGCACCACGTCCCACACGGGGCGCAGGACCGTCTCGAACGCCGCGTGCTGCGCACGGCGCACGAGATGCCGGGCATCGGCATCGCCCCGGCGGAGACCGCGGATCCACGGCGGGGCCGTGTGCCGGGCATACACCCGCTCGATCTCGGTGCACACCAGCTCCCGCGGCGCGGCCAGGACGGCGTCCAGCCCTTCCTCCAGGGTGTCGCTGAACACGTCGAGGAAGCAGGGGGCCTCCATGCCGGGGACCAGCTCACCCAGCGGCACCGCGACATCGGGCAGCGAGCGGAACAGCCGCTGCCGCCAGCGGCCGAGGAGCAAGGGATCCGTACCGCTGCATAGCAGCACGAGGGCCGCGTTCAGCTCCTGCAGCGGGGCGGGCCGGGGCGCGAACCGGACACGGGCGAAGTCGTCGGCCGTGAAGTGGATCCGGATCACTGCTTCTCCCCGCGGCGCCGCGCCATCGTTTCGGGCAGGGTCGAAACCATCGCCTCGTGCCCCCGCCGTGCGCCAGGCTCCCGGTCGTGCCCCCGGCATTCACCCAGCAACTGCCGGACGGCACAAGGACCGACGTCACAGAGACGCAAGGGGAGGACCATGTCCCGCACGAACACGGCCGCCACCGGGGTGACCCGACGGACCGTCACCACATCCGCCGTCGCGGCCGCCGCGCTGCTGCTCACCGGTGGCACGGGCATCGCACAGACGCGGATACGGGAAAAGGTCGAGGTCGCCCTGCGGCTGCCCGCGCCCACCGGGCCGCACCGCATCGGGATCACGACGCTGTATCTCGTCGACCGCTCCCGCCGCGACCCGTTGACGCCCGGGATCCCCGTCCGGGAGGTGATGGCCACGGTGTTCTATCCGGCCAGGGCCGTCCGTGGCCATCGGCTCGCGCCGCAGATGACCGGTGGAGCGGCCAAGGTCTTCGGGGAGTACGACGTCTACGCCCACCCGTTGCCGAAGGCCGGTGTCGACTGGGCCGCCACCTCGACGCACGCGCACACGAACGCGCCCGCCCAGGCCGTACGGCGGCCGGTGCTGCTGTACAGCCCGGGAGGCGGTGACCCGCGCACCCTCGGCACCATGACCGCGGAGGAACTGGCGAGCCACGGCCATGTGGTGGTGACCGTCGACCATCCCGGGGACGCCAGTGCCGTGGACTTCCCCCGTGCGACCGCGTACCGGAAGGAGAAGGTCCGTACGACCTCGCTCCCCCCGCGGGACCCCAGGGAGGACCCGAGGCTCTTCCGTACCCTGATCGAGACCCGGATCGCCGACCTCCGCTTCGTGCTGGACCGGCTCGAGGACCTGGCGGCCGGGCGAAACCCCGACGCCGCGGGGCGCCCGCTGCCCGAGCACCTCGGCCGGGCGCTGGACCTGCGCCGCGTGGGCGTCTACGGCCACTCGGCGGGCGGCACCACGGCGGCCGAGGCGATGTACGAGGACCGCCGCATCAAGGCCGCGGTCAACCTGGAGGGCTATCTGGACTGGGCACCCGAACGGCCCGGGCGACCGGGGGAGTTGCTCCCGGTCGCCCGGCACGGTGCGGACCGGCCGCTGCTGCTCGTGGGGTCCGAGCGCTTCACGCACCGCCAGGAGCTGGAGAAGTCCTGGTCCGCCGTCCTCGCCCACCCCGGAGGGCACACCCGCCGACAGCGGATCGGCCGTGCCGCGCACCACGTGTTCACCGACTTCGCCGCCATGGCGCCCCAACTGCAGGACGCCGGGCTGATGTCCGCGTGCGAGAGGGCCGCGCTGATCGGCACGATCGGCCCGGCCGACTCGGTGCCCATGGTGCGCGGCCGGGTACGCTCGTTCTTCGCCCGGCACCTGCCGCCGCGCTGACGGTCACCTGCGCAGCACCTTGCGGGCCAGGAAGTTGCCCAGCAGCTGGGCGACTTGGACCAGCACGATGAGCACGGCGACGGTCACCACCATCACCGAGGTGTCGAAGCGCAGATAGCCGTACGACATCGCGAGGTGCCCCACTCCGCCGCCGCCCACGGTGCCGGCGACGGCCGAGAAGTCGATCAGGGCCACCAACATGAAGGTGAAGCCGAGGACAAGGGGTCCCAGGGCCTCCGGCACCAGCACGGTGAGGATGATGCGCAGCGGGCTCGCGCCCATCGACCGCGCGGCCTCGATCACGCCCGGCTCGACGGACAGCAGATTGCTCTCGACGATCCGGGCGACACCGAACGTGGCCACGACCACCATGGGGAACACCGCCGCGTCGGTGCCGATCGCCGTGCCGACCACGCCGCGGGTCACCGGGGAGAGCGCCACGATGGCGATGATGAACGGGATGGGCCGGACGACGTTGATCAGTGCACTCAACATGGCGTGCACGGCGCGGTTCTGCAGGAGGCCGCCCTTGCGGGTCGCGTAGAGCGCCAGGCCCACCGCCATGCCGAGGACGGCGGACAGGGCCAGGGTGACCAGCACCATGTACACGGTCTCGCCGGTGGCGTCGACGACCTTGACCCAGAATTCGTTCCAGTCGACCTTCACCGGACACCTGCCGTCGTCGTGTGCGGGGCGAGCCGGGCGAGGACGGCGTCGATGTCGGCGTCCTCGCCGCGCAGTTCGAGGGTCACGCCGCCGAGCGGGCGGTCCCGGACCTCCATGACGCCCGCGTGGGCGATCGTGAAGTCCACGCCGTGCTCGCGCAGCAGCCGGGACAGGCCGCCGTCCCCGTCCGGGTCCCGGCCGACCGGCACGGTGACCAGGCGTCCGCCGTGCCGGGCCCGCAGCCGGGCCAACTCCTCGTCGTCCGGCCGGTCCTGGAGCGCGGACCGCACGAACACCTCGGTGACGGGGTGCCGCGGCCGGGAGAAGACGCTGTGCACGTCCCCGGTCTCCACGACCCTGCCGTCGGCCATCACGGCCACGTGGTCGCACAGCGAGCGGACGACGTCCATCTCGTGTGTGATGAGGACGATGGTGACGCCCAGTTCACGGTTGACCCGCCGCAGGAGGGCGAGCACCTCGCGGGTGGTCTGCGGGTCCAGGGCGGAGGTCGCCTCGTCGCACAGCAGCACGCTCGGCGAGGTGGCCAGGGCACGGGCGATGCCCACCCGCTGGCGCTGGCCGCCGGACAACTGCTCGGGGTGGCGGCGGGCGTACTCGTCCAGACCCACGAACCGCAGGGCCTCCAGCGCCCGTTCACGTGCCGCGGCACGCCTCAGTCCGGACAGCCGCAGCGGGTAGACGACGTTGCCGAGCACGGTGCGCGAGCGGAAGAGGTGCACCTGCTGGAAGATCATCCCGATGGAGCGCCGCACTTCGCGCCGCTGCCGTTCGCTCATCGCACCGAGGTCCCGGCCGTCGATCAGGACGCTGCCCGACGTGGGCGCCTCCAGGTGGTTGACGATCCGCAGCAGCGTGCTCTTGCCCGCGCCGCTGTGGCCCACGATGCCGAAGACGCTGCCCCGCGGGATGGTCAGGGACACCCCGTCCACCGCCCGGTGGCCGGTCTCCTTGCCCCGGGTCTTCTTGCCCTGGGAGAAAGTCTTGCCGACGTCGCGTAGTTCGATCATCGCGGTCACTTCCCCTGCCCGTTCCCCTGCCCGGCGAGCCGGCCGAGTTCCTTCTCGAGCTCGGGCCGCGGGATGTCCACCTGGTAGCGGGCGCCCTTCGCCGAGTCGCGCACCGCCTTCTGCACCGTGCGCGAGCGGTACAGCTCCACGATCTTCCGTACGTACGCCTTGTCCTTGTCCTTCGCCCGGGCGGCGATGACGTTGACGTACGGGCGCGCGGTGGCGCTCTCGGGGTCGTCGTGGAAGACGGACCGTTCCACGCTGTAGCCCGCCTGTTCGGCGACCCCGGCGTTGATGACCGAGGCGGCGGTGTCCTTGAGGGCGCGCGGAGTCTGCTGGGCGTCGACCGGCGTGATCTTCAGGTGCCGCGGGTTGTCCGCGATGTCGTCCGGGGTGCCGTAGATGCCGGCCCGGTCCTTGAGCGTGACCAGCCCGGCCGCCTGGAGCACCAGCAGGGCGCGGCCCTGGTTGGACGGGTCGTCGGGGATCGCGATCCGCGCACCGTCCGGAATGTCGCCGGGCTTGCGGTACTTGAGCGAGTACAGCCCCATCGGCGCCACCGAGGTCGAGGTGACCGGCACGATGTCGGTGCCGTTCTGGGCGTTGAACTGGCTGAGGAAGGCGAGGTGCTGGAAGGCGTTGAGGTCGATGTCACCGTCGGACAGCGCCTTGTTGGGCAGCTGGTAGTCCTCGAACGTGACGACCTTGACCTTGATCCCCGCCTTCTCCGCCTCCTTCGCGAGCACGTCCCACTCGGGGTCCGCGCCGCTTACCCCGATCCGTACCTCGTCGCCGGCCTCCGGGCCGGACAGGCCGCAGGCCGACAGCAGGAGTGCGAGGGCGGCGGCTGCGGACGCCGCCGCGACACGGCGGCGGGAAAGGGCGTGGTGCATGGGAACTCATTTCCAGGCAGGAGAACGACTCTTGGATCGTATGGACGAATCGGCCAACTGCCTGGAAATGAAAGGAGCTGTTCATGGTTCTGCAAGAGAACTGAAGAAAAGGGCTACGGAACGCGGATCATCTGGAAGCCCCGCCCGAATGTGGCCGCGACCAGCCGGTGGTGGGCGCCGTCGTACTCCAGGGCGGACACCGGCACCAGCGGCAGCCCGGAGCCGAGCCGCCGCCAGCCGTGCCCGCGGGTGGTGAACACGCCCTGGTCGGTGGCCGCGTACAGGACGCCGTCACGGCCCTGGACCACGTCGTTCACCGGCGCCTGCGGCAGGTTCCCGGACAGGTCCCGCCAACTGCGGCCCCCGTCACGGGTGAACAGTAGGTGCGGCTGCGGTGAGCCGGAGCGGTAGCCGGAGAGCGCGACGTACGCCCGTGCAGGGTCGCGCGGATCGACGGTCACCCGCGTCACCCACGGCTGCCCCTCGAGCACCCGGGTCCAGTGCCCGCCCAGGTCACGGGTCACCCAGACACGGCCGTCGTCGGTGCCCGCCCACACCGTCCGGCCGTCGCGCGCGGGCGCGATGGTGGTGAGCGTGCCGTACGGATAGGAGTCCTTGCCCGGGCCGCCGGTCAGGTCGGGGCTGATCACCTGCCAGGTGGCGCCCCCGTCGGCCGAGCGGTTGAGCCGGTTGCCGCCGTAGTAGACGACCTTCGGATCCACCGGGTCGAGCCGGACCGGGGTGAACCAGCCGCGCCGGTCCGCCGTGGTGCCGTCCGAGAAGCCCGTCATCGTCGTGCCGCCGTCCGTGGACCGGGCACAGTCGCCGTACTGGGAGCAGGCGTAGACGCGGTCACGGTCCGTGGGGTCGATCAGGTTCTGCAGTCCGTCGCCGCCCAGGTACTCGTTGAACCGCGGCCCGCCCCAGGAGCGCACGGAACCGTTGTCCTGCGCGCCGCCGGAGATCCGGCCGGTGTCCTGCGGGGTGACGGCCACGCTGTACAGCTGGGTCCACGGCTCGTACACCGCCTTGCTCCATCCGCCGTCACCGGCCGCGTCCGAGCGGTAGACGCCGCCGTCGTTGCCCAGGTAGACGCGCGAGGGGCGGCGCGGATCCCAGACCATCGCGTGCTGGTCCGCGTGGACGGAGCCGCCGGCCGACCAGGTCGTGCCGCCGTCCTTCGAGGTCATCAGGCCGACCCCCGCCACATGGACGTGCCGGGCCCGGAGCGGGTCGACCCACACCTTCCCGAACCACCACGAGTAGCCGCCCTGCGACCGCTTCAGCGCCGGGCTGTCCGGCAGCCTCGACCAGGTGGTCCCGGCGTCGCCCGAGGTGAGGAACCCGGTGAAGTCGCCGTCCGCGCCGCCCGTGACGGCGTACAGCCGCCCCGGCTCGGAGGCGGCGACGCCGAGCCCGATGCGGCCGGTGCCGCCCTCCGGCAGCGGCAGGTCCAGCCGCCGCCAGGACGCCCCGCCGTCGTCGGAGCGCCACAGCCCGGACCCGGGGCCGCCGTACTCACGCCGCTCGGGCGTGCGGCGGTGGTCCCACAGCACCGCGTACACCCGGCCCGCGACGGCCGGGTCGAGCTGGACGTCGACGGCACCGGTGAACTCCCCGGGCACCCCCAGCACCCGCTTCCACGAGGCCCCGGCATCCGTGGACAGGTACACGCCCCGGTCACCGCCGGGGGAGTAGAGCGAACCGGTCGCCGCCACCAGCACCCGCGCCGGATCGCGCGGGTCCACCGCGATGGCGCCCACCGTCCCGGAGTCGCGCAGGCCCGCGAAGCGCCAGTGCGCGCCGCGGTCCGTCGAGCGGTACACCCCCGTGCCCTCGTACGTCAGGCTCCCGCCGCCCGGATTGGGCTCCCCGGTGCCCGCGTACAGGGTGCCGTCCGGCGCCGCGGCGACCGCGCCCATGGCCTGGGTGGCCCCCGCCGGCCACGCCGGGCGGAACGTGCGCCCGGCGTCGCCGGAGCGCCACAGCCCGCCGCTCGCCGACGCCGCGTAGAGGGTGTCCGCGCGCTGCGGGTCGAGGGCGAGCGAGACGACCCGCCCGCCGATGTTCACCGGGCCCAGCGGCTGCCACCGGCCCGGTGCCGTGGGCAGCGCCGCGGCCTCGTCCGCCGCACGCCGGTAGGCCTGGCGGGGCAGCGCCTGCCCGGGGATCGCCTTCTGCCGGTAGCTGTACTCGGCGGGCGCCGCCGGACCGCGGACCCGCCCCGGCGAGCCCGCGGCCGCGCCCACGGGCGGTGCCGGTGCCAGCAGAGCGGCGGCCGCCACCACGGCCACGGCGGCGATACGGCGGCGTAAGGATCTCGAGGATCTCGATGGGGTCACAGTGCACTCCTCGCACCACATTGGGAAGGACGCCTGCTGTGCATCACGAGGAGCAAGTCTCGACCAACTGCGCAGGGAACACCAGTAGTTGACAGCAGTCCGGCAGGACTCGCGGGCCCCGGGCGCATTCGCCCCGCCACGGCGGTATAACGGGTGGTGTGACCTGTCCCGCGAAGGAGGGGCACACATGAAACACGACCTCGGCGCGCACCCTGTGGCCTATCTCCCGATCGAGGACCACGGCATCATCGGCGACCTGCGCACGGTCGCCCTCGTGGGGGTCGACGGCACGATCGACTGGTGCTGCCTGCCCCGCTTCGACTCGCCCTCGGTCTTCGGCTCCCTCCTCGACTCCCGGCGCGGAGGCTCCTTCTCCGTCACGGTCCGGGACGTCGAGCGCACCAAACAGATGTACATGCCGGACTCCAACGTCCTGCTGACCCGCTTCCTGGCCGAGCAGTCCGTGGCCGAGCTGTACGACTTCATGGTCCCCGACCACCCCGCCTGCCCCGCCTCGAGCGCCCGCCAGATCATCCGCCAGGTCAGGGTGCTGCGCGGGCGGGTCACCGTCGACGTGCACTGCCGCCCCGCCTTCGACTACGGCCGCGCCCCGCACACGCTCACCACCGGCACCGGGGCAGGCGCCCGCTTCGACAGCCCGGCCGGATCACTGGCGCTGCGCTCGTCCGTACCGCTGTACGCCGCGGAGGACGGCGCGGCGCGCGCCACCGTCACCCTCGAACCCGGCCAGTCCCTGGCACTCGCCGCCCAGTGGGGCGGCGAGCCGGGCGGCATCGGCTGCGACGAGGCGACGAAGCTGCTCGACAGCACCCTCCAGTACTGGGACGGATGGCTGCGCCACTCCCAGTACCACGGCCGTTACCGGGAAGCGGTCGAGCGCTCGGCGCTCGCCCTCAAGCTCCTCGTCCACCAGCCCACCGGCGCCCTCGTCGCGGCACCGACGACCTCGCTGCCCGAGTCCTTCGGCGGCAGCCGCAACTGGGACTACCGCTACACGTGGATCCGCGACGCCGCCTTCACGCTCTACGCCCTGATGCGCCTGGGCTTCACGGAGGAGGCCGCGGCCTTCATCGACTGGCTCCACCAGCGCTGCGTCGAGGCACCGCCGGGCACCGGACTCCAGGTGCTGTACGGCATCGACGGCCGCTCCGACCTGCCCGAGACGGTGCTCGACCACCTCGAGGGCTACCGCGGCGCCCGGCCCGTACGCATCGGCAACGCCGCCGCGCTGCAGACCCAGCTCGACATCCACGGCGAGCTGATGGACTCCGTCTACCTCTACAACAAGCACGGCGAGCCCATCTCCTACGAGCTGTGGGAGGCCCTGGGCCGGCAGCTCGACTGGCTCGAGAAGCACTGGGAGGACCCGGACGACGGCATCTGGGAGACCCGCGGCGGCCCGCAGCGCTTCACCTACTCCGCCCTGATGACCTGGGTCGCGTTCGAACGGGCCCTGCGCATCGCCCGGCACCGCGGCATGCCGGCCCCCGTCGAGCGGTGGCGCGACACCGCGTCCGAGGCCTACCGCTTCGTCCAGGAGCGGTGCTGGGTCCCGGAACTCGGCGCCTACTGCCAGAGCGCGGACAGCACGACGCTGGACGCCTCCCTGCTGGTGATGCCGCTGGTGAAGTTCGCCGGGCCGAAGGACCCGCGCTTCCTGTCCACGGTCCGCCGGGTCGAGCAGGAGCTCGTCAGCGACAGCCTTGTGCACCGCTACTGCGCCGACGACGGACTGACCGGCGGCGAGGGCACGTTCAACCTGTGCTCGTTCTGGTACGTCGAGGCGCTCGCACGCGCGGGCCGGGTGGGCGAGGCACGCTACGTCTTCGAGAAGATGATCACCCACGCCAACCACCTCGGCCTCTACGCCGAGGAGATCGGCCCGGCGGGAGAGGCCCTGGGCAACTTCCCGCAGGCCTTCACCCACCTCGCCCTGATCAGCGCCGCCGTCAACCTCGACCGCGCGATCGGCGAGCGGCGCGCCCCCGTCTCCCGGCACTGCCGCCTGAGCTGACGATCCGTCACTTACCGCACAGTGATCACTTACCGCACAGTGCGTCGTCCGCCAGCCTGCGGGTGGCGACATTGAGGGTGACCAGGTCGGGGCTGCTCCCGGCGCTGGTGACCGACACCGCGACGGACCGCCGCCCGTCGGGCGTGACACCGGTGCGGGTGTAGGAGCCGAGCCCGTCGCCCTCGTGGTGCCAGTAGCCGCCGCCGCAGGACAGCGGGGTCCAGCGCAGCCCCAGACCGTACCCGCCGCGCGGCCACTCGGCCAGGTCCTCCTTCGCACCGGTGCGGGCCACGGTGTGCTGCATGGCGGCCAGTTGGGCCTTCGGGAGCAGCCTGCCGGTGACCAGGGCGCGGAAGAAGGTGTTCAGGTCGGCGGTCGTGCTCACCACCCCGGAGTCCGCGGTGTGCTGCAGGCTGTGCTCCGTCACGTCCAGCCGCGCCCCCGTGGGGGTGCGCAGGAACACGGTCGCGTGCGGGCCGGGCAGATAGGGGTTCGTGCCCGGCACGTAGGTGTGCCGCAGCCCGAGAGGAGCGATGATCCGGTGCTCGACCTGCTCCCGCCAGCCGAGGCCGCCCGCCTTCTCGGCGATCATCGCGGCGAGCAGGTAATTGGTGTTGGAGTACGCCCACCGCGGGTGGCGGTGGTCGGGGGTGAACAGCGGGCGGTGGCTCATCGCGAGGGCGACGAACTGCGCGGCCGGTGTGGCGTCGTACCGGTTCCCCTCGAAGTCCTGGGCGAGCTTGCGGGCGAGCTCGGGGTCGTTGACGTAGTCGAACAGCCCGCTGGTCTGCTGCAGCAGATCCCGGACCGTGATCCGGGACCCGTCGTTGCCGTTGCCGGAGACGACGCCGGGCAGCCACTTCTCCACCGTGTCCTCCAGCGACAGCCGCCCCTCGGCGGCCAGTTGGAGGACGACGACGGAGGTGAACGTCTTGGTCGTGCTGGCGATGCGGAACTGCGCGTCCCACGGCACCTGGCTCCCCGACCGCGCGCGGACGGCCCCCCGGCCGGTCTCCGCCTCGGCGAGGACGGTCACGTCCTTGCCCGCCGCCCGTACCGCCCGCACATCCGCCTCGAGCGCGGTGGCACCGGCACGCGCGGGCGCGCCCTGGGGGCGTGCCTCGGCGACGCCGCCCGCGAGCACGGCGACGGCCAGGGCCACCGCTCCCGTCCGGCCCGCTCTCGTCCAACGGCCCGTGCGTCCGTACGCGCGCATCACGCTTCCCTTTCGTCCCCTGGCCCGTTCCCGGGCCGGTCTGTTTCCGTGGATCCATCACATCAGCGCGCACGGCGGGGGACCATGGGCCCAGGGCACTGGTCCGAGGTGGTGCCAGCACCACCCTTGCGACGGCCTGAACGAGTGATTCACCGGGCGTACGGGCACCCGGTGGACGATCCCGGGAAAGGGGAGAGCGTGACCACCCTGGGCCTTCCCGACTCCGTACGCGCCTGTCTGTTCGACCTCGACGGCGTGCTCACACAGACGGCGACCGTGCACGCCGCCGCGTGGAAGGAGACGTTCGACGCCTATCTCGCCCGGCGCGACGGCCCCGGATTCCGCCCGTTCGACCCCGTCGCCGACTACGACGCGTACGTCGACGGCATGCCCAGGGCCGACGGCGTACGCACCTTCCTCGCCTCGCGCGGCATCCACCTGCCCGAGGGGGACGCCGGTGACCCGCCCGACCGCGACACCGTGCAGGGCATCGGCAACCGCAAGAACGCGCTCGTCCTGAAGAAGATCAGGGAGACGGGCGTCGACGCCTACCCCGGTTCCGTCCGCTATGTGCGGGCCGTACGGGACGCGGGCCTGCGGCGTGCCGTGGTGTCCTCCAGCGCCAACTGCCGTGACGTGCTGGTCGCGGCGGGCATCGAGGACCTCTTCGAGGTGCGCGTCGACGGTGTCGTCGCCGCGGAGCGGCACCTGCCGGGCAAGCCCCACCCGGACACCTTCCTCGCCGCGGCCCGCGAGCTGGGCGTGGCCCCGGACCGGGCCGTCGTCTTCGAGGACGCGCTCGCCGGGATGGAGGCCGGCCGGTCCGGGAACTTCGGCTACGTCGTCGGCGTCGACCGGGTGGGCCAGGCCGCCGCGCTGCGCGAGCACGGCGCGGACGTCGTCGTCGAAGACCTCGCCGAACTGCTGGGAGACACCCCTTGATCACTCACCCGGCCTATCTGGTCGACCCCTGGTGCCTGCGCGAGACCGAGCTCAATCTCGACGTGCTCTCCCAGAGCGAGTCGGTGTTCGCGCTCGCCAACGGGCACGTCGGCTGGCGCGGCAACCTCGACGAGGGCGAGCCGCACGGCCTGCCCGGCACCTACCTCAACGGTGTCTTCGAGTTCCGCGACCTGCCCTATGCCGAGGCCGGTTACGGCTACCCGGAGTCCGGACAGACCGTCATCAACGTCACCAACGGCAAGGTGATCCGGCTGCTCGTCGACGACGAGCCCTTCGACCTGCGCTACGGCAAGCTGCAGCGGCACGAGCGCGTCCTCGACTTCCGCACCGGCCTGCTGCACCGCACGGCCGAGTGGACCTCGCCGAGCGGCCGCAGCGTACGGGTCCGGTCGACCCGGCTGATCTCCTTCACCCAGCGCGCCGTGGCGGCCATCGCCTACGAGGTCGAGCCGCTCGACGGCGACGTACGGATCGTCGTCCAGTCGGAACTGGTCGCCAACGAGCAGCTGCCCGCCGCCAACGGCGACCCCCGCACGGCCGCCGAGCTGGAGAACCCGCTCGTCCCCGAGGAGCACTACGCCCACGGCTCCCGGATCCGGCTGCTGCACAGCACCGCCCGCAGCGGACTGAAGGTCGCGGTGTCGGCCGACCATGTCGTGGACGGCCCGGAGAAGACCGAGGCCTGCTCCGAGTCCAGTGAGACCCTCGCCCGGCTCACCATCACCTCGAGGCTGGGCGAAGGACAGCGGCTGCGTGTGGAGAAGTTCGTCGCCCACGGCTGGTCCGCCGTCCGGTCCGTGCCCGCCGTGCACGACCAGGTGGACGCCGCCCTCGCGGCTGCCGTCAGCACCGGCTGGGCCGGGCTGCTCGCCGAACAGCGCCAGTTCCTCGACGACTTCTGGTCCCGCGCCGACGTCGAGGTGGACGGGGACGCGGAGATCCAGCAGGCCGTGCGGTTCGCCCTGTTCCACGTCCTGCAGGCCGGCGCACGCGGCGAGGCGCGCGCCCTGCCCGCCAAGGGGCTCACCGGGCCCGGCTACGACGGCCACTGTTTCTGGGACACCGAGTCCTTCGTCCTGCCCGTGCTGACCTACACCGCCCCGCAGGCGGTGGAACAGGCGCTGCGCTGGCGCCACAACACCCTGCCCGCCGCACAGGAGCGCGCCGGCCAACTGGGGCTCCACGGCGCGGCGTTCCCCTGGCGGACCATCAACGGCGACGAGTGCTCGGCCTATTGGCCCGCGGGCACCGCGGCGTTCCATATCAACGCCGACATCGCCGATGCCGTCGTGCGCTACCTCTGCGCCACCGACGACGACGTCTTCGAGCAGGAGGTCGGACTGCCGCTGTTGGTGGAGACCGCCCGGCTGTGGCGCTCCCTCGGCCACCACGACCACCACGGGGACTTCCACATCGACGGCGTCACGGGGCCCGACGAGTACAGCGCGATCGCGGACGACAACCTCTACACGAACCTGATGGCCCAGCACAATCTCCGGGCGGCAGCGGCGGCGGCCGAACGCCACCCGGACCGGGCGGGCGTCCTGGGCGTGAACGACGAGGAGACCGCGGCCTGGCGCGACGCCGCCATGCGCATGACGCTGCCCTACAACGCCGAACTCGGCGTCCACGAGCAGTCCGCGGGCTTCACCGGGCACCAGATGTGGGACTTCCCGGGGACGGAGGACGACCAGTACCCGCTGATGCTGAACTTCCCCTACTTCGACATCTACCGCAAACAGGTCATCAAGCAGGCGGATCTGGTGCTCGCCATGTTCCTGCGGGGCGACGCCTTCACCCAGGAGCAGAAGGCCCGCAACTTCGCCTACTACGAGCAGCTGACGGTCCGTGACTCGTCCCTGTCCGCCTGCACCCAGGCGGTCATGGCCGCCGAGGTGGGGCACATGCGGCTGGCCTACGACTACCTGGGCGAAGCGGCCATGATGGACCTGTTCGACCTGGAGGGCAACACCCGCGACGGCATCCACATCGCCTCCCTCGCGGGCACCTGGTTCGCGCTCGTCATGGGCTTCGGCGGCATGCGCGACCACGGCGGGGGTGTGCTGGCCTTCGCCCCCAGGCTCCCCGAACAACTGGGGCGCCTCGCCTTCACCGTGCAGATGCTGGGGCGGCGGCTGCGGGTGGAGATCACGGGCACCACCGCGACGTACACCCTGCTCGAGGGCGAGGCCCTCGAGATCCGGCACTGCGGCGAGCCGCTGACCGTGGCGCCCGGGGCGCCCGAGTCCCGCCAGGTGCCGGCGCTGGCCGCCGGCCCCGCGCCGGAACAGCCGCCCGGCCGCGGCCCGGCACGACGCCGGGCCGTCGCCCACTCCGGCGAGCCGGAACCGGCGTCGCCGCACTGAGCCGGCGGCCGTCAGTCCGCGGGCGGCGTCCAGTCGGCGACGAGGCTGAGCAGGCCCGGGAAGCGGGAGTCGAGGTCGTCCACCCGCACATGGCTGCGGCGCTCCAGGCCGTACTGGCGCTGCCGGGTGACACCGGCCTCGCGCAGGGCGCGGAAGTGGTGGGTGAGCGAGGACTTGGGCCGGTCCAGCCCGAACCAGGCGCAGGTGTGGTCGAAGTCCTCGGATTCCAGCAGCAGTTTGCGCACGATCGTCAGGCGCAGCGGGTCGCTCAGCGCACCCATCACCACCTCCAGCCGCAGGTCCTCGACGGCTGGTTCCGGCAACGGGGCGGGCAGGTCGGCGGGTTCCGGCATGACCTTGACGGCGGGCCGTGTCATCGGTTTCTCCTCGCGACGGTCGGCTAAGTACGAGTTCCATCGTACTGCATGCTATGTTCGAGAAAACTCGTAGTGGAGCTCGTCAGCTCGTCAAAAGGAGTCCCCATGACGGACATTCGGCCTGCCCTCCTGGACGCACGGCCTGTCGCGCGGCACATCACGGAGGAGCGCCGCGTCGCGCCCCGGTGGTGGATATGGCTCGCGGCCTGGCCCGTGACCGCGGTGTTCGTGCTCTCCAACGCGGCGACGCCGCTCTACGTCCTCTGGCAGCGGGACATCGGATTCTCCAGAGGCATGCTGACCATCGTCTTCGCCTGCTACATCGCCGGGCTGATCGGCTCGTTGCTGGTGTCGGGCGTGCTCTCCGACCGGATCGGGCGCAAACCGGTCCTCCTGCCGGCACTGGCGCTCGCGGCGGCGGCCTGCGTGATCTTCGCGACCGCGACCTCCGTGGCGGCGCTCATGGTGGCCCGGCTGCTGACGGGCATCGCGGTCGGTGCGGTCGTCTCGGCGGGCATGGCGGCGGTCGCGGACGTGGCGGGACCGACGCGCAAGCGCCTCGCGGCGCTGCTGGCCTCGAGCGCGATGGTGCTCGGCGCGGGCGTCGGCCCCCTGCTGGCCGGCGTGCTCTCCGAGCTCGCGCCCGCCCCGACGACGACGGTCTTCCTGGTCGAAATCGTGCTGCTGGCCCTGGCGTTCGCCGTCGTCCTGAAGATGCCGGTGCAGCGCCCGGCCGGACGCGGCGCCGGGGCGTGGGTGCGGCTGCCGGGCGTGCCGCGGGACAACCGTACGCACCTGGTGCTCGGCATCGCGGTCTTCGCCCCCGGCATCACGGCCACCTCGTTCGTGCTCTCGCTGGGGCCGTCCCTGCTGGCCGGCCTGCTGGGCACGACCAGCCGCATCGTGGCCGGCGCCATGGCCTTCGTGATGTTCCTCGCCGCGACGGGAGTCCAGTTCGCGGTGCGCCGCCTGAGGCTGCGTCACCTCCTCGTCGCCAGTGCGGTGAGCACGGCCGCGAGCATGGTCGCCCTCGTCGCCGCGGTGCAGTTCTCGTCGGTCGTCCCCCTTGTCGTCGCGGCGGTGCTGGCCGGCGCCGGCCAGGGCATGGGGCAGCTCGGCGGGCTGTCCCTGCTGAACGCGGGAGTGCCCGCCGCGCGGCTGGCCGAGGCCAACGCGGCCATGAACGTGGGGGGTTACGTCCCCGCGGGCGTCCTGCCCGTCACGGCCGGCTTCCTGAGCGATGCCATCGGCCTGCCCGCCGGGGCGACGGTCTTCGGGACGGTGCTCATCGCCGTCGCGGTGACCGGCGGCATCGTCGTCACCCTCCTCCGCGGCCGGATCCCCGAGGCTGCCTGAGCCGTGCGGCTACCGCACCAGGCGCGAGGCGACTGTCGCGCCCGGGCTGCTCGCCAGCAGGGCCTCGGTGAGGGCGTCACCGGCGGCGTCCAGGGCGTCGTCGCCGAGCGGGCCGAGCGCGTCCAGGATGAACGCCGCCCGCGTGGTGCTGTGGGTGAGCCGGGTGCGGGTGCACTGGCGCCAGTTCCAGCGGCGGCACGTGACGCCCGAGTCGTCCCGCCACACGACCTCGCCCGGCGGGCAGTGCTCGGTCACGGCCTCGCCGCCCGCGGTCGTCTCGAACGGCTCGTCGCCCGTGGCGCGCACCAGTCGCGCCGCACCGGCGTAGTGGTCCAGGTCCTCGCCGCCGAGCGGCAGGACGTGCGCCACCGAGACCGCGTTGTAGATGTCGGTGAGCCGGTCCACCCGCGGCAGCCCCGCGTCCACCCGGCGCAGCAGCGCCTCCGCGCTGGGGCGGGTGCGCTGCGGCTTCGCCCCGAAGGCGCGGAACGCCTCGCGCCAGGCGGCCAGGTGCGGGTGCTCCTCCACCGGCATCCCGGCGAGCCAGGCCCGCGCGGTCTCCTCGGCCGCGGTGAGCAGCCGCTCGCTCGCCTCGTCGCTCGGCCCCGGGCGCAGCCCCTCCGCGGCGACGACCAGGGCGCGGTAGTCGGGTCGCAGTTCCCGTACGGCGGGATCCACGGTGACGGTGTCGAGCCAGGCCTTGAGGTCGGCGGTGTCTGCTGCGGCCATGAACACTCCAGGATCAGTATTGTGTACTGGATGGTTCTTTGAAATGTACCATCCGCAAAAAGGGCAGGCGCCCGGCGGCGGACGAGGTCACACTGCCGTGATGCTGACCATCCGAGCCGCGCTCACCGCGGACCTTCCTCTCCTCCAGGACCTGGAACGTGCCGCCGGCCTGCAGTTCCGTGACATCGGCATGCCGGAGATCGCCGACGACGCCCCGCCGTCGCTCGAGGAGCTCGACCGCCACCGGCGGGCCGGGCTCGCCTGGGTCGCGGCCGACGGAAGCGGCCCCCCGGCGGCCTACCTCCTCGCCGAGCCCGTCGACGGCGACCTCCACGTGGAACAGGTCTCGGTGCACCCGGACAGCGCCCGGCGCGGGGTGGGCCGGGCGCTGCTGGACCACCTCGCCGACCGGGCCGCCGCCGACGGCATCCCGGCGCTGACGCTGACCACCTTCGCCGAGGTGCCGTGGAACGCCCCCTACTACGCGCGCTGCGGGTTCCGGATCCTGGCCGACGGACAACTCACGCCGGGCCTGCGGGAGATCAGGCGCAAGGAGGCCGCCTGCGGCCTGGACCGGTGGCCGCGCGTGTGCATGCGACGGCCGGTCCCGGCAGCGGCTCCTCAGGCGAGGCCGAACACCTCGATGTCGTCCTCCATCGGCCGGTAGCGCCCCGGATCCGTGTCGACGCTCATGCCGCGCTGCTCCGGTGGGTGGCGATGTGCTGCTCGAGCGTCCGGTCCGGCCTATTCGTGGCCATTTTGGCGCACACGCGCCCGAAGACTCGGAAATTCCTTAGGTCGCTCCGTGGTTCCGTGAGCCTGCCGAGCGCTGGGTGAGGACGTGTGGCCCTCGACCGGCTTTGTCCGTGGCAGTGAAAGGGGACCGAATGTCCAAGTGCGCGCTGATCACCGGGATCACCGGGCAGGACGGCTCGTACCTCGCCGAGCATCTGCTCGCCGAGGGCTACCAGGTGTGGGGCCTGACCCGGGGTCAGGCCAACCCCCGCAAGGACCGGGTGGCCAAACTGATACCGGATCTGTCCTTCGTGGACGGTGACTTGATGGACCAGGGAAGCCTGGTCACGGCTGTGGACATGGTGCAGCCGGACGAGGTGTACAACCTCGGGGCGGTCTCGTTCGTCCCCATGTCCTGGCAGCAGCCGGAGCTCGTCACCGAGGTCAACGGCACCGGGGTGCTGCGGATGCTCGAGGCCATCCGGATGGTGAGCGGGCTGGGGAAGTCCTCCGGCGGGAGCGACGGGCACGGCCAGATCCGCTTCTACCAGGCGTCGTCCTCGGAGATGTTCGGAAAGGTGGTGGAGTCGCCGCAGAGCGAGCGGACCCCCTTCCACCCGCGCAGCCCGTACGGGGTGGCCAAGGCGTACGGCCACTACATCACCCAGAACTACCGGGAGTCGTACGGGGTGTTCGGGGTCTCGGGGATCCTCTTCAACCACGAGTCGCCCCGCCGCGGGGCGGAGTTCGTGACGCGGAAGATCTCCCTGGCGGTCGCTCAGATCAAGCTGGGCATGCAGGACAAGCTGCTGCTCGGCAACCTCGACGCGGTCCGCGACTGGGGCTTCGCGGGGGACTACGTCCGCGCCATGCACCTGATGCTCCAGCAGGAGCGGGCCGGGGACTACGTGGTGGGCACCGGCCGAATGCACTCGGTACGGGACGCCGCGCGCATCGCCTTCGAGGCCGTGGACCTGGACTGGGAGGAGCACGTCGTGGTGGACCCGGCCCTGGTGCGGCCCGCCGAGGTCGAGACGCTCTGCGCCGACCACGGCAACGCCAGCCGGGAACTGGGCTGGGAGCCCGAGGTCGGCTTCGAGGAGCTGATGCGGATGATGGTGGAGTCCGACCTCCGCCAGGCCGGCTACCAGCGGGACCACCGCGAACTGCTCGCCGCCGCCGGCTGGTAGGGCTCGCCGGCGAACACCCTGCTCACACCCGCCACGGAAGCCCGGGTCGGCCGACTCTAGGGAATTCCGTGGCCCCGCCCGCCGAGACTGGGCGTGTGGCGTGCGGGAAGTCGAGCAGTGCCCCGGGCGGGGCCTCCTGATGACTCAGTCGCTGTGGAACAGCCATCCCGAGTACCGGATGTCCACATCGAAATCCTCTGCTGTCCGTCGGTCTTGAGATGGGTTGAGTTGAACGTGGCGAAGATGGACAAGGAACAGAAGCTCCGGGACTACCTGAAGCGGGCGAGCGCCGATCTGCGGCGGTCCCGGCAGCGGGTGGGCGAACTGGAGGCGGCGGCCCGCGAGCCCATCGCGATCGTGGGCATGAGCTGCCGTTTCCCCGGGGGCGTGACGACCCCCGAGGAACTCTGGTCCATGCTCGTCGCGGGCGAGGACGGCGTCACGGAGTTCCCCGCCGACCGCGGGTGGGAGTCGGTGACGGAAGACGTCGGGAACGCGGCGGAGTTCCACGGCGGATTCCTGCACGACGCAGCCGAGTTCGACGCCGGATTCTTCGGGATCTCCCCGCGCGAGGCCCTCGCGATGGACCCCCAGCAGCGGGTGCTGCTGGAGTCCTCCTGGGAGGCGTTCGAGCGGGCCGGCATCGACCCGGCCGCGGTCCGGGGCACCCGGACGGGCATGTTCGTCGGGGCCATGCCCCAGGAGTACCGGGTCGGCCCGGAGGACGACGTCCAGGGCTTCACCCTGACGGGCAACACCACCAGCATCCTGTCGGGCCGGCTCTCCTACTTCTTCGGGGCCGTGGGCCCGGCGGTGACGGTCGACACCGCCTGCTCGTCCTCCCTGGTGGCCCTGCACCTGGCCGCCCACTCCCTGCGTCAGGGCGAGTGCTCCCTGGCGCTGGCCGCGGGCGTCACGGTGATGTCCTCGCCCACCACGTTCGTGGAGTTCAGCCGCCAGGGCGGGCTGTCCGCCGACGGCCGCTGCCGTTCCTTCGCCGACTCCGCCGACGGCACCGGCTGGGCCGAGGGCGTGGGCGTACTGGTCCTGGAACGGCTCTCGGACGCCCGCCGCAACGGGCACGAGGTCCTGGCCGTCGTACGGGGTTCCGCCGTCAACCAGGACGGTGCCTCCAACGGACTGACCGCCCCCAACGGCCCCTCCCAGCAGCGGGTGATCGAGCAGGCGCTGGTCAGCGCGCGGCTCTCGGCCGACGAGGTCGACGTCGTCGAGGCGCACGGCACGGGAACCACCCTCGGTGACCCGGTCGAGGCCCAGGCGCTGCTCGCCACCTACGGCCGCAACCGCGCCGAGGACCGCCCGCTGCTGCTGGGCTCCGTCAAATCGAACCTCGGTCACACCCAGGCGGCGGCCGGCATGGCCGGCGTCATCAAGATGGTGCTGGCCATGCGGCACGGCACGCTGCCCCGCACGCTGCACGTCGACGCGCCGTCCACGCACGTCGACTGGACGGCGGGGGCCGTACGCCTGCTGACCGAGCAGGTCCCGTGGCAGCGGGGCGAGGCGCCGCGCCGGGCCGGCGTGTCCTCGTTCGGCCTCAGCGGCACCAACGCGCACACGATCCTGGAGGAAGCGTCGTCCGCGCAGGAGGACACGGAGGAGACGGGGGACACCGGGGAGACGCCCGAAGCCGTCGAGCCGATCGCCGCGGGCGCCGCCCCCTGGCTGGTCTCCGGCCGTACCCGGGAGGCCCTGCGCGCCCAGGCGGCCCGCCTGCTGGACTTCCTCACCGCCCGCCCCGGCCTCGCCCCCGTGGACGTGGCCCACTCGCTGGCCACGGCCCGCTCCGGCCTCGAACACCGCGCCGCGTTCACCGCCGCCGACCGCGACGCGGCCCTCGCCGCCCTCACCGCACTGGCCGCCGGCGAACCCGCGCCGGGCCTGGCCCAGGGCGCCGTACAGGGCCGCGCCAAGCTCGCCTTCCTCTTCGCCGGCCAGGGCTCCCAGCGGCCGGGCATGGGCCGTGAACTCCACGCCCGCTTCCCCGTGTTCGCCGCCGCGCTCGACGAGATCCTCGCCCACTTCGACGAGGGCCTCGAACGGCCCCTGAAGGACGTGCTGTTCGCCGCCGAGGGCACCCCCGAGGCCGAACTGCTGAACGGGACCGGCTACGCACAGCCCGCCCTCTTCGCCCTCGAGGTCGCGCTCTACCGGCTCGCCGAATCCCTCGGCGTCAAGCCGGACTTCCTCGCCGGACACTCCATCGGCGAGATCGCCGCCGCCCACGTGGCCGGGGTCTTCTCGGCGGCCGACGCCGCGGCCCTGGTGCTCGCGCGCGGCCGGCTCATGCAGGCGCTGCCCGCAGGCGGCGCCATGGTCGCGCTGGAGGCGACGGAGGACGAGGTCCTGCCGCTGCTGGAGGACCGGCGGGACCGGGTCTCGATCGCGGCGGTCAACGGGCCCGACGCGGTCGTCGTCGCCGGCGCGGAGGACGAAGTCGCCGCCGTCGCCGGGCACTTCGCCGAGCTGGGCTGCAAGACCAAGCGGCTGAAGGTCTCGCACGCCTTCCACTCCCCGCTCATGGAACCCATGCTCGAGGAGTTCCGCGCCGTCGTCGCCGGCCTCACGCCGCAGGCGCCCGTCATCCCGGTCGTCTCCGGCCTGACCGGCACCCTCGCCACGGTCGAGCAGCTGACCTCCCCCGACTACTGGGTGGACCACGCCCGGCACGCCGTCCGGTTCGCCGATGCCCTCGCCTGGCTGAGCGGTCACGGCGTCGGCACCTTCCTCGAACTGGGCCCCGACGGCGTCCTGTCCGCCATGGCCCAGGCATGCCTCGACGGCACCGCCGAGGACGCCCCCGAGGACGCCCCCGAGGACGCCCCCGCCACGCTCGCCGTGCTGCGGCCGGGCCGCCCCGAGGCCGAGACCCTCACCACCGCACTGGCGGGCCTGTACGTCCGGGGCACGGCCGTCCGGTGGGAGCCCTGGTTCGCCGACACCGGAGCCCGGCGCACGGACCTCCCCACGTACGCCTTCCAGCGCCGCCGGTACTGGCCCAAGAGCCTGCCCGCACACGCGGGCGATGTCCGTGCCGCGGGCCTGGGCGCCGCCCGTCACCCGCTGCTGGCGGCGGCCGTGTCGGTCGCCAACTCCGACGGCCTGCTGCTCACCGGCCGGCTGTCGCTGCGCACCCACCCCTGGCTGGCCGGTCACGCCGTGCGCGGCACCGTCCTGCTCCCGGGCACCGCCTTCCTGGAGCTGGCCGTCCGCGCCGGGGACGAGACCGGCTGCGGCCGCGTCGAGGAACTCACCCTGGCCGCCCCCCTGGTGCTGCCCGCCGAGGGCGGCGTGCAGGTGCAGGTGTGGGCCGGCAGCCCGGACGAGTCCGGCCGCCGCGCGCTGAGCATCCACTCCCGCCCCGACGGGCCGGAGGAGCTGCCCTGGACGCAGCACGCCGCCGGCACCCTCGTCGCCGGCGAGCACCGTACCGGCTTCGACGCCACCGTCTGGCCCCCCGCCGGCGCCCAGCCGCTCGACCTCGACGGCTTCTACGACCGCATGAACGACGGCGGCTTCGCGTACGGCCCGCTGTTCCGGGGCCTGCGCGCCGCCTGGCGCGCCGGTGACGACGTCTACGCCGAGGTGGCGCTGCCGGAGACGGACGCCGCCGACACCGGCTCCTTCGGCATCCACCCGGCCCTGCTGGACGCCGCCCTGCACGCCTCGGCCTTCGCCGGCCTCGGCGGGCAGGCCCAGGGCGGCCTGCCCTTCTCCTGGCAGGACGTGACCCTGCACGCGAGCGGGGCGACCACCGTCCGGGTCAGGCTGACCCGGACCGACGACGACGCGGTGGCGATCGCCGTCGCCGACCCCACGGGCGCCCCCGTGGCCTCCGTCGGCTCGCTCGTCCTGCGCGCCATGCCGGACGCGGAGCTGACCGCCGCCTCCCTCGCCCGCGACGCCCTGTTCGAGCTGCGCTGGGCCCCGCCGGCAGACCCCGCCGGAGCCGAGCCCGCCACGGTCGGTGTCCTCGGCCCGGACCTCTTCGGTCTCGCCGGGGCCCTGGCCTCGCCCGACCGCACCGTCACCGCCCTGACCGGCCTGGACGCCGCCGTCGGTGCCCCGGACGTCGTGCTCGTCCCCGTCGCCGGTACCACCGGCGACGACCCGGTCGCCGCCGCGCACACCCGTACCGCCCAGGTCCTGGAGCAGCTGAAGGCCTGGCCGGCGAGCGAGCCGTACGCCGGCTCCCGGCTGGTCTTCGTCACCCGCGGCGCGGTCGCCACCGACGGCCGGCGGGCGCCGGACCCGGCGGCCGCCGCCGTCTGGGGCCTCGTACGCGCCGCGCAGACCGAACAGCCGGGCCGCTTCGGCCTGTTGGACCTCGACCCCGCCGGGCCCGCCACACCGGCGCTCGGCCGCGCCCTGGCCATGGACGAGCCGCAGACCGCCGTCCGCGACGACGCCGTGCTCGTGGCCCGCCTCGCCCGCGCCCGGACACCGGAGCCCGGCACCCCGTGGAACCCCGAGGGCACCGTGGTGCTCACCGGCGCCACCGGCGGCCTGGGCCGCGTCCTGGCCCGGCACCTGGTCGCCGAGCGCGGCGTACGGCACCTGCTGCTCGTCAGCCGCCGGGGCGCCGCCGCCGAGGGCGCCGACGAGCTCGTCGCCGAACTGACCGGACACGGCGCGCGCGTCGCCGTCGAGGCGTGCGACCTCGCCGACCGCGCCGCCGTGGACCGGCTGCTGGCCGCCGTGCCCGCCGAACACCCCGTCACCGCCGTCGTGCACAGCGCCGGCACCCTCGACGACGGCGTGATCGAGTCGCTGACCCCCGAGCGGATCAGCGCGGTGCTGCGTCCCAAGGCCGACGCCGTATGGCACCTCCACCAGGCCACCCGGGGACTGGACCTGGCCGCCTTCGTCGTCTTCTCCTCCCTCTCCGGCACCGTGGGCGCGGCGGGCCAGGGCAACTACGCCGCCGCCAACGCCTTCCTCGACGCCGTCGCCCAGCTCCGCCGCGCCGACGGGCTGCCGGGCCTCTCCCTCGGCTGGGGCCCGTGGGCGCCCACCGGCGGCATGACCGGCGGGCTGACCGACGCCGACCTCCGGCGCCTGGCCCGCCTGGGCACGCCCGCGCTCACCGAGGACCAGGGCGTCGCGCTCTTCGACGCCGCGGTCGCCGGCACAGCCGCCGTCCTGCTGCCGGTCCGGCTGGACCTCTCCGTGCTGCGCGTCCAGGACGAGGTGCCGGCGCTGATGCGCGGCCTCGTCCGTACCCCCGTCCGCCGCGCGGTGGTCTCCGGCTCGGAGACGGCCGTCAGCCTCGTCCAGCAGCTGTCCCGGCTGGACGAGACGGGCCGCGCCGAGGTGGTACGCGACCTCGTGGCCGGCCAGGTGGCCGCCGTGCTCGGCCACTCCGGGGCCGCCGAGGTCGACGCGGAGCGCTCGTTCCGCGAGCTGGGCTTCGACTCGCTCACCGCCGTGGAGCTGCGCAACCGGCTCCGCACGGCCACCGGCCTGCGCACCGCCGCGACCGTGGTCTTCGACTACCCGACCGTCGCCGCGCTCGCCGCGCACATCCTCGGCGAGCTCATGGGCTCCGAGGCCGCCGTCACGGCCGCCGCCCCCCGCGCCGCGGGCGACGAGGACCCCGTCGTCATCGTCGGCATGAGCTGCCGCTACCCGGGCGGCGTCGCCTCGCCCGAGGACCTGTGGCGGCTGGTCAGCGAGGGCACCGACGCCATCTCGGGCCTGCCCACGGACCGCGGCTGGGACCTGGAGACGCTCTACGACCCGGACCCGGACCGTCTCGGCACCTCGTACAGCCGCTTCGGCGGATTCCTGCACGAGGCGCCCGAGTTCGACCCCGCGTTCTTCGGCATGAGCCCCCGCGAGGCCCTGGCCACCGACTCGCAGCAGCGGCTGCTGCTGGAGGCGTCCTGGGAGGCCGTCGAGCGGGCCGGGATCGACCCGGTGTCCCTGCGGGGCAGCCGCACCGGCGTGTTCGCCGGTGTCATGTACAACGACTACTCCGCCGCGCTCGCCGGCGGGCAGTTCGAAGGCCATCAGGGCAGCGGCACCGCGCCGAGCATCGCCTCCGGGCGTGTGTCCTACGCCCTCGGGCTGGAGGGCCCCGCCGTCACCGTCGACACGGCCTGCTCGTCCTCGCTCGTCGCCATGCACTGGGCGATGCAGGCGCTGCGCGCGGGGGAGTGCTCGCTCGCCCTGGCCGGCGGCGTCACGGTGATGTCGACGCCGGGCGCCCTCATCGAGTTCTCCCGGCAGCGCGGCCTGTCCCCGGACGGCCGCTGCAAGGCGTTCTCCGACAGCGCCGACGGTGTCGGCTGGGCCGAGGGCGTGGGCGTACTGGTTCTGGAACGGCTCTCGGACGCCCGCCGCAACGGGCACCGGGTCCTGGCCGTCGTACGGGGTTCCGCCGTCAACCAGGACGGTGCCTCCAACGGGCTGACCGCCCCCAACGGCCCGTCCCAGCAGCGGGTGATCCGGCAGGCGCTGGCAGGCGCCGGACTGACCGTCGCGGACGTCGACGCGGTGGAGGCGCACGGCACCGGCACCACGCTCGGCGACCCCATCGAGGCCCAGGCCCTCCTCGCCACCTACGGCCAGGACCGCGACCCGGCGCGTCCGCTGCTGCTGGGCACCGTCAAGTCCAACATCGGCCACACCCAGGCGGCGGCCGGCGTGGCCGGCGTCATCAAGATGGTCATGGCCATGGACCGGGGCGTGCTGCCCCGCACCCTGCACGCCGACGAGCCGTCCTCGCACGTGGAGTGGGACACCGGAGCGGTGCGCCTGCTCACCGAGGAGACCGGCTGGCCGGAGACCGGCCGGCCGCGCCGGGCCGGCGTCTCCTCCTTCGGCTTCAGCGGCACCAACGCGCACATCCTCCTCGAAGCGGCCCCCGACCCGCGCGACGAGCCCGGACAGCCGTCGCTCGTACCGGCCGCCGTGCCGTGGACCCTCTCCGGCAGGAGCCGGGCCGCGCTCCGCGACCAGGCCGCCCGCCTGCGGTCCTTCCTCGACGACCGCCCCGCGGCCGACCCGGCGGACATCGGCCTCTCCCTGGCCACCACCCGCACGGCCTTCGACCAGCGGGCCGTCGTGACCGGCGACCGCGACGAACTGCTGCGCGCGCTCGCCGCGCTGGCCGCCGACCGGCCGGACCCCGCGCTCACCGAGGGCGAGACCGGCGGCGCCGGCAAGCTGGCCGTGGTGTTCTCCGGGCAGGGCAGCCAGCGCCCCGGCGCGGGCCGTGAACTGTACGCGCGCTTCCCCGCGTTCGCCGCCGCCCTCGACGAGGTGACGGCCGCGCTCGACCCGTACCTGGACCGCCCCCTCAAGGACGTCCTGTTCGCCCAGGAGGGCACCCCCGAGGCGGAGCTGCTGGGCCACACCGCGTGGACCCAGCCCGCACTGTTCGCCATCGGCGTCGCGCTCCACCGCCTGCTGCGCACCTGGGGCATCCGCCCCGACGTGCTGCTCGGCCACTCCATCGGCGAGATCACCGCCGCGCACGTCGCGGGCGTCCTCTCGCTGCCCGACGCGGCCCGCCTGGTGACCGCGCGGGGACGGCTGATGCAGGAGCTGCCCCCCGGCGGCGCGATGATCTCCCTCCAGGCCACCGAGGACGAACTCGCGCCGCTGCTCGCCGGGCGCGAGCACGAGGTCTCCGTCGCCGCCGTCAACGGCCCCCACAGCGTCGTGGTCGCCGGGGACCTGGCCGCCGTCGAGGAGATCGCCGCCCACTTCGCCGACCGGGGCCGCAAGACCAAGCGCCTCGAGGTCAGCCACGCCTTCCACTCGCCGCTCATGGAGCCCGCGCTCGACGGGCTGCGCGAGGTCGCCGCCGGGCTCACCTACCACGCGCCGGACGTGACCGTCATCTCCGGCCTGACCGGACACCCCGCCACCGACGACGAACTGCGCTCCGCCGACTACTGGGTCGCGCACGCCCGCGGCGCCGTACGCTTCGCCGACACCATGCGCGCCGCGCACGACCGCGGCGCCGGCACCTTCCTCGAACTCGGCCCCGACAGCGTGCTCTCGGCCGCCGCCCAGGACGCCCTCGGCGACGACGCGGACGCGCACATCGTCCCGATGCTGCGCACCGGGCGCGGCGAGGAGCGCTGCGCGGCCACCGCCCTCGCCCGGCTGCACGTGCGCGGCACGGCCGTCGACTGGCCCGCGTACTTCGCCGGCACCGGGGCCCGTACCGTGGACCTGCCCACGTACGCCTTCCAGCACGAGCGCTACTGGCCCGAGGCCGCCGCCCCGGCCCGCGTCCCGCAGGCCGCCGCCGACCCCGCCGACGCCGAGCTGTGGGGCGCCGTCGAACGAGGCGACGCCGCCGGGCTCGCCGGGCTCCTCGGCCTGCGCGACGAACAGCACGCCTCCCTCTACGCGCTGCTGCCCGCCCTGTCCTCCTGGCGCCAGCTCCGGCAGGAGAAGGCCCTGCTGGACTCCACCCGCTACCGCGTCGCCTGGCACCCGGCCCGGCCGGCCGCCGCCCCCGTTCTGGACGGCACCTGGCTGGTCGTCACCGCCGAAGGGACCGACGGCGACGAGATCCTGGACGCGCTGCGCGGCCACGGCGCCCAGTTCGAGACGCTCGTCCTGGACGCCGCCTGCCACGAGCGCGCCGAACTCGCCGCCCGCCTCGACGCCGTACGCGATCCGGAACGGCCCCTCTCCGGCGTGCTGTCCCTGCTTCCCCTCGCCGACGGGCCCGGATCACCGGCCGCCGGACTGCCGGCCGGGCTCGCGCTCAGCCTCGTCCTGATCCAGGCGCTCGCCGACACCGAACTCGCCGCGCCCGTCCGGACCCTGACCCGGGGCGCGGTCACCACCGGCGCCGCCGACCCGCTCACCAACCCGGTCCAGGCGGCGGTCTGGGGCCTGGGCCGCGTCGCCGCCCTGGAACACCCCCGGCTGTGGAGCGGCCTGATCGACCTGCCGCCCGTCCTCGACGGCCCCGCCACCCAGCACCTCGTCAGCGCCCTCGCCGCCCGGGGCGGCGAGGACCAGATCGCCATCCGCGCCACCGGCGCGCTCGGCCGGCGCCTGGTCCGCCACCCGCTCGCCGAACTGCCCCCGGCCGGCGCCTTCACCGCGCGCGGCACCGTGCTCGTCACGGGCGGCACCGGAGCGCTCGGCGCCGAGGTCGCCCGCTGGCTCGCCCGCAGCGGCGCCGGCCACCTCCTGCTCACCAGCCGCCGCGGCCCCGACGCTCCCGGAGCCGCCGAACTGGCCGCCGAGATCGAGGACTTGGGCGCCCGGGTCACCATCGCGGCCTGCGACACCGCCGACCGCGACGCGCTCGCCGCGCTGCTCGCCTCCGTACCGGACGAGCACCCGCTGACCGGCGTCGTGCACGCGGCCGGCGTCGGCCAGGCGGCCGCCCTCACCGACACGCCCCTGGCCGCCGCCACCGAGGCGATGGCCGCCAAGATGCTCGGCGCGGCCCACCTCGACGCCCTCCTCGACGGCCACGAACTCGACTTCTTCGTCCTGGTCTCCTCGATCGCCGGCGTGTGGGGCAGCGCCGGGCAGAGCGCGTACGGCGCCGCCAACGCCTACCTCGACGCCCTCGCCGAACACCGGCGGGCCCGTGGCCTGCCCGCGACCTCGGTGGCCTGGGGCCCCTGGGGCGAGCTCGGCATGGCCACCCACGAGGCCGTGGCGGACCACCTGCACCGAACCGGGCTGCGCTTCCTCGCCCCCGCCACCGCCCTCGCCGAACTGCGCCGCGCGGTCGTCCAGCAGGACGTCACCGTCACGGTCGCCGACATCGACTGGGAGCGCTACCACCCCGTCTTCACCTCCGCGCGCCCCAGCCTCCTCTTCGACGAGCTGGCCGACGTCCGGGCCCTCGGGGACGACGGCGGCGAGAGCGCCGCACCGGAGTTCGCCGCCCGCCTGCGCGGCCTCGGCGAGGACGAGCAGGAACGGCTGCTGTCCGACCTGGTACGCGCCGAGGCGGCCGTCGTCCTCGGCCACGCCTCCACCGACGGCGTCTCCGAACGGCGGGCCTTCCGCGAGGCGGGCTTCGACTCGCTGACCGCCGTGGAACTGCGCAAGCGCCTCTCCACGCTCACCGGCCTGGCCCTGCCCGCCACGCTGGTCTTCGACTACCCGACCCCCGGCGTCCTCGCCCGCCATCTGCGCGCCGAACTCCTGGGCACGGGCGCCCGGTCGGCCGCGCCCGTGGCCGTACCGGCACCGGGCGGCTTCGACGAGCCCGTCGCCATCGTCGGCATGAGCTGCCGCTTCCCCGGCGGAGTCCGCTCCCCGGAGCAGTTCTGGGAGCTCGTCTCCGACGGCGTCGACGCCATCTCCGACTTCCCCGTCAACCGCGGCTGGACCACCGGCCTGTACCACCCGGATCCGGACAACCCCGGCACCACGTACTCCACCCAGGGCGGATTCCTGCACGACGCGGGCGAGTTCGACGCCGGATTCTTCGGCATCTCGCCCCGCGAGGCGCTGTCGATGGACCCCCAGCAGCGGCTGCTGCTGGAGACCACCTGGGAGGCGTTCGAGCAGGCCGGCATCGACCCCTCGGCCGTCCACTCCACCCCGACCGGGACCTTCATCGGCTCCACCTACCAGGAGTACGGGTTCGGCCTCGACGACCCCTCCGCCGGCCACCTGGTCACCGGCACCAGCCCGAGCGTGCTCTCCGGCCGGCTCGCCTACCTCTTCGGCCTCGAAGGTCCGGCGGTCACCGTCGACACGGCCTGCTCCTCGTCCCTGGTCGCCCTGCACCTCGCCTGCCAGTCGCTGCGCAACGGCGAGAGCTCGCTGGCCCTGGCCGGCGGCGCGACCGTGATGACCAACCCCAGCCCCTTCGTCGCCTTCAGCCGGCAGCGGGCCCTGGCGGGCGACGGCCGCTGCAAGGCGTTCTCCGACGGCGCCGACGGCATGACCCTCGCCGAGGGCGTCGGCATCCTCGTCCTGGAACGGCTCGCCGACGCCCGGCGCAACGGGCGCGAGATCCTCGCCGTCATCCGCGGCTCGGCCATCAACCAGGACGGCGCCTCCAACGGCCTGTCCGCCCCCAACGGCCCGGCCCAGCAGCGCGTCATCCGCCAGGCCCTCGCCAACTCCGGCCTGGCCCCGGCGGACATCGACGCCGTCGAGGCGCACGGCACCGGCACCGCCCTCGGCGACCCCATCGAGGCCCAGGCGCTGCTGGCCACCTACGGCCGGGACCGCGACGCCCGGCACCCGCTGCTCCTCGGCTCGGTGAAGTCCAACATCGGCCACACCCAGTCGGCGGCCGGCGTGGCCGGCGTCATCAAGATGGTCATGGCGCTGCGCCACGGCGAACTGCCGCGCACCCTGCACGCCGACACCCCCTCCAGCCACGTCGACTGGACCCCCGGCACGGTCTCCCTGCTGACCGGGGGCGCCGACTGGCCCGACGGCGAGCGCCCGCGCCGCTGCGCGGTCTCCTCCTTCGGCATCAGCGGCACCAACGCCCACACGATCCTCGAAGAGGCCCCCAAGGCGGCCCCCGTACCGGAAGCGGAGCCGCCGGCCCCGGCCGGCGGAGCCGTCCCGTGGGTGCTGTCCGCGCGGACCCCCGGCGCCCTGCGCGCCCAGGCCGCCAGCCTCGCCGCCCTGCTCGACGGCGAACAGCCGCCCGCCGCCCTCGATACCGGCCACTCCCTCGTGGCCACGCGCACCCTCTTCGACCACCGCGCCGTCGTCGTCGGCACCACCGACGACGACCGGGCGGCCGCGCTCCGGGCCCTCGGCGAGGGGCAGTCCGCCCCGGGCATCGTCCAGGGCACCGCCGACACCGACGGCCGGACCGTGTTCGTCTTCCCCGGCCAGGGCTCCCAGTGGGCCGGCATGGGTGCGCGACTGCTGGACGAATCCCCGGTCTTCGCCGAGCGTCTGCGCGAATGCGCCGCCGCCCTCTCGGCGTTCACCGACTGGTCGCTGCTCGACGTCCTCCGCCAGGCCGAGGGCGCGCCCACCCTGGACCGCGTCGACGTCGTCCAGCCCGCCTCGTTCGCCGTCATGGTCTCGCTGGCCGAACTGTGGCGCGCCCACGGCATCACCCCCGACGCCGTCGTCGGCCACTCGCAGGGCGAGATCGCCGCCGCCGCCGTCTCCGGCGCCCTGTCGCTGGAGGACGCCGCCCGGGTCGTGGCCCTGCGCAGCCAGGCCATCGCCCGGGTGCTGGCAGGCTCCGGCGGCATGATGTCCGTCCCGCTGCCCGTGGCCGACGTCGAACGGCGCCTCGCCGCGTACGAGGGCCTGTCCGTCGCCGCCGTCAACGGCCCCCGCTCGGTGGTCGTCTCCGGCGCTCCCGGGCCGCTGGAGGCCCTGCTGGCCGAGCTGGCCGCCGAGGACGTCCGCGCCCGGCGCATCGCCGTGGACTACGCCTCGCACTCCGCGCAGGTCGAGCTGTTGCGGGACGAACTCCGTGACGCTCTCGCCCCGGTCCGCCCCCGCCCCGCGCAGGTGCCGTTCTTCTCCACGGTCACCGGCGACTGGCTCGACACCACCGGGCTCGACGCCGGCTACTGGTACACCAACCTCCGGCAGACCGTCCGCTTCGAGCCCGCCGTACGTGAACTCCTCGCGCAGGACCACCGCTTCTTCATCGAGGTCAGCTCCCACCCCGTCCTCGCCATGGGCATCCAGGAGACGGCCGAGGCGGCCGACACCCGGGCCGCCGTGCTCGGCACGCTCCGCCGCGAGACCGGCGGCACCGACCGCTTCCTGACCTCGCTCGCCGAGGCCTTCGTCCGGGGCGCGGCCGCCGACTGGTCCCGCGTCTTCGCCGGCACCGGGGCCCGCCGGGTGCCGCTGCCCACGTACGCCTTCCAGCGCGAATACCTGTGGGCCGTCCCCGCCGCGCCGCAGGACCGGCACGAGACCGACCCGGCGGACGCCGAGTTCTGGACGGCGGTCGAGGCGGAGGACGTCGACTCCCTCGCCTCCAGCCTCCGCCTGGACCGCACCGCCCTGGGCCCGGTCCTCCCGGCGCTGTCGCACTGGCGCAAGCGCCGCCGCGACCTGTCGACCGTGGATTCCTGGCGCTACCGCCCCACGTGGAAGCCGCTGACCGGCCTGCCCGCCGCCACCCTGACCGGCACCTGGCTGGTCGTCACCACCGAGGACACCGACGCCGAGGACGTCATGGACGCCCTCGCCGCCCACGGCGCCGAACCGCGCACGCTCGTCCTGGACGACGCCTGCCAGGACCGTACGGCCCTGGCCGCGCGCCTCGCCGCACTCGACGGCCTCGCGGACCTCACGGGCGTGGTGTCCCTGCTGGCCGCCGCCGAGGAGCCGGACGACCGGCACCCGGCGCTCGCCACCGGGCTCGCCCTGACCGTCGCGCTCGTCCAGGCGCTCGGCGACGCCGACCTCGGCGCACCCCTGTGGTGCCTGACCCGGGGCGCCGTCTCCACCGGCCGCGCCGACCGGCTGACCCGGCCCGTCCAGGCCCAGATCCACGGCCTCGGCTGGACGGCGGCCCTCGAACACCCGCAGCGCTGGGGCGGCGTCGTCGACCTGCCCGAGCACCTCGACCGGCGCGCCGCCGAACGCCTGGCCGCCGTCCTCACCGGCCGCACCGGCGAGGACCAGCTCGCCGTCCGCGCCTCCGGCGTCCTCGCCCGCCGCGTCGTCCGCGCCGCCCCGTCGGACGCGGACCCGGCCCGCCCCTGGTCCCCCCGGGGCACCACCCTCGTCACCGGCGGCACGGGCACGCTGGCTCCGCACCTGGCCCGCTGGCTCGCCCGGCAGGGCGCCGGGCACATCGTGCTCACCAGCCGCCGCGGCCCGGCGGCACCCGGCGCGGCGGACCTCGTACGGGAACTCGCCGAGCTGGGCTGCGAAGCCACCTACGCCGCCTGCGACCTGACGGACCGTGACGCGGTGGCGGAAATGCTCGGCGCGCTCAAGGCCGACGGCCGCACCGTCCGTACGGTCGTGCACACCGCCGTCACCATCGAGCTCGCGACGCTCGCCGACACGACCCTCGACGACTTCGCGCGGGTCATGGACGCCAAGGCCACCGGCGCCCGGCACCTCGACGAACTCCTCGACGACGACGAACTCGACGCCTTCGTCCTGTACTCCTCCGCCGCCGGCATGTGGGGCAGCGGAGCACACGCCGCCTACGTCGCCGGCAACGCCTACCTCAACGCCCTCGCCGAGCACCGGCGGGCCCGGGGCGCCCGCGCCACCGCCGTCTCCTGGGGCATCTGGGCCGACGACCTCAAGCTCGGCCGCGTCGACCCCGGCCAGATCCGCCGCAGCGGACTCGTCTTCATGGACCCCCAGCTGGCCCTCACCGGACTGCGGCAGGCCCTCGACGACGACGAGACGGTCCTCGCGATCGCCGACGTGGACTGGGAGCGCTACCACCCCGTCTTCACCTCCGGGCGGCCCGCCCCGCTCTTCGACGAGCTGCCCGAGGTCCGGCGGCTGACCGAACAGAACACCGAAGTCACGGAATCCGGCAACGAGTTCACCACCAGGCTCCTCGGGCTGGCGGCCGCCGAGCAGGACCGCCTCCTGCTCGATCTGGTACGCGCCGAGGCCGCCACCGCGCTCGGCCACGCCTCCCCGGACACCCTCTCCGAGCAGCGGGCCTTCCGCGACGTCGGCTTCGACTCCCTCACCGCCGTCGACCTGCGCAACCGGATCGCCGCCGTCATCGGGCTGGCCCTGCCGAGCACCATGGTCTTCGACCACCCCAACCCGCTCGCGCTCGTGGCCTACCTGCGCGACGCGATCGCGGGCGCCCGCACCGGGTCCTCCGCCGCCGTGCCCGCCGTCGCGGGATACGCCACCGACGAGCCCATCGCCATCATCGGCATGAGCTGCCGCTACCCGGGCGACATCACCTCCCCGGAGGACCTGTGGCGGATCGTCACCGAGGGCGGCGACGTCACCGGCGAGTGGCCCACCGACCGGGGCTGGGACACCGAGGGCCTCTACGACCCCGACCTCGGCCGGCCGGGCCGCACCTACTCGACCCGTGGCGGCTTCCTCCACGACGCCGCCGATTTCGACGCCCCCTTCTTCGGCATCTCGCCCCGCGAGGCGCTGGCCATGGACCCGCAGCAGCGGCTGCTGCTGGAGACCTCCTGGGAGGCGCTGGAGCGTGCCGGCATCGACCCCGCCACCCTGCGTGGCAGCAGCACCGGCACCTTCATCGGCGCCAGCTACCAGGACTACGCCGCCAACGCCGCGACCCCGGCAGGCGGCGAGGGACACGCCATCACCGGCACCATCTCCAGCGTCCTGTCCGGCCGCCTGTCCTACACCTACGGCTTCGAGGGCCCGGCCGTCTCGCTCGACACGGCCTGCTCCTCGTCCCTGGTCGCCCTGCACCTGGCCTGCCAGTCGCTGCGCAACGGTGAGAGCTCCCTCGCCCTCGCCGGCGGCGTCAGCATCATGTCCACGCCGTTCTCGTTCATCGGCTTCAGCCAGCAGCGGGCGATGGCGGCCGATGGCCGCTGCAAGGCCTACTCCGACGCCGCCGACGGCATGAGCCTGGCCGAAGGCGTCGGTCTCGTCCTCGTCGAGCGGCTCTCCGACGCCCTCCGCAACGGGCACGAGGTCCTGGCCGTCATCCGGGGCTCCGCCGTCAACCAGGACGGCGCCTCCAACGGGCTCACCGCCCCCAACGGCCCGTCCCAGCAGCGCGTCATCCGCCAGGCCCTCGCCAACGCCGGAGTGGCCGCCGCCGACGTCGACGTCGTCGACGGACACGGCACCGGCACCGCCCTCGGCGACCCCATCGAGGCCCAGGCCCTCCTCGCCACCTACGGCGAGAACCGCGACCCCGAGCGGCCGCTGCTGCTCGGCTCGGTCAAGTCCAACATCGGCCACGCCCAGATGGCGTCCGGCGTCGCCAGCGTCATCAAGATGGTCATGGCCATGCGCCACGGGACCGTCCCGCAGAGCCTGCACATCGACCGGCCCTCCTCGCACGTCGACTGGAGCTCCGGCGCCATCCGGCTGCTCACCGAGCCGCTGGCCTGGCCCGACGCCGGGCACCCGCGCCGCTCGGCCGTCTCCTCCTTCGGCCTCAGCGGCACCAACGTCCACACCGTCCTCGAACAGGCCCCGGACCGGCGGCCCGAGGAGCCGGCGGCGGACCCGGCCGGGGTGCTGCCCCTGACGCTGTCCGGCCGTACCGAAGCGGGCCTGCGCGCCCAGGCCGGCCGGCTCCTGACCCACCTCGCCGACCACCCCGGGACGCCGCTCACCGACCTCGCCCACTCCCTCGCCACCACCCGGGCCGCCCTGGAGCACCGCGCGGCCGTCGTCACCGACGATCACGACGCGCTCATCCGCGCCCTGACCGCCCTCCGCGACGGCACCCCCGACGGCGGCCTGATCACCGGCGGCCGGAGCCGCGGCCGCCTGGCCTTCCTCTTCACCGGCCAGGGCAGCCAGCGTCCCGGCATGGGACGCGAGCTCTACGAACGCCACCCCGTCTACGCCGAGGCCCTGGACGCCGTACTGGCACGCTTCGACCTCGAACTCGACCGCCCGCTGCGGGAGATCCTCTTCGCCGCCCCGGACACCCCCGAGGCCGCGCTGCTCGACGACACCGGCTACACCCAGCCGGCCCTCTTCGCCCTCGAAGTGGCCCTGTTCCGGCTCGCCGAGTCCTGGGGCCTGCGCCCCGACTACGTCGCCGGGCACTCCATCGGCGAGTTCGCCGCCGCGCACGCGGCCGGAGTCCTCTCCCTGGAGGACGCCTGCACCCTCGTCGCGGCCCGCGGCCGGCTGATGGCCGCCCTGCCCGCCGGCGGCGCCATGGCCTCCGTCGAGGCGGCCGAGGACGAGGTACTGCCGCTGCTCGCCGGGTACGAGGGGCGCGTCTCCGTCGCCGCCGTCAACACCCCGACGTCCCTCGTCGTCGCGGGCGACGAGGACGCGGTGCTCGCCGTCGCCGCCCGGGTCGAGGAGCTCGGCCGCCGCACCAAGCGGCTGCGCGTCAGCCACGCCTTCCACTCGCCGCACATGGACGCGATGCTGGCGGACTTCGCCCGCGTCGCCGCGGGCGTCACCTACCACGCGCCCGTCGTGCCGCTGGTGTCCACCGTCACCGGCGACCTCGCCACGGCCGACGAGCTCGGCACGCCGGAGTACTGGACCGGGCAGGTCCGGGGCACCGTCCGGTTCGCCGACGCCGTCCGCCGCCTCACCGGACACGGTGTGACCACCTTCTTCGAACTCGGCCCGGACGGAGTGCTCTCCGGCGCCGTACGCGGCACCGTCGACGCGGACAGCGGCGCCGTCGCGGTCCCGGCGCTGCGCCGCGACCGCCCCGAGGACCCGGCGCTCACCACCGCCCTCGCCCGCCTCCATGTGCACGGCGTACGGGTCGACTGGCCGGCGGTGTTCGCCGGCACCGGCGCCCGGCGGACCGAGCTGCCGACCTACCCCTTCCAGCGCGAGCGCTACTGGCCCGAGACGCCCGCCGGGACCACCGCCGACGCGGGCCCCGCCGACGAGGCGGACGCCGCGTTCTGGTCGGCGGTCGAGCGCGCGGACCTCTCGTCCCTGGGCACCTCCCTGGAGCTGGACGACGACACCCTCACCGCCGTCGTCCCCGCCCTGGCCTCCTGGCGCCGCAAGCGCCGGGAGCACGCCACCGTCGACGGCTGGCGCTACCGGGTCACCTGGAAGCCCCTCACCGGCCCGGCCGGCCCCGCACTCCCGGCCGGCACCTGGCTGGTGCTCGCCCCGGCCGGCGCCGCCGACCCGGCCTGGCACGACGCGGTCGTGGGCGCCCTCGGCACCGACACCGTCCGCGTCGACGTCACCACCGCGCTCCGCGCCGGCCTGGCCGGCCGCCTGCGGCAACTGGCCGAGGAAGGCCACGAGTTCACGGGTGTACTGTCCCTGCTCGCGACGGACGACGCGTACGACGAGGACGGCGTCCCCGCCGGCCTGTCGCTGACGACGGCCGCCGTCCAGGCCCTGGGCGACGCCGGCATCGAGGCGCCCCTGTGGTGCGTGACCCGCACCGCCGTGGCCGTCGGCCGCTCCGAACAGCCCGCCCGCCCGGCCCAGTCGGCCGTCTGGGGACTCGGGCGGGTCGCCGCTCTCGAACACCCGGAGCGCTGGGGCGGCCTCGTCGACCTTCCCGACGAGCTCACCGGCCCCACCCTGCGCCGGCTGGCCGCCGTACTCGCCGGAAGCGACGGCGAGGACCAGCTCGCCGTACGCGCCACCGCGACGTACGGCCGCCGGCTGGCCCACCACCCGGTCGGGGACGCCCCCGCGCCCGCCGGGTTCCGGCCCGCCGGCACCGTGCTCGTCACCGGCGGCACCGGCGCCCTGGGCGGCCATGTCGCCCGCTGGCTCGCCGCACGCGGCGCCGAGCACCTGCTGCTGGTCAGCCGGCGCGGCGCCGACGCCCCGGGAGCCGGTGAACTCCGCGCCGAGCTGGCAGACTTGGGTGCCCGGGTCACCCTGGCCGCCTGCGACATCGCCGACCGCGACGCGCTCGCCGCCGTCCTGGCCGCGATCCCCGAGGAGCACCCGCTCACCGCGGTGTTCCACACCGCCGGCACCGTCGACGACGGCGTCATCGACGCGCTCACCCCGGAGAAGTTCGCCGCCGTCCTGCGCGCCAAGGTCACCGCCACGCTCGCCCTCCACGAGGCGACCCGGGGCCACGACCTCACTGCCTTCGTGCTGTTCTCCTCGATCGCCGGCACCCTCGGCGCGCCCGGTCAGGGCAACTACGCCGCCGCCAACGCCTTCCTCGACGCCTTCGCCGAGCACCGCCGCGCGGCGGGCCTGCCCGCGACCTCCATCGCCTGGGGTCCCTGGGCCGAGGCGGGCATGGCCGCCGACGGGGCCGGCATCGAGAGCCGGGTCCGCCGCGGCGGCTTCGCCCCCATGGCCCCCGAGGCGGCCCTCACCGCCCTGCGCCACGCGATCGAGCACGACGCCACGGTGCTGACCCTCGCCGACATCGACTGGGCGCGCTACGCGGAGGCCTTCACCGCGCTCCGCCTCAACCCCTTCGTCGGCGACCTGCCCGAACTGCGCCGCACCGGCACCACGGTGACGGCCGGGACAGCGGAGACCGCCCTGCGGGAACCGGCCCTGCGCCGGCAGCTCGCCGGGCTCTCCCCGGCCGCCCGCCCCCGGTTCGTCCTCGACCTCCTGCGCGGCCAGGTGGCCGCCGTCCTCGGACACTCCGGCACCGGGAACATCGGCGCCGACCAGCCCTTCAACGACCTCGGCTTCGACTCGCTGACCATCGTCGAACTCCGCAACGCCCTGACCGCCACGACCGGCCTGAAACTGCCCGCCACACTCGTCTACGACCACCCGACCCCGCTCGCCCTCGCCGACTTCCTGCTCGCCGAGCTCCTCGACACACTGCCCGACACCGGCCCGGCCCTCCCGGACCCGGCCGGCCGGGCGGCCGACGACGACCCCGTCGTCATCGTCGGCATGAACTGCCGCTTCCCCGGCGGAGTCCGGTCCCCCGAGGACCTCTGGCAGCTGCTGATCCGCGGCGGGGACGCGATCTCCGGCTTCCCCGCCGACCGCGGCTGGGACCTCGACGCGCTCGCCCAGGGCGCCTCGGCCACCCTCGACGGCGGATTCCTCGACGGCGTCGGCCTCTTCGACGCCGCCTTCTTCGGCATCTCGCCCCGCGAGGCGCTGGCCATGGACCCCCAGCAGCGCCTGCTGCTGGAGACCGCCTGGGAGGTCTTCGAGCGCGCCGGCATCGACGCGACCACCCTGCGCGGCAGCCGCACCGGCGTCTTCGTCGGCACCAACGGCCAGGACTACGTCAACCTCCTGCGCCGGGGCACCGCCGACGTACGCGGCCACGTCGCCACCGGCAACACCGCCAGCGTCATGTCCGGCCGGCTCTCGTACGCCTTCGGCTTCGAGGGCCCGGCCGTCACCGTCGACACGGCCTGCTCGTCGTCGCTCGTCGCCCTGCACATGGCCGCCCAGTCCCTGCGCAGCGGCGAGAGCACGCTGGCGCTGGCCGGCGGTGTGTCGGTCATGTCCAGCCCCGACGCCTTCACCGAGTTCACCGTCCAGGGCGGGCTCGCCCCCGACGGCCGCTGCAAGGCGTTCGCCGACGCGGCCGACGGCACCAGCTGGGCCGAGGGCGTGGGCGTCCTCGTCCTCGAACGGCTCTCCGACGCCCGCCGCAACGGCCACGACGTCCTGGGTGTCGTACGCGGCACCGCCGTCAACCAGGACGGCGCCTCGAACGGCCTGACGGCCCCCAACGGGCGCGCCCAGCAGCGCGTCATCCGCCAGGCCCTCGCCGACGCCGGCCTCGCCCCCGCCGACGTCGACGCCGTCGAGGCCCACGGCACCGGCACCCGGCTCGGCGACCCCATCGAGGCCCGGGCCCTCGCCGCCGCCTACGGCCGGGACCGGCACCTCCCGCTGCTCCTCGGCGCGGTCAAGTCGAACCTGGGCCACACCCAGGCGGCCGCCGGCGTCGCCGGCATCATCAAGACGGTCCTGGCGATGCGGCACGGCACCCTGCCCCGGACCCTGCACATCGACACCCCGTCCACCCACGTCGACTGGACGGACGGCACCCTCTCGCTCGTCACCGAGCAGCAGGCGTGGCCGGAGACCGGGCACGCCCGCCGGGCCGGCGTCTCCGCCTTCGGCGTCAGCGGCACCAACGCCCACGTCATCATCGAGCAGGCGCCGGAGCCGGAGCCCGCGGCGGACGAACCCGCCACGGCGCCGGGGCCGCTCGTGCCCTGGCCGGTGTCGGGCAGGTCCGAGGCCGCGCTGGCGGCACAACTGGAGCGGATCTCCGCACTGACCGGCCCGTCGCCGGCCGACGTGGGGTACTCGCTGGCCACCGGCCGGGCCGCGTTCGCCCACCGCGCCGTCCTGCTGGCCGACGGCGGGCAGGTCACGGAACTCGCCCGCGGCACCGTCCAGGACGTCACCGGGAAGCTCGCGGTGCTGTTCTCGGGCCAGGGCTCGCAGCGGATCGGCATGGGCCGGGAGCTGTACGCGCGCTTCCCGGTGTTCGCCGGGGCGCTCGACACGGTGGCGGCCCACTTCGACGCCGAGCTGGAACGGCCGCTCCACGACGTGATGTCCGGCGCCGTGGACGGGCTGGACGAGACCGGCTGCACGCAGCCGGCGCTGTTCGCGCTCGAGGTGGCCCTGTTCCGGCTCGTCGAGTCGTGGGGCGTGAGCCCGGACCTCGTCGCCGGCCACTCGATCGGCGAGATCGCGGCGGCGCATGTGGCGGGGGTGTTCTCGCTGGAGGATGCCTGCCGTCTGGTGGCGGCGCGTGCGCGGCTGATGCAGGCACTGCCCGCCGGCGGCGCGATGGTCGCCGTCCGGGCCACCGAGGAGGAGGTGGCCGCGCGGCTGGTCGACGGCGTGTCGATCGCGGCGGTCAACGGCCCCGAGGCCGTCGTCCTCGCCGGGGACGAGACCGAAGTACTGCGGATCGCCGGGGAGTTCACCGCCGAGGGTCGCAAGACACAGCGCCTGACGGTCAGTCACGCGTTCCACTCGCCGCTGATGGAACCGATGCTGGACGGTTTCCGCCGGGTCGTCGAGGGCCTGTCCTTCGAAGCACCGCGGATTCCGGTCGTGTCGAACGTGACCGGTGAGCTCGCCACGGCGGAGCTGCTGTGCTCGCCCGAGTACTGGGTGCGGCATGTCCGCGAGACCGTGCGCTTCGCCGACGGCGTACGCGCACTGGCCGCCGAAGGCGTCTCCGCCTTCCTGGAACTGGGCCCCGACGGCGTGCTGACGGCGATGGCCCAGCACAGCCTGGACGGCGCCCCGGTGGCCGTGTCCGCCCTCCGCAAGGACCGGCCCGAGGAGCAGGCCCTGCTGACCGCCCTCGCGCGCCTGCACGTGGCGGGTGTCGGGGTGGACTGGGCCGGACCCTTCACCGGTACCGGTGCCCGCCGGGTCGGCCTGCCCACGTACCCGTTCCAGCGCGAGTGGTTCTGGCCGGAGAGCGCGCCTGTGAGGCAGGGTCAGGAGGACCCCGCCGACGCCGCGTTCTGGGCCGCGGTGGAGTGCGGGGACCTGGAGTCGCTGTCGGCCGGCCTCGGCCTGGACGACGCCTCTCTGTCGGCCCTCGTGCCCGCCCTGGCCTCCTGGCGCCACCGGCGCGCCGAGCGCTCGACCGTCGACGGCTGGCGCTACCGCGTGACGTGGAAGCCGCTCACCGGCACCGCGCCGGGCGCCCTCACCGGACCGTGGCTCGCGCTCGTCCCGGCGGGCAGCGCCGACGACGAGTGGACCGCCGCCGTGGTCGCGGCCCTCGGCGACGACGCCGTACGCGTCGAGGCCGACGGCATCGCGCGACTCGCCGGCCGGGAAACCGCTTTCGCGGGTGTCGTCTCGCTGCTCGCGGACACGTGGCAGGGCGAGGCGATACGCGCCCTGGCGGAGGCCGGTATCGACGCCCCGCTGTGGTGTGTCACCCGTGGCGCGGTGTCCGTGGGGCACACGGACACCGAGGTGAACACCGCCCAGGCCGCTCTATGGGGACTCGGGCGGGTGACCGCCCTGGAGCACCCCGGGCGCTGGGGTGGTCTCGTCGATGTGGCGCACGTCCTCGACGAGCGCTCGGCGGACCGGTTCCGCGCCGTCCTGTCCGGCACCGAGGACCAGGTGGCGCTGCGGCCCGCCGGCGCCTTCGGGCGCAGGCTGGTGCGTGCCACCGCCGATGCCCAGGCGGCGCCCTGGCAGCCGTCCGGTACGGTCCTGGTCGCCGGCGGAGCAGCCGGCTCCGGAGGCCACGTCGTCCGCTGGCTCGCCGAGCAGGGAGCCGGGCACATCCTGCTGGCCGCACCGGACGCGGCTGAGCGGAACACCGAACTCGACGGCATGAGCGACCGGTTGACGCTCGTCGCCTGTGCCCCGACCGACACCGAAGCGCTCCTGACCGCGCTCGCCTCGCTCCCGGAGACGCAGCCGCTGACCGCGGTGGTGTACGCCGACGAGCCCGGAGCGGGTACGGACCTGGCAGCGCTGCACGCGAACGTCGAGAGCCTGGCGGCCGTGGCCGAGACGGCCGTCGACGACCGGCCCCTGGACGCGTTCGTCCTCTTCTCCTCCGTCGCCGGCACCTGGGGCGCGAGCGGCCGGGGAGCGGAAGCCGCCGCCGGAGCCCTGCTGGATGCCCTGGCACGGCAGTACCGGGCGCGCGGACTGCGTGCCCTGTCGGTCGCCTTCGGCGGCTGGGCGGAGCTCACCGACGACAGCCTGACCGCGCATCTGCGGGCCAACGGGCTGCCCGTGATGGACGCCCGGCGGGCCCTGTCGGCGCTCGCCCGCTCGGTCGACGACGCCGCCTCGGTGACGATCGCCGACGTGCGGTGGGACCGGTTCGCGCCGGCCTTCACCCGTAACCGCCGCAGCACCCTCTTCACGGACCTGCCCGAGGCCCGCGAGGCCCTGGCGGGCCCCGACGGCACCGGCCGGGACACGGCGGTCGCCGCGCCCGGACTCCGGGCGGACCTCGCGGCCCGCCGGGCCGCCGAGCGTACGGACGCACTGCTGGCCGTGGTCCGCGCCGAGGTGGCCTCGGTGCTCGGGTTCGCCGACGCCGACGCCGTCCCCACCGGACAGACCTTCCGGGACCTCGGCTTCGACTCCCTGACCGCCGTCGACCTCCGCAACCAGCTCGCCACCGCGACGGGCCTGTCCCTGCCCGCCACGCTCGTCTTCGACTACCCGACGGCCGAGGCGCTGGCCGGCCACCTGCTGGCCGAACTCCTCGGCGAGGACGGCGAGAACGACGCCGAGCGGGCCGGGACGGCCGCCGTACCGGCGCGGGGCGCCACCACGGCCGACGACCCCGTGGTGATCGTCGGCATGAGCTGCCGCTACCCCGGCGGCGTCCGCTCGCCCGATGACCTGTGGGACCTGATCGCGGCCGGCGGCGACGCCATCGGCGGCTTCCCCACCGACCGGGGCTGGGACCTCGACCGGCTGCTGCGCGGCGACCGGGACGGCCGCGGCCGCACCGTCGCCCGGGAGGGCGGATTCCTCTACGACGTGGCGGACTTCGACCCCGGCTTCTTCGCGATCTCCCCGCGCGAGGCCATGGTGATGGACCCGCAGCAGCGCATCCTGCTGGAAGCCTCCTGGGAGGCCCTGGAGCGGGCCGGCATCGACCCGGCCGGGCTGCGCGGCGGTGACACGGGCGTGTTCATCGGCGGCGGCTCCGGCGACTACCGGCCCGAGGCGGGCCAGCTCGGCCACGCGCAGACCGCGCAGTCGGCCAGCCTGCTCTCCGGCCGGGTGTCCTACTCCCTCGGCCTGGAGGGCCCGTCCGTCAGCGTCGACACGGCGTGCTCGTCCTCGCTGGTGGCCCTCCACCTGGCCGCCCAGGCGCTGCGCAACGGCGAGTGCCCGATCGCGCTGGCCGGCGGTGTGACGGTGATGTCCACCCCGGTGAACTTCGTCGAGTTCGGGGAGATGGGAGCCCTCGCGCCGGACGGCCGCTGCCGGGCCTTCTCGGCCTCGGCCGGCGGCACCGGCTGGTCCGAGGGCGTCGGCGTCCTCGTCCTCGAACGCCTCTCGGACGCCCGCCGCAACGGGCACGAGGTCCTCGCGGTCCTGCGCGGCTCGGCGATCAACCAGGACGGCGCCAGCAACGGCATCACCGCCCCCAACGGCCCCTCGCAGCGCCGCGTCATCCGCCGGGCCCTGGCCGACGCCGGGCTGGCCCCGGCCGACGTGGACGCCGTGGAGGCCCACGGCACCGGCACCACCCTGGGCGACCCCATCGAGGCACAGGCGCTGCTGGCCACCTACGGCCAGGACCGCGAACGTCCGCTGCTGCTGGGCTCGTTGAAGTCCAACATCGGACACACCCAGGCGGCCGCCGGCGTCGGCGGCGTCATCAAGATGGTCCTGGCGATGCGGCACGGCGTCCTTCCCCGGACCCTGCACGTCGACGAGCCCTCGGCGCACGTCGACTGGACCGCGGGCGCCGTCGAGCTCCTGACCGACGCGACCGCGTGGCCGGAGTCCGGCCGCCCGCGCCGGGCGGGCATCTCCGCCTTCGGCGCCAGCGGCACCAACTCCCACGTCATCATCGAGCAGCCCGCACCGGCCGGCGCGCGGCACCGGCCCGCCGAGGAGGACCACGGCCTGCTGCCCGTACCCGTCTCGGCCGCCGCGCCGGACGCGCTCCGGGACCAGGCCCGGCGACTGCACACCTACGTGACCGAACGCCCCGAACTCACCGTCACCGAGCTCGCGCTGTCCACGGCGACCCTCCGGTCGGCCTTCACCCATCGGGCCGCAGTCCTCGCCGGCAACCGCGACGACCTGCTCCAGGGCCTGGCCGCGCTGGCCGACGGCCTCGACACCCCGCGGGTCGTCCGGGGCGACACCGAGGCGCGCCGGGGCAAGCTGGCGGTGCTGTTCTCCGGCCAGGGCTCGCAGCGCGTCGGGATGGGCCGGGAACTCGCCGCCCGCTTCCCGGTGTTCGCCGAGACCCTCGACGCCGTGACGGAGCGTCTGGACGCCGAGCTGCAACTCCCGCTCCGGGAGGTCATGTTCGGCGACGCGGAACGGCTGAACGAGACCGGATACACCCAGCCCGCCCTGTTCGCCATCGAGGTGGCACTGTTCCGGCTCGTCGAGTCCTGGGGCATCCGCCCGGACTTCGTCGCGGGCCACTCCGTCGGCGAGATCGCGGCGGCGCACGTGGCGGGAGTCTTCTCCCTGGCGGACGCCTGCCGGCTCGTGGCCGCCCGGGCGCGGCTGATGAACGGCCTGCCCGCCGGTGGCGCCATGGTCGCCGTCAAGGCCACCGAGGAGGAGGCGCTGACGCACCTGACCGACGGCGTCTCGATCGCCGCCGTCAACGGCCCGGACTCGGTGGTCCTGTCCGGCGACGAGGCCGCCGTCCTCGCTCTCGCCGAGAAGTTCACGGCCGACGGGCGCAAGGCTAGGCGTTTGCGGGTCAGTCATGCGTTTCACTCCCTGCACATGGACGCCATTCTCGAGGACTTCCGAGAGGTCGCCCGGAGCATCGCCTACGACGCCCCGGCGATCCCGCTCGTGTCCAACCTGACCGGCGAGGCGGCGACCGGGCAGCAGGTGTGCTCCCCGGACTACTGGGTGAGCCATGTCCGTGAGGCCGTCCGCTTCGGCGACGGCGTACGCACCCTCGCCGGGCGCGGCGTGTCCGTCTTCCTGGAGCTCGGCCCCGACGGCTCGCTGTGCGCCATGGCCCAGGACACCCTCGACGCCCTGTCCGCGCAGGCGGTGACCGTACCGGCCCTGCGCAAGGACCGCGGCGAGGAGGCGGCCGTGCTCACCGCGCTCGCCCGGCTGCACGTCGGGGGAGCGAACCCGGACTGGCCCGCCGTGCTCGGGACGGACGGGACCGCACCCCGCCGCACCGACCTGCCCACCTACCCGTTCCGGCACCTGCGGTTCTGGCCGGAGACGCAGCCGGACGCCGGCCCGGCCGGCGGCGAGGACGACGGCTTCTGGTCGGCCGTCGCGGACGAGGACTTCGCCTCGCTGGAGGCGACCCTGAACGTCGACGGCGACGCGCTGTCCAAGGTGCTCCCCGCCCTCGCGGACTGGCGCCGCCGGCGCGGCGACCTGAACACCGTCGACGGCTGGCGGCAGCAGATCACCTGGAAGCCGCTGACCCCCGGGTCCGCCCGGACCCCGGCGGGCCACTGGCTCGCCGTGCTCCCGGCCGGACACGCCGGCGATCCCTGGACCGCCGACGTCCTGGCCGCCCTCGGCCCGGACCTCACCCGCCTGGAGGTCGACGGCCCCGACCGCGAGGAACTGGCCGGACGGATACGGCAGTTGACCGCCGACGGACGCGAGTTCGCCGGAGTGGTCTCCCTGCTCGCCCTCGCGGAGGCACCCGCCCCCGCCGGACCCGCGCTCACCACGGCCCTGATCCAGGCGCTCGGCGACGCGGACCTCCCCGCACCCCTGTGGTGCGTCACCCGGGGCGCGGTCGCGGCCGGCCCGTCCGAGCCGCTGCCCGGACTCGTCCAGGCCGCCGTATGGGGACTCGGCCGGGTCGCCGCTCTCGAACACCCGGAGCGCTGGGGCGGCCTGATCGACCTGCCCGGCACCCTCGACGAACGGTCCGTGGAACGCCTCGCCGCCTTCCTCGCGGCCCCCGGCGACGAGGACCAGGTCGCGATCCGGCCCTCGGCCGTACTCGGCCGCCGCCTGGTGCCCGTACCGGCCGGGCGGACCGCACAGGAGTGGAGGCCCACCGGCACCGTCCTGATCACCGGCGGCACCGGGGCACTCGGCGCCCATGTGGCCCGCGAGCTGGCCCTCGCGGGAGCACGGCACCTGCTGCTCGTCAGCCGCCGGGGCGCGGACGCACCCGGCGCCGACGGACTGCGGGCCGAACTCACCGCCCTGGGCGCGGAGGTCACCCTCGCCGCCTGCGACGCGGCCGACCGCGAAGCGCTCGCCGCGGTCCTCGCGGACATCCCGGCGGAGGCTCCCCTCACCGGCGTCGTCCACACCGCGGGCATCCTCGACGACGGCGTGCTCGACAGCCTCACTCCGGACCGCTTCGAGGCCGTCTTCCACGCCAAGGCCGCCTCCGCCCTGGCCCTGCACGACCTCACCCGGGACCTGGACCTGGCGGTGTTCGCCCTGTTCTCCTCCACGTCCGGCGCCGTCGGCAACGCCGGCCAGGCCGGCTACGCCGCCGCCAACGCCGTCCTGGACGCCCTCGCCGAACAGCGCCGGGCCGAGGGCCTGGTGGCGACCTCGATCGCCTGGGGCCCCTGGAACGGCAGCGGCATGGCCGCCGACGGAAGGGCCGCCGAGGTGGCACGGCGCACCGGACTCCGGCCGCTGGACCCCGTCCTCGCCGTCACGGCACTGCGCCGGGCCGTCATGGACGGCCGTCCCGCCGAGGTCGTCGTCGACGTCGAACACGACCGGTTCGTACGGCACTTCACCGCCGTACGCCCCAGCCCGCTCCTCGCGGAGCAGGCCGGCGCCACGGACCGCACCGCCGCGCCCGGCGCGGAGCAGGCTCCCGGCACCGGCCTGCGGGAGCGGCTGACGGGGCTGTCGCCCGCGCAGCGTTCCGCGGCCGTACTGGACCTGGTACGCACCCGGGCCGCCGCCGTACTCGGCCACTCCACGGCCGACGCCGTCGGCGCCGACCGGGCGTTCCGGGACCTCGGCTTCGACTCCCTCAGCGCGGTCGAGCTGCGCAACCAGCTCAACGCCGCGACGGGACTGAGCCTCGCCGCCACGCTCGTCTTCGACCACCCGAACCCCGCCGACCTCGCAGGCCACATCCTCGGCCTGCTCGTCCCGGAGAGCGGGCCCCGCGGGACGGACGCCGACGGCCTCGACCAGTCCGGCCTCAGGGCCCTTCTCGCCACCGTCTCCATGGCCCAGCTGCGCGAGATCGGCGTACTCGAACCCCTGCTGAAGCTCGCGGCCGCGCAGACCGCGGCACCGGACGGCGGCGAGGACGACGCCACGACGGAGGCGCACGCCTACGACGAGTCGATCGACGCGATGGACATCGCCGGCCTGGTGCAGGCGGCACTCGACAGCAATTCCCACCAAGAGCGCTGAAAGAGCGGACCATGACCACATCCAGCGAAAGCGTCGTCGCGGCCCTCCGGGCCTCGCTCAAAGAAGCCGAACACCTGCGCCGGCAGAACCGCAAGCTCGTCGCCGCGGCCACCGAGCCGATCGCGATCGTGGCGATGAGCTGCCGGTACCCGGGCGGCGTGCACTCGCCCGAAGACCTGTGGGAGCTCCTGGCCGCCGGCGAGGACGCGATCGGCGCGTTCCCCACGGACCGCGGCTGGGACCTGGACGCCCTGCGGGACGCCGGAGTCGACCGGCGCGGAAACGCCGTCAGCCAGGAAGGCGGATTCCTCGACGGCGCCGGCGACTTCGACGCGGACTTCTTCGGGATCTCGCCGCGCGAGTCCCTCACCATGGACCCCCAGCAGCGGCTGCTGCTGGAGACCTCCTGGGAGGCGATCGAGCGGGCCGGCATCGACCCGGTGTCGCTGCGCGGCAGCCGCACCGGCGTGTACGTCGGCACGAACGGCCAGGACTACGCCTACCTGCTGGTGCGTTCCCTGGCCGACGCCACCGGCGACATCGGCACCGGAATCGCCGCCAGCGCCACCTCCGGCCGGCTGTCCTACACCCTCGGCCTGGAGGGCCCGGCGGTGACCGTCGACACGGCCTGCTCCTCCTCGCTCGTGGCCCTGCACACGGCGGCCCAGGCCCTCCGGGCCGGCGAGTGCTCCCTGGCCCTGGTCGGCGGAGTCAACGTCATGTCGTCCCCCGGCTCCCTGATGGAGTTCAGCCGGCAGGGCGGGCTGGCGGCGGACGGCCGGTGCAAGGCGTTCGCGGACGCGGCCGACGGCACCGGCTGGTCCGAGGGGGTGGGTGTCCTCCTCGTCGAGCGCCTGAGCGACGCCCGCCGGAACGGTCACCCCGTGCTCGCGGTCGTACGGGGTTCGGCCGTCAACCAGGACGGCGCCTCCAACGGCTTCACCGCCCCCAACGGCCCGTCCCAGCAGAGGGTGATCCAGCAGGCCCTGGCGAGCGCCGGGCTGACGGCCTCGGACGTGGACGCGGTGGAGGCCCACGGCACGGGAACACCGCTCGGCGACCCGATCGAGGCGCAGGCGCTGCTGGCCACATACGGTCAGGACCGCCCCGAGGACCGGCCGTTGCTGCTGGGTTCGGTGAAGTCCAACCTCGGACACACCCAGGCGGCGGCCGGCGTGGCGGGGATCATCAAGACCGTCATGGCGATGCGGCACGGTGTGCTGCCGCGGACCCTGCACGTGGACGCGCCGTCGTCCCATGTGGACTGGTCGGCCGGTGCGGTGGAGCTGCTGACGGAGGCTCAGGAGTGGCCCAAGTCGGACCGGCCGTGGCGGGCGGGCGTGTCGTCGTTCGGGATCAGCGGCACCAACGCGCATGTGATCCTGGAACAGGCGGACGCGGCCGAGGAGCCGTTGACAGATCCGGACCCCGTGCCCGACCTGGTGCCGTGGCCGGTGTCGGGCCGGTCCGCGGAGGCGCTGGCGGCTCAGATCGAGCGGATCTCGTCGCTGCGGGGTACGGCATCCCCGGTGGACATCGGGTTCTCGCTCGCCTCGGGCCGTTCGGCGTTCGAGCACCGGGCGGTGCTGCTGGCGAAGGACGGCGAGCTGACCGAGGCGGCCCGGGGCCGGGCGGAGACGGGTCGTCAGCTCGCGGTGTTGTTCTCGGGTCAGGGTGCGCAGCGGGTGGGGATGGGCCGGGAGTTGTACGGCCGGTTCCCGGTGTTCGCGGAGGCGTTGGATGCGGTGCTGGCGTATTTCGATGGTGAGTTGCGGGAGGTGATGTTCTCCGACGCCAGGCGTCTGGACGAGACCGGTTATACGCAGCCTGCGTTGTTCGCTGTCGAGGTGGCGTTGTTCCGGCTGGTGGAGTCGTGGGGTGTGCGGCCGGATTTCGTGGCGGGGCATTCGATCGGTGAGGTGGCGGCGGCACATGTGGCGGGGGTGTTCTCGCTGGAGGATGCCTGTCGTCTGGTGGTGGCGCGTGCGCGGTTGATGCAGGTGCTGCCGGTGGGTGGTGCGATGGTCGCGGTCCAGGCCGCGGAGGACGAGGTGTCTGCGCGGTTGGTCGACGGTGTGTCGATCGCGGCTGTCAACGGGCCCGAGTCCGTGGTGATCGCCGGAGACGAGGCCGAAGTCCTGCGGATCGCGAAGAAGTTCACCGCCGAGGGGCGTAAGACCCAGCGGCTGTCGGTGAGCCACGCTTTCCACTCGCCGTTGATGGACCCGATGCTGGAGGACTTCCGGCAGGTGGTCGCCGAGGGGCTGTCGTTCCAGGCGCCGGAAATCCCGATGGTGTCGAACGTGACCGGCGGGATCGCCACCGAGGAACTGGTGTGCTCGGCCGACTACTGGGTGCGGCATGTCAGGGAGACTGTGCGGTTCGCCGACGGGGTGCGCGCCCTGGCGGCCGAAGGAGCGTCTGTTTTCCTGGAGTTGGGTCCGGACGGTGTGCTGACGGCGATGGCTCAGCACAGCTTGGACGGCAGTGGCGGTCAGGTGGCCGTGTCGGCTCTGCGCAAGGACCGGTCGGAGGAGTCGGCGCTGCTGACCGCGCTCGCCCGCCTGCACGTGGCGGGAGTCGGCGTGGACTGGGCCGGATTCTTCGCCGGTACGGGCGCCCGCCGCGTCGACCTGCCGACGTACCCCTTCCAGCACGAGCGGTACTGGCCGCAGCCCGCCGCGCTCGCCGGGGATGTGGCCGGCGCGGGTCTTCAACCGGCCGGGCACCCCCTGCTGGGGGCGACGCTCACCCTCGCGGACTCCGGCGAGGTGGTGCTCACGGGCAGGCTGTCGTTGCGGACGCACCCGTGGCTGACCGACCACGCCATAGGCGGCAACGTGTTCTTCCCCGGAACCGGCTTCCTGGAACTGGCGATGCGCGCCGCCGACCACGCCGGCTGCGACCGCGTCGAGGACCTCGTCCTCATGACGCCGCTGGTGCTCCGGGAGGAGGGTGCCGCGCAGGTGCAGGTGCTGGTCGGGCCCGCCGACGAGGCGGGCGCCCGCACGGTCTCCGTACATTCGCGCCCGGACGGCGACCCGGACCGGCCGTGGGTGCAGCACGCGGGCGGCACGCTGACCAGCGGAGAGCGGATCGTGGACTTCGGTTCCCCGGTCTGGCCGCCGCAGGGCTCGGTGGCCGTCGACCTGGAGGACTTCTACGAGGGGACCGGCTACGGACCGGCCTTCCAGGGCCTGCGCTCGGTGTGGCGGTGCGAGGACGGTGCCTGCGTCGAGGTGGCGCTGCCGGGCCGGGTCGCCGAGGAGGCAGGGGCCTTCGGGATCCACCCGGCGTTGCTGGATGCGGTGTTGCAGACGCACCGGATGGCCGGTGTCGGCGGCGAAGACGATCAGTTCCTGCCCTTCGCCTGGCGGGGTGTGTCGCTGCACGCGGGCGGCGCCTCGGTGCTGCGGGTCCGGGTGGTGAAGACCGGTGAGGACTCGATGTCCATCGCGGCCGTCGACGTCGAAGGCGCCCCCGTCCTGTCCGCCGAGGCGATGGTGATGCGGGCCTACCAGGCTCCTGCCGCCGGCCGGTCGGCGACGCGAGGCGGCGCGGAGCAGGGCTCACTGTTGTCACTGGACTGGGTCGAGGCTCCCGAGGTGTCGTCCGCTGCGTCCCGGTGTGTGTCCCTGGGTACCGATGAGCTGGGTGTGGGCGCGTCGGTCGCATCCCTGGCGGAGCTCGCCGGCGACGAGGACTTCGTCGTGGTTCCTGTGTCCTCCGGTGCGGGCGACGATGTCCCGGCTTCCGCCCATGAGTTGACGGCCTGGGTCCTTGGCCTGCTTCAGGAGTGGGCGGGCCTGGAGGCCGGTGCTGCGCGTCTGGTGTTCGTGACGTGTGGGGCCGTGTCGGCCGGTGCGGGCGAGTCCGTACGTGATGTGGCCGCGGGTGCGGTGTGGGGTCTGGTGCGCTCGGCGCAGTCGGAGTACCCCGGGCGGATCGCGCTGGTGGACCTGGAGGACCAGGACGGGGATCTCGTGACGGTGCTCGCGGATCTGCCCGGCCTGCTGGCCGGTGGCGACGGCCAGTTCGTGCTGCGTGACGGTGTTGTCCGGGTGGGTCGGCTCGCTGAATCGGGCACTCCTGGCGGCGAGTCGGGGCGGCTCTGGGATCCGGAGGGGACGGTACTGGTCACGGGTGGTACTGGTGGTCTGGGTCGTGATCTGGCCCGGCACTTGGTGGCCGGGCGTGGTGTGCGGCATCTGCTGTTGGTGAGCCGGAGTGGTCCCGGAGCGCCGGGTGCGGGTGAGTTGCGGGAGGAGCTGGCTGCCCTCGGTGCCGAAGTGACGGTCTGTGCGGCCGATGTGGCGGATCGTAAGGCGGTGGACGCGATCGTGGGCTCGGTGCCCGCCGCGCATCCGCTGACCGCTGTGATCCACACGGCCGGTGTGCTCGACGACGGTGTGATCGCCTCCCTGACCCCGGACCGGCTGTCGGCGGTGCTGCGCCCGAAGGTGGACGCCGCCTGGCATTTGCACGAGGCCACCAAGGACCTCGACCTGGCCGCGTTCGTCCTGTACTCCTCGATCTCCGGTGTGCTCGGTGCTGCGGGGCAGGGCAACTACGCCGCCGGAAATGTCTTCCTCGACTCGTTGGCCTCGTACCGTGCGGGCCAGGGCCTGCCCGTGCAGTCCCTCGCCTGGGGCGCCTGGGGCCAGGGGAGTGGTATGACGGCCGGTCTTTCCGGCGCGGACATGCAGCGGATGGCCTCCTACGGGACCGCACCGCTGAACCTCGAGCAGGGCTTGGCCCTGTTCGACGCCGCCACCGTGAGCGGCGCGGCCCACCTGGTCGCGATAGGCCGGTCCTCGGGGACGGTACGCGCCCAGGGGCCCGTACCGGCGGTGCTGCGCGGGCTGGTCAAGGCTGCCCGTCGCACGGCCGTGAGCTCCACGGGCGGTGCCGCGGCAACGGCGACGCTCGCTCACCGGCTGCGGCTGGCACGCCCGGAGGAGCGTACCCGCCTGATGGTCGATCTGGTGTGCACCGAGACTGCTGCCGTACTCGGGCACGCCTCGGCCAAGAACGTCGACGCCCGGCGGGAGTTCAACGAGCTGGGCCTCGACTCCCTGACCTCCGTCGAACTGCGCAACCGGCTCGCTGACCTCACCGGACTGCGGCTGAGCGCCACACTGGTCTTCGACTACCCCAACCCCACCGTCCTCGCCGACCACTTCGTCGCCGAGCTGGTGGACGAGGCCGCCACGGGCCCGGCCCTCCTGGCGGAACTCGAACGGCTCGGCTCCGTGCTCGCCGCCAGCGAGCCCGACGCCCGTACCAGGGCCGACGTCGCCGGTCGGCTGGCGCGGATCCTGGACGACTGGCGGGGCGACGCGGCGGAGGAGAACGGCGCAGGAGTCGCCGAGCGGATCGAGGCCGCGAGCACCGACGAGATCTTCGCCTTCATCGACAACGAGCTCGGCCGTCACAGCGATCGCTGAGTCCGGCCCCCCTTTTTTTGATACGGAAGGTTCCACGGCATGCCGAACGACAAAAAGCTCGTTGACTACCTCAAGTGGGTCACGAACGACTTGCACCAGACCCGCCAACGGCTTCGAGAGGTCGAGTCCGCCAAGCAGGAGCCCATAGCGATCGTCGGGATGTCCTGCCGGCTGCCGGGCGGCGTGCGGTCGCCGGAGGAATTCTGGCAGTTGCTGAGCGAGGGCCGGGACGGCGTCTCGCCGTTCCCCAAGGACCGAGGCTGGGACCTGGACCTGCTCGTCGGCGACGGAAGCGGCAGCAGCGCGACCGCCGAGGGCGGCTTCGTCGACGCGGCCTCGTTCGACGCGCACTTCTTCGGCATCTCGCCCCGCGAGGCCGTGACGATGGACCCCCAACAGCGCATCCTGCTGGAGGCGTCCTGGGAGGCACTGGAGTGTGCCGGAATCGACCCCGTGTCCCTGCGCGGCACCGAGACCGGCGTCTTCGTGGGCACGAGCGGCATCGACTACGTCAACACCGTGATGAACTCCCGCGAGGACATCGAAGGGCACGGCAGCACCGGCCTCATCGCCAGCATCCTGTCAGGCCGGATCTCGTACAGCTTCGGTCTGGAGGGCCCGGCCGTCACCCTCGACACCGCCTGCTCCTCCTCGCTCGTCTCACTGCACCTGGCGGCCCAGGCGCTGCGCTCCGAGGAGTGCTCGCTGGCGCTGGTCGGAGGCGTGACGGTGATCTCGACGCCGATGAGCTTCATCGGATTCAGCCGGCAGGGCGGGCTGGCGGCGGACGGCCGGTGCAAGGCGTTCGCGGACGCGGCCGACGGCACGGGCTGGTCCGAGGGGGTGGGTGTCCTCGTCGTCGAGCGCCTGTCCGACGCCCGGCGGAACGGTCACCCCGTGCTCGCGGTCGTACGGGGTTCGGCCGTCAACCAGGACGGCGCCTCCAACGGCCTGACGGCGCCCAGTGGTCCGTCGCAGCAGCGAGTGATCCGGCAGGCGCTGGCGAGCGCCGGGCTGACGGCCTCGGACGTGGACGCGGTGGAGGCGCACGGTACGGGTACGCCGCTGGGTGACCCGATCGAGGCGCAGGCGCTGCTGGCGACGTACGGCCAGGGGCGCGATCCCGAGCGTCCGCTGCTGCTGGGTTCGGTGAAGTCCAACCTCGGCCACACGCAGGCGGCGGCCGGTGCCGCAAGTCTCATCAAGATGATCCTGGCGATGCGGCACGGTGTGCTGCCGCGGACCCTGCACGTGGACGCGCCGTCGTCCCATGTGGACTGGTCGGCCGGTGCGGTGGAGCTGCTGACGGAGGCTCAGGAGTGGCCCAAGTCGGACCGGCCGTGGCGCGCGGGCGTGTCGTCCTTCGCCATCAGCGGCACCAACGCCCACGTCATCATCGAGCAGGCACCGGACGCCGAGGAGCCCGAGGTCGAGGAAGGGCCGCGGACCTCGCCGTCGGCCGTGCCGTGGCTGCTCTCCGCGAAGTCCGAGGAGGCACTGGCCGCGCAGCTCGAGCGGGTCTCCGCGCTGACCGACCGGTCGCCTCTCGACCTGGGCTTCTCGCTGGCGACCACCCGGGCGCATTTGGAGCACCGCGCGGTACTGCTGGCCGAGGGCGGCGACACCGTCGAGGTGGCGCGCGGATCCGCCGGGCACGCGGCCGGGAAGCTCGCGGTGTTGTTCTCGGGTCAGGGTGCGCAGCGGGTGGGGATGGGCCGGGAGTTGTATGGCCGGTTCCCGGTGTTTGCGGAGGCGTTGGATGCGGTGCTGGCGTATTTCGACGGTGAGTTGCGGGAGGTGATGTTCTCCGACGCCAGGCGTCTGGACGAGACCGGTTATACGCAGCCGGCGTTGTTCGCTGTTGAGGTTGCGTTGTTCCGGCTGGTGGAGTCGTGGGGTGTGCGGCCGGATTTCGTGGCGGGGCATTCGATCGGTGAGGTGGTGGCGGCGTATGTGGCGGGGGTGTTCTCGCTGGAGGATGCTTGCCGTTTGGTGTCGGCGCGTGCGCGGTTGATGCAGGCGTTGCCGGTGGGTGGTGCGATGGTCGCGGTCCAGGCCGCGGAGGACGAGGTGTCTGCGCGGTTGGTCGACGGTGTGTCGATCGCGGCTGTCAACGGACCGGAGTCCGTGGTGATCGCCGGTGTCGAGGCCGAAGTCCTGCGGATCGCGGAGAAGTTCACCGCCGAGGGACGCAAGACCCAGCGGCTGTCGGTGAGCCACGCCTTCCACTCGCCGTTGATGGACCCGATGCTGGAGGACTTCCGCCGGGTGGCGGAGGAACTGTCCTTCCAGGCGCCCCGGATCCCCGTCGTCTCGAACGTCACCGGCGAGCCGGCCGCGGAAGAGCTGCTGTGCTCGGCGGATTACTGGGTGCGGCATGTCAGGGAGACCGTGCGGTTCGCCGACGGCGTGCGCGCCCTGGCGGCCGAAGACGTCGGCGTCTTCCTGGAGTTGGGTCCGGATGGTGTGCTGACGGCGATGGCTCAGCACAGCTTGGACGGCAGTGGTGGTCAGGTGGCCGTGTCGGCTCTGCGCAAGGACCGGTCGGAGGAGTCGGCGCTGTTGACCGCGCTCGCCCGCCTGCACGTGGCGGGTGTCGGCGTGGACTGGGCCGGATTCTTCGCCGGTACGGGCGCCCGCCGCGTCGACCTGCCGACGTACCCCTTCCAGCGCGAGCGCTTCTGGCCCCGGCCCGCCGCGCTGTCGGGGGACGTCACCGGGGCGGGCCTCCGCCCTGCCGAACACCCCTTGCTGGGAGCGACGTTCACTCTGGCGGGCTCCGGCGAGACGGTGTTCACGGGCAGGCTGTCGTTGCAGTCGCACCCGTGGCTGGCCGACCACGTCATGGGCGGCACTGTGCTCTTCCCGGCCACCGGCTTCCTGGAACTGGCGATGCGCGCCGCCGACCAGGCCGGCTGCGACCGGATCGAGGAGCTCGTCCTGATGACTCCGCTGGCGCTCCCGGAGGACGGCGCCGCGCAGATCCAGGTGCTGGTCGGGGATGTCGACGAGACGGGCGCCCGCGCGGTCTCCGTGTACTCGCGTGCCGACGGCGTCTTCGACCAGCCGTGGGTGCAGCACGCGCACGGCACGCTGGTAGCGGGGGAGCGGGTGGCGGAGTTCGGTTCCCCGGTCTGGCCGCCGCGGGACGCGGTGGCCGTCGACCTGGAGGACTTCTACGAGGGGACCGGCTACGGACCGGCCTTCCAGGGCCTGCGCTCGGTGTGGCAGTGCGAGGACGGCGCCTGGATCGAGGTCGCCCTGCCGGACGAAGTCGCCGCGGAAGCCGGCACCTTCGGGATCCACCCAGTGCTGTTCGACTCGATGCTCCAGTCGCGCCGGCTGGCCGGTGTCGGCACCGAGGGCGACCAGTTCCTGCCGTTCGCCTGGCAAGGGGTGTCGCTGCACGCCGGGGGAGCCTCGGTGCTGCGGGCCCGGGTGACGAAGACCGGCGAGGACTCGGTGTCCATCGCGGCCGTCGACGTCGAAGGCACACCCGTCCTGTCTGTCGACGAGCTCATTCTGCGCGGTGGTCAACTCGACTCTGCGAAGACCCCGTTGAGCGCGGGTCGCAGCGCTCTGCTGTCGCTCGACTGGGTGGCGGCGCCCCCCGGAACGGCATCCGCCGCACCCCGGTGCGTGTCCCTGGGCGCCGACGAACTGGGTGTGGGCGCGTCGGTCGCGTCTCTGGCGGAGCTCGCCGGCGACGAGGAATTCGTCGTGGTTCCGGTAACCGGCGCGGGCGGCGACACGCCTGCCCGTACGCACGAGCTCACCGCCTGGGTCCTTGGCCTGCTTCAGGAGTGGGCGGGCCTGGAGGCCGGTGCTGCGCGTCTGGTGTTCGTGACGTGTGGGGCCGTGTCGGCCGGTGCGGGTGAGTCCGTACGTGATGTGGCCGCGGGTGCGGTGTGGGGTCTGGTGCGCTCGGCGCAGTCGGAGAACCCCGGGCGGATCGTGCTCCTCGACCTGGAGGACCAGGCCGGGGATCTCGTGAAGATCCTCGCGGACATGCCCGGTCCGCTGGCCGACGGTGACGGCCAGTTCGCGGTGCGCGACGGCGGCATTCGGGTGGCCCGGCTGGCCGAATGGGCCGGTGACGCCGAGGAGTCGGCGCGGGCCTGGGACCAGGACGGGACGGTACTGATCACGGGTGGTACCGGTGGTCTGGGTCGTGATCTGGCCCGGCACTTGGTGGCCGAGCGTGGTGTGCGGCACCTGCTCCTGGTCAGCCGGAGCGGTTCCGAGGCACCCGGTGTGGGTGAGTTGCGGGAGGAGCTGGCCGCCCTCGGTGCCGAAGTGACGGTCCGAGCGGCCGATGTGGCCGACCGCGAGGCCGTGGACGCGATCGTGGGATCCGTGCCCGCCGCGCATCCGCTGACCGCCGTGATCCACACGGCCGGTGTGCTCGACGACGGCGTGATCGCCTCCCTCACCCCCGACCGGCTGTCGGCGGTGCTGCGCCCGAAGGCGGACGCCGCCTGGCATCTGCACGAGGCCACCAAGGACCTCGACCTGGCCGCGTTCGTCCTGTACTCCTCGATCTCCGGCGTGGTCGGCTCCCTGGGACAGGGCAACTACGCCGCCGGAAATGTCTTCCTCGACTCGTTGGCCTCGTACCGTGCGGGCCAGGGCCTGCCCGCGCAGTCCCTCGCCTGGGGCGCCTGGCACCAGGGAGGCGGTATGACGGCCGGCCTTTCCGACGCGGACATGCAGCGGATGGCCTCCTACGGGACCGCACCGCTCAGCCCCGCCCAGGGCTTGGCCCTGTTCGACGCCGCCACCGCGAGCGGCGCGGCCCACCTGGTCGCGATAGGCCGGTCCTCGGGGACCGTACGCGCCCAGGGGCCCGTACCGGCGGTACTGCGCGGCGTGGTCAAGGCTGCCCGGCGCACGGCCGTGAGCTCCACGGGCGGTGCCGCGGCAACGGCGACGCTCGCCGACCGGCTGCGCGCCGCGCGTCCGGAGGAGCGTACGACCCTGATGACCGACCTCGTACGCGCCGAGGCCGCCGCCGTACTCGGGCACGCCTCGGTCAGGAACATCGACGCCCGGCGGGAGTTCTACGAGCTGGGCCTCGACTCCCTGACCTCCGTCGAACTGCGCAACCGGCTCGCCGCCCTCACCGGACTGCACCTGTCGGCAACCGTGGTCTTCGACAGCAAGACCCCAGCCGACCTCGCGGACCGGCTCTACGCCGACCTGGCCGCACAGTCGGTCCTCGACGGCTCAGCCTCCCAGGCGGGCCTCCTCCCGGCCGCCGCGCCGGAGGCCGACTCGCTGGAGCGGCTGTTCCTCGACGCCTTGGACAGTGGCAGGACGCCGGAGGCCCAGCACATGCTCGCCGCCCTCGGCGCGCTCCGCCCGACCTTCGAGAGCACCGCCGAACTGGAGGATCTGCCGCTCCCGGCCACCCTCGCCGAGGGCGCCGGCACACCGCGGCTGATCTGCGTCAGCACACCCACCGCCAACGGCGGCGTACACGAATACGCCCGGCTCGCCGCGCCCTTCCGGGGCGAGCGGCACGTCAGCGCGCTGCCGCTGGTCGGCTTCGCCACGGGGGAGCGGCTGCCGGCCAACCCCGAGACCGCCGTACGGGTCGTCGCGGAGAGCGCGCTGCGGGCGAGCGATGGCGAACCCTTCGTCCTGCTCGGCCACTCCTCCGCCGGGGCCTACGCCTACATGGCGGCGGGGCTGTTGGAGGAGACCTGGGGCATCAGGCCCGAGGGCGTGGTGCTGCTCGACACCCTCAGCCTGCGGCACGAGAAGGACGAGGCCATCGACTACACGGGTCTGATGAAGCGTCACTTCCTGACCGACGAGGTCTCGCCGGTACGGATGACGAACTCCCGGCTGTCCGCCATGGCGCGCTGGATGGGCATGCTGAACCGGCTCGAGGTCCGGCACACGACCGCCCCCGTACTGATCGTCCGCGCCACCAGGCAGACGGCCGGCGTCGAGACCGGCTCGGGCCTCGACGGTGAACAGCACGGCGGCCTGATCCCGTCCCCGGACGTCCGGAGCGTGGACGCGGACCACTTCTCCATGGTCCGCGACGACGCCGCGGAGACCGTGCGGGTCGTCGGGGAATGGCTCGACTCGCTCGGCGACGTGTAGCGACGAGAACACCGAGGCGGGCGGCCACCGGGCCGCCCGCCTTCGCGTATCCGACTGAGGATCAGCCTTACCAGACGATGCGGAGCTCCGCGAAGCCGCCCGACAACTGGCCTTCCTTCTGGCGCAGTTCCTCCACCGGAACCTCCAGGCGCAGGTCCGGCAGCCGGGTGAACAGCTTGGTGAACATCGTCTTGAGCTCCAGACGCGCGAGGGGTGCGCCGATGCAGTGCCAGATGCCGTGGCCGAAGGACAGATGCGGGTTGGGGGCCCTGTCGACGTCGAACTCGCCCGGCCCGTCGAACGCCCGCTCGTCGAAGTTGGGCAGGCCGAGATCGAACAGGACCAGGTCCCCGGCCCGTATCGTCACCCCGCCGAACTCCATGTCCTCGCTGGCGTAGCGCGGCGGCAGGACCGACCCGCCGGCCCGGGCGGTCCGCAGCACCTCCTCCACGGCGCGGTCCATCACCTCGGGGTCGGCCAGCGCCGCCGCGCACTGGCCGGGGTGGGCGGCCAGCAGCGCCACGCCGTTGTCCATGATGCTCGCGACGCTGTCCAGCCCGGCGAACAGCAGCCCCGAGACCAGGTGCGCCACGCGGGCCTCGGACAGCTCGCCGTCGGACAGCCGGGAAATGATGTCGGGGCCGGGCTCGGCCCGCTTGAGCTCGACCAGCCCTTCCACGTACGCGGACAGGGAGCTCAGCGCCTTCTCGGCGCCGTCCCGGTCGTTCAGCACGGCGAGGCCGGACAGCAGGACGGTCAACTCCTCGCGGCGCTCCGGCGGCACCCCGATGACGTCGCAGAGCACCGTGAGGGCGAACGGCACGGAGAGCCGGCCGTGCAGGTCGCCGGGCGGCCCCTGGGCGATGAACGCGTCCAGCAGGGCGTCCGCCGCCGCCTCCACCTTCGGCTTCATCTCCAGCACACGCCGGGCCGAGAACAGCGGTGTGAGCGCCCGGCGCATCTCGGCGTGCTGTCGGCGCCCGGCCTCGGCGTCGCCGTCGGAGATCAGCAGCTCCAGGAACGGACTGCGTACGTACTGCGCGGCGCCCGCCGGGTCGGGGTGCGTGCGGCCGATGCGTTCGTCGTGCAGCAGCTGCTTGAGCTCGGCATGGCGGGTCACCAGCCACGCCTCGTCCCCGGCGGGGGTACGCACCCGGTGGATCGGCCCCCGGTCCTGCAAGGCGCGCAGGAGCGGGCTCAGTTCCAGCGTCTTGGGCGGTTCGAGGCGGAGGCAGGGCAGGTCGCGGGAAGAGGCGGTCATGGGGAAGTCCCTTACGTGTCTGCGGACGTGACGCGGAAGGGCCGACGCTAGCGACCTCGGGACCGGGAAAGCCCTACAAATTGGCCCGGGTTGGGTGCTTCCGGCAGGAACGACTAGGGAAACGCGCAGTCCGCCGTCAGGAAGATGGTGGGGAATACGGTCGGACGCGCGTGTCGGTGCTCAGTGCCGCCGGTCCGGCATCCACCGAGCGGATGGGCGTCCTGATGTCGAACGAGGAGAAGCTGCGCGAGTATCTCAAGCGCGCGATCGCGGATCTCCACGAGACTCGCCAGCAGTTGGGCGAGACGGAGCAGAAGCAGCGCGAGCCGATCGCGATCGTCTCCATGGCCTGCCGCTTCCCCGGTGGCGTCCGCTCGCCCGAGGAGCTGTGGGAACTGGTCCGGGACGGCGTCGACGCGATCTCCTCCTTCCCCGGCAACCGTGGCTGGAACCTCGACGGGCTCTTCCACCCCGACCCCGGCCACCAGGGCACCTCCTACGCCCGGGAGGGCGGATTCCTCCACGACGCCGGCGAGTTCGACCCCGGCTTCTTCGGGATCTCCCCGCGCGAGGCCCTCGCCATGGACCCGCAGCAGCGGCTGCTCCTGGAGACCGCGTGGGAGGCCGTCGAACGGTCCGGCATCGACCCGGCGTCCCTCGCCGGCAGCGCCACCGGCGTGTTCGTCGGCACCGGCCACGGAGGGTACGACGCCGAGGGCGTCCGGCGCTCGGACGAGGTCGGCGGGCACCTGCTCACCGGCAACCTCATCAGCATCGCCTCGGGCCGGATCTCCTACGCCCTCGGCCTCGAGGGCCCCGCACTGACGGTGGACACGGCCTGCTCCTCGTCACTGGTGGCACTGCACCTGGCGGCACACTCCCTGCGGCGGGGCGAATGCTCCCTCGCCCTCGTGGGTGGTGCGACCGTGATGTCCACCCCGCAGTTGTTCGTGGACTTCTCCCGCCAGCGCGGGCTCGCCCCCGACGGCCGCTGCAAGCCCTTCGCGGCGGCCGCCGACGGCACCGGCTGGAGCGAGGGCGTCGGCATGCTGGTGGCCGAGCGGCTCTCCGACGCGCAGCGCAACGGCCACCCGGTCCTGGCGGTCCTCCGCGGCTCGGCCGTCAACCAGGACGGCGCCTCCAACGGGCTCACCGCCCCCAACGGCCCGTCCCAGCAGCGCGTCATCCGCCAGGCGCTGGCCGCCTCCGGACTCACCGCCGCCGACATCGACGCCGTGGAGGCCCACGGAACCGGCACCACCCTCGGCGACCCCATCGAGGCCCAGGCCCTCCTCGACACCTACGGGCAGCAGCGCCCGGCGGACCGGCCCGTACTGATCGGCTCCCTCAAATCCAACATCGGGCACACCCAGTCCGCCGCCGGTATCGCCGGCGTCATGAAGATGGTCATGGCGATGCGGCACGGGCAACTGCCCGGGACCCTGCACCTGGACGAGCCCACCCCCCACGCCGACTGGGACGAGGGCCACGCCCGGATCCTCACCGGGCTCGAGCCCTGGCCCGAGGCCGGCCGGCCGCGCCGCGCGGCCGTCTCCGCCTTCGGCATCAGCGGCACCAACGCCCACGCCGTCCTGGAGGAGGCGCCTTCGCGCGACACCGATCCGGCGCCCGCCCCGGCCGCCCGGCGCGGCGCGCTGCCCTGGGTCCTGTCCGCGCGCACCGACGAGGCCCTGCGGGCCCAGGCCGCGCGGCTCGCCCGGCACGTCCGTACCCTGACCCGTCTCGAACCGGCCGGCGTCGCCCACTCCCTGGCGACCACCCGGTCCCTCATGGAGCACCGCGCCGCCGTGGTCGCCACCGACCGGGACGCGTTCCTCGCCGGCCTGGACGCCCTCGCCGAGGGCCGCACGGCCGCCGGACTGGTGACCGGCGTCGCGGCCAAGGCGCCCCTCGCCTTCCTCTTCTCCGGCCAGGGCTCCCAGCGCCCCGGCATGGGGCGCGAACTGTACGATTCCCACCCCGAGTTCGCCAAGGCGTTCGATGCGGTCTGCGCCGAGCTCGACCCGTACCTGGACCGGCCGGTCCGCGACATCGTCCTCGCCGAGGAGGGCACGGCCGACGCCGCCCTCCTCGACCGGACCGCGTACACCCAGGCCGCGCTCTTCGCCCTGGAGACCGCCCTGTTCCGGCTCGTCGAATCCTGGGGCATGGCACCGCAGTTCGTCGCCGGCCACTCCATCGGCGAGCTCGCCGCCGCCCATGCGGCGGGCGTCCTCTCCCTGACGGACGCCGCCCGGCTGGTCGCCGCGCGCGGCACCCTCATGCAGGCGCTGCCCGAGGGCGGCGCCATGGTCGCGGTCCAGGCCACCGAGGAGGAGATCCTCGCCTCCGTCGCCGGCCACGAGGACCGCGCCGCCCTCGCGGCGGTCAACGGGCCCGACTCCACAGTGATTTCCGGCGACGAGGAGGCCGTCGCCCGCATCGCCGCCCACTGGGAGGCGAAGGGCCGCCGCACCAAGCGGCTCCGGGTGAGCCACGCCTTCCACTCCCCGCGCATGGACGGCATGCTCGACGACTTCCGGGCCGTCGCCGAGAGCCTCACGTACCACGCCCCCCGCATCCCCGTCGTGTCCACGGTCACCGGCGAGCCCGCCACCGCCGATCAGCTGCGGTCGCCCGGGTACTGGGTCCGGCAGGTCCGCGAAGCCGTACGCTTCCACACCGCCGTACGGACCCTCGCGGCCGAGGGCGTCACCGCCTTCGTCGAGATCGGTCCCGGCGGCGTGCTCACCCCGATGGTGCGGGACTCCCTGACCACTGTCGAACAGCTCACCGCCGTCCCGCTCCTGCGCACCGGCCGCCCCGAGAACCAGGCCCTCGCCGAGGCCGTCGCCACCGCCTCCGCGCACGGCGCCCGCGTCGACTGGCCCGCCGTCCTCGGCACGCCCGGAACCATCCCCGTCGAGCTGCCGACCTACGCCTTCCAACGCCAGTGGTACTGGCTCGACGCGGCCGCCACGGCCGGCGGGAACCCGGCCGCCGAAGCGGGCGAAGCCGGATTCTGGGAGGCCGTCGAACGCGAGGACCTGGAGGGCCTGTCGGCCGTCCTGGCCCTCGACGGGAACGAGGCCGGCCGGCTCGGCAGTCTCCTCCCCACCCTCTCGTCCTGGCGCAGGCAGCGCAGGACCCAGGCGACGGCGGACAACTGGAGCTACCGTACGCACTGGACGCCCCTCGCCACCGCCAACGGCCCCACGGCCACCGGGAACTGGCTCGTCGTCCTCCCCGGAGACGCCACCGACGACCCCTGGGCCGGCCAACTCCTCGACACCCTGCGCGAGCAGGGCCTGCGCGCCGAAACGCTCGTCCTCCCCGAAACCGGCACCGGCGCCGACACCGTCGAACTGCCGGACGGCCCCGTCGACGGCGTGCTCTCCCTCCTCGCCCTCGACGAACGCCCCCACCCCCGCCTCCCCTCCGTACCGCGGGGCGTGGCCGCCACCACCGCCCTGCTGCGGGCCCTGGAGACCTCCGGCGGCCGGGCGCCGCTGTGGAGCGTGACCCGCGGCGCCGTCGCGGTCGACCACCAGGAGCCGCTCACCGCCCCCGTACAGGCACAGGTGTGGGGCCTCGGGCGCGTGGTCGCCCTGGAGTCCCCGCAGAGCTGGGGCGGCGTCGTCGACCTCCCCGGGACCGTGGACACGCGCACCGTCGCCGCGCTCCTCGGCACCCTCGCCGGGACCGAGGACCAGGTCGCGATCCGGCCCGCCGGCGCCTTCGCCCGCCGCCTGGCACGCATCGCGCCCGGCGGCGACACCGGCGCCCGATGGACCGCACACGGCACGGTCCTGGTCACCGGCGGCACCGGTGCGCTCGGCGCCCGGGTCGCGCACTGGCTGGCGGACGCCGGGGCGGAACACCTGGTGCTCACCGGCCGCAGGGGCCTCGACGCCCCCGGCGCGCCGGAGCTCGCGGCCGAACTCGCCGGCCGGGGCACCCGGGTCACCGTCGCCGCCTGCGACGCCGCCGACCGCGACGCCCTCGCCGCCGTCCTCGCGGACATCCCCGAGGACCTGCCCCTGACCGGTGTCGTCCACGCCGCCGGCGTGCTCGACGACGGCGTGCTGGAGGCCCTCACCCCCGAACGCTTCGAGACCGTCCTGCGCCCCAAGGCCACCGCCGCCCGCCACCTCCACGAACTCACCCGGGACCTGGACCTGGAGATGTTCGTGCTGTTCTCCTCGGTCGCCGGTGTCCTGGGCAACGCCGGCCAGGCCAACTACGCCGCCGCCAACGCCTTCCTCGACGCCCTCGCCGAACAGCGGCGCCGCGAGGGCCTGCCCGCCACCTCGGTCGCCTGGGGCCCCTGGGCCGACTCCGGCATGGCCACGGACGGCGACGTCTCCGACCGGCTGAACCGCGACGGACTGCGCCCCATGGCCCCGGACCCCGCTCTCGCCGCCCTCCGCCAAGCCCTCGCCCAGGGCGCGGCCAACGTGACCGTGGCCGACGTGGACTGGCCGGTGTACACCCCCGCCCTCACCGCCGTCCGCCCCAGCCCCCTCGTCGCCGACCTCCCCGAGGTGCGCCAGGCCCTCGGTCCCAACGGCCGTACACGCGAAGGCCGTTCCCCGCTGCGCGACCGCATCGGCGCGCTCCCGGCCGCCGAACAGGAACAGGCCCTCGCCGACATGGTCCGGGACGAGGCCGCGAAGGTCCTCGGACACCCCTCCCCGGACACGGTCGACCCCCGGCGGGCCTTCCGCGAGATGGGCTTCGACTCGCTGATGGCGGTCGAACTGCGCAATCGCGTCTCCGCCGCGGCGGGACTCGGGCTGCCCGCCACCCTGTTGTACGACCACCCCACCTGCACCGCGATCGCCGCCTACCTGCGTGACCGGCTCCTGGACACCGCCGGGCCCGTGGCGGCCGTGGCACCCTCGGCCGCGGCTCCCGACGAACCCGTGGCGATCGTCGGCATGGCCTGCCGCTTCCCCGGCGGCGTGAGCACCCCGGAGGCTCTCTGGCGGCTGCTTTCCCAGGGCGAGGACGCCATCGCCCCCTACCCGGCCGACCGGGGCTGGGACATCGAACGGCTCTACCACCCCGACCCCGACCACCAGGGCACGAGTTACGCCCGCGGGGGCGGCTTCCTCGACGACCCGGCGGGCTTCGACGCGGACTTCTTCGGGATCTCCCCGCGCGAGGCCCTCGCCATGGACCCGCAGCAGCGCCTGCTCCTGGAGACCACCTGGGAGGCCCTCGAACAGGCAGGCATCGACCCGGAGTCCCTGCGCGGCAGCAGCACCGGCGTCTTCGCCGGCACCAACGCCCAGGACTACCGCGCGGTCCTGGACACGGCACGGGACGAGGTCGCCGGACACGCGCTCACCGGCAACGCCATGAGCGTCGTCTCCGGCCGCGTCGCGTACACCTTCGGCTTCGAGGGTCCGGCGGTCACGGTCGACACGGCCTGCTCGTCGTCGCTGGTGGCACTGCACATGGCGGTCCAGTCCCTGCGGTCGGGCGAGTGCTCGCTGGCCCTCGCGGGCGGCGTGACGGTGATGTCGACGCCGTCGGCCTTCGTGGAGTTCGCCCGGCAGCGCGGGCTGGCCCCCGACGGCCGCTGCAAGCCGTTCGCGGCGGCCGCCGACGGCACGGGCTGGGGCGAGGGCGCCGGACTGCTGCTCGTGGAACGGCTCTCCGACGCCCGCCGCAACGGGCACCGCGTCCTCGCGGTCGTCCGCGGCACGGCCGTCAACCAGGACGGCGCCTCCAACGGCCTGTCCGCCCCCAGCGGCCCGTCCCAGCAGCGCGTCATCCGCCAGGCCCTGGCCAACGCCGGTCTGGCCGCGTCCGACGTCGATGCCGTGGAGGCCCACGGCACGGGCACGACGCTCGGCGACCCCATCGAGGCCCAGGCGCTCCTCGCCACCTACGGACAGGACCGGCCGCAGGGCCGGCCGTTGTTCCTGGGGTCTGTGAAGTCCAACCTCGGGCACACCCAGGCCGCCGCCGGCGCGGCCGGGGTGATGAAGATGGTGCTCGCGATGCGGCACGGCGTCCTGCCGAAGACCCTGCACGTGGACGAGCCCACCCCGCACGTCGACTGGTCCGAGGGCACGGTCGAGCTGCTCGCCGAGCGCACGGAATGGCCCGGCACGGGCCTCCCCAGGAGGGCGGCCGTCTCCGCGTTCGGGATCAGCGGCACCAACGCGCACGTGATCCTGGAGCAGGCCGAGCCCGAAGCACCGGACACCACCCCCGAAGCGGCGGCAGCCGGCCCGGTGCCGCTGCTGCTGTCCGGCAGGAACGAGGCGGCCCTGCGCGCCCAGGCGGAACGCCTGCTCTCCCACCTCGACCGCGAGCCCGCACCACGGCCGGCGGACGTCGCCCGCACCCTGGCGACGACCCGCACGCACTTCCCCCACCGCGCCGCCGTCCAGGCCGACGGCCACGACGCGGCGGTGCGCGCCCTGACCGCCCTGGCCGGCGGTGACGCGGACGCCGCCCTGGCCACGGGCGCGGCCCGCACGGGCAAGGACGCCGTGCTCTTCTCGGGTCAGGGTTCGCAACGGCTGGGGATGGGCCGTGAGTTGCACGGTTGCTTCCCGGTGTTCGCGGAGGCTTTCGACGCGGTGTGCGCGGGGCTGGACGAGCACCTGGACCGTCCCCTGCGGGAGGTGGTCTGGGGCGACGACGCCGACCTGCTGAACCGGACCGCTTACGCCCAGGCGGCGCTGTTCGCCGTCGAGGTGGCGCTGTACCGGCTGGTGGAGTCCTGGGGCGTACGCCCGGACTTCGTGGCCGGCCACTCGGTCGGGGAGATCGCCGCCGCGCATGTCGCGGGTGTCTTCTCGCTGCCCGACGCCTGCGCACTGGTGGCGGCGCGCGGCCGGCTGATGCAGGCCCTGCCGGCCGGCGGCGCGATGGCCGCCATCCGGGCCACCGAGGACGAGATCCGCCCCCGCCTGACCGACGACGTCGCCGTGGCGGCCGTCAACGGCCCGTCCTCCACCGTCATTTCCGGCACCGAGGCGGCCGTCGAGGCGATCCGGTCCCACTTCGAAGGCGAAGGCCGGAAGACCAGCCGACTCCGGGTCTCGCACGCCTTCCACTCGCCGCTGATGGACCCGATGCTGGACGACTTCCGCGCCGTCACCGAGGGCCTCGCCTACGGCACGCCGGAGCTCACGGTCGTCTCGAACGTGACCGGTGCCCCGGCCACGGCGGAGGAACTGCGCAGCCCCGAGTACTGGGTGACCCACGTCCGCGAGGCCGTACGGTTCGCCGACGGGATACGTGCCCTGCACGCCGAGGGCGTGACCCGCTTCCTGGAACTGGGGCCCGACGGCACGCTGTCGGCCATGGCGGGCGAGTCGCTGCCGGACGGGACGACGCCCGTCCCCGCCCTGCGCAAGGACCGCCCGGAGGACGCGGCCCTCCTCGCCGCCCTCGGCCGGCTGCACGTCCAGGGCGCCGATGTCGACTGGTCCGCGTTCTTCACCGGCACGGACGCGCGCGTCGCCGACGACCTTCCGACGTACGCCTTCCAGCACGAGAGGTTCTGGCCCACACCCGGCCGCACGGGCGCCGGGGACATCGGTGCCGCCGGCCTCGAAGCGGCAGGGCACCCGCTGCTCAGCACCGCCGTGGAACTGTCCGACGGCGACGGCCTGTTGTTCACGACCCGCCTGTCGCTCCAGTCCCATCCCTGGCTGGCCGACCACAGGATCCTGGGTTCGGTCCTGCTGCCGGGCACGGCGTTCGTCGAACTCGCCGTCCGCGCCGCCGACGAGGCGGGCTGCGACCGGATCGACGAACTGACCCTGGCCGCCCCGCTGGTCCTGCCCGAGCACGGCGGCGTCCAGGTGCAACTGCGCGTCGGCCCCGCCGACGAGTCCGGCAGGCGCACCCTGACCGCCCGCTCCCGGCCGGAGGGCGAAGGCGACCGCCCGTGGGTCCGGCACGCCACCGGCGTCCTCGTGACGGGCGACCGGACCCCGGAGCCCGGCCACGACTTCCGCACCGGATCCTGGCCGCCCGCCGACGCCGAGGCCGTCGATGTGACCGGCCTCTACCAGGACTTCGCCGACCGCGCATTCGACTACGGAACGCATTTCCGGGGCCTGCGCGCGGCGTGGCGCCGGGGCGACGAGATGTTCGCCGAGGTCGCCCTGCCCGAGATCGCCGAGGCGGACGCCCCCGCGTACGGCCTGCACCCGGCGCTGCTCGACGCGGCCCTGCACGTCTGCGCCCTCAACGGGGTGGAGCAGGGTGTCGTGCCGTTCTCCTGGGAGGGCGTCTCGCTCCACGCCTCCGGAGCCTCGGCCGTACGGGTCCGGGTCGTCCGGCACGGTGCCGACACGGTGTCCGTCGATGTCGCGGACGGCGAGGGCGGGCCGGTCGCCTCGGTCGAGGCCCTGACCGTACGGGCCGTCTCCGCCGGTCAGCTGGACGGCGGCGCGGGCCCTGCCGGGCGCGACGCGCTGTTCCAGGTGGACTGGAATCCCGTACGCCTGCCCCCGGCCGGGAGCGCGGCGACCGTGGCCACGATCGGCTCCCTCGCGGGCTCGGCGTTCGAGAGCCACGCGGACCTGGTGTCCCTGGCCGGCTCCGGCCGGGTGCCGGAAGCGGTGCTGGCTCCGGTGCTGCCCGGTTCCGGTGCCGTGGTGGAGTCCGTCCACGACACGGCGGCCCGGGCGCTGGGGCTGGTGCAGGCGTGGCTGACGGACGAGCGGTTCGCGGATGCGCGGCTGGTGTTCGTGACCCGGGGTGCGGTGGCCGGTGCGGATCTCGCCGGGGCCGCCGTCTGGGGCCTGGTCCGCTCCGCCCAGTCGGAGAACCCGGGCCGCTTCGGCCTGGTGGACCTGGACGCGGAGGCCGACACGGCCGTCCTGCCGCGAGCCCTGGCCTCGGACGAACCCCAACTGCTGGTGCGGGGCGCCGAGGTACTGGCCGCCCGGCTCGCCCGGGCCCGGGCACAGGTGTCGGACACGCCCGCCCGGTACACGAGCGGCACAGTTCTGATCACCGGTGGTACGGGCGGCCTCGGCCGTGTGATGTCGCGCCATCTGGTCGCGGAGCACGGCGTACGGAGCCTGCTGCTGGTCAGCCGCCGCGGCCCGGCCGCCGCAGGCGCCGACGAGCTCGTCGCCGAACTGACGGACCAGAACGTCGAGGTGACGGTCGAAGCGTGCGACGTCACCGACCGGGCCGCCGTGGCGGACCTCGTGGCCCGGCATTCCCCCACCGCCGTCGTGCACACCGCGGGCGTCCTCGACGACGGTGTGGTGGGCTCGCTGACCCCGGAGCGGCTGGCCACCGTGCTGCGTCCGAAGGTGGACGCGGTCTGGAACCTGCACGAGGCCACCAAGGACCTGGAGCTGGACGCCTTCGTCGTCTTCTCCTCCGTGGCCGGCGTCATCGGCGGCCCGGGCCAGGCCAACTACGCGGCCGGCAACGCCTTCCTGGACGCCCTGGCCCACCACCGCCGGGCCCAAGGGCTCCCGGCGGTGTCACTGGCGTGGGGCCCCTGGTCCCAGGACGGCGGCATGACCGGCACCCTGTCGGACGCCGACCTGCAGCGCATGGCCCGTTCGGGCATGCCCGAACTCACCCCCGCCGAGGGCGTGGCACTCTTCGACGCCGCACTGGCCGCCGACGCCGCGCACGTGGTCCCCGTGCGATTCGACCTCGCTGTGCTGCGCCGGCAGGAGGACCTTCCCCCGCTGCTGCGCGGACTGGTCCGGACCCGCGCCCGTCGTTCGGCGGTCGTCGGCTCGGCCGCGGCGGCCGGCCTCGTGGGACGCCTGTCCCCGCTGGGCGCCGTCGAACGGCGCGAAGTGCTCCTGGACGTGGTGCGCGCCCAGGTCGCCGTGGTCCTCGGCCACGCGGGCCCGCAGACCGTCGACCCCACCCGGGCCTTCCAGGAACTCGGCTTCGACTCCCTGACGGCGGTCGAGCTGCGCAACCGGATCAACAACGCGACAGGGCTGCGGCTTTCGGCCACCGCCGTCTTCGACTACCCGACGGCGGACGCGCTGGTGGCGTTCCTGCTGGACGAACTGTTCGGCGGACAGCCGGAGGTGGACGCGCCGTCGCCGGTACGGGCACCGGCCACTGCCGACGACCCCGTGGTGATCGTCGGTATGAGCTGCCGCTACCCCGGCGGTGTCACCTCGCCCGAGGACCTCTGGCGGCTGGTGTCCGACGGCGTGGACGCCGTATCCGGCTTCCCGACGGACCGGGGCTGGGACGTCGAGTCGCTCTACAACCCCGACCCGGACGCCGTCGGCACCTCGTACACCCGCTCCGGCGGATTCCTCCACGAGGCCGGGGAGTTCGACCCCGAGTTCTTCGGCATGAGCCCCCGGGAGGCGCTGGCGACGGACTCGCAGCAGCGGTTGCTGCTGGAGACGACGTGGGAGGCGCTGGAGCGGGCGGGCATCGACCCGGCCGCGCTGCGGGGCAGCCGGACGGGTGTCTTCGCCGGCGTCATGTACACCGACTACAGCGAGATCCTGGTCGGCGACCAGTTCGAGGGGTATCGCGGCAACGGCAGCGCGGGCAGCATCGCCTCGGGCCGGGTGTCGTACACCTTCGGCTTCGAGGGTCCGGCGGTCACGGTCGACACGGCCTGCTCGTCGTCGCTGGTGGCACTGCACTGGGCGGCCCAGGCGCTGCGCTCCGGCGAGTGCACCCTGGCGCTGGCGGGCGGTGTCACGGTGATGTCGACGCCGACGACCTTCGTGGAGTTCTCGCGGCAGCGCGGGCTGTCGGCGGACGGCCGGTGCAAGGCGTTCTCGGACGCGGCCGACGGCGTCGGCTGGGGCGAGGGCGTGGGGATGCTGGTGCTGGAACGCCTGTCGGACGCGCGCCGCAACGGCCATCGCGTGCTCGCGGTGGTGCGGGGTTCGGCGGTGAACCAGGACGGCGCCTCGAACGGTCTGACGGCGCCGAACGGTCCGTCGCAGCAGCGGGTGATCCGGCAGGCGCTGGCGAGTGCCGGGCTGTCGGCGGCCGATGTGGACGCGGTGGAGGCGCATGGTACGGGTACGACGCTGGGTGACCCGATCGAGGCGCAGGCGCTGTTGGCCACGTACGGTCAGGACCGCCCCGAGGACCGGCCGCTGCTGCTGGGCTCGGTGAAGTCCAACATCGGCCACGCACAGGCCGCTTCGGGCGTCGCCGGCGTAATCAAGATGATCATGGCGATGCGCCATGGAATCCTGCCGAGGACTCTGCACATCGACGCTCCGTCGTCGCACGTGGACTGGTCGGCCGGCGCCGTGGAACTCCTCACCGAACCGGCCGAGTGGCCGGTGTCCGAGCGCCGCCGCGCGGCCGTCTCCTCCTTCGGAGTCAGCGGCACGAACGCGCACGTGATCCTGGAACAGCCGGAGCCGGTCGCCGCCGAACCCCCGGCAGCCGACCTGAGCGGACCCGTACCCCTCCTGCTGTCCGGCAAGAGCGAGGCGGCTCTGCGAGCCCAGGCGGCCCGCCTGTTGTCCCACCTCGACGGCGAGCGCGGACTGCGTCCGACGGACGTCGCGTACTCGCTGGCGACGGGCCGCTCGGGCTTCCACCACCGTGCGGTGGCGCTGGGCGCCGACCGGGACGCCCTGACGCTGGCCCTGTCGGGACTCGTGGTCGGCGAACCCGGCCCGGGCGCGGTCGAAGGGTCGGTCCGCTCCGGCAAGTCGGCGTTCCTGTTCTCGGGTCAGGGTTCGCAACGGCTCGGCATGGGCCGTGAGTTGCACGGTTGCTTCCCGGTGTTCGCGGATTCCTTCGACGCGGTGTGCGCGGGGCTGGACGAGCACCTGGACCGCCCCCTGCGGGAGGTGGTCTGGGGCGACGACGCCGACCTGCTGAACCGGACCGCTTACGCCCAGGCGGCGCTGTTCGCCGTCGAGGTGGCGCTGTACCGGCTGGTGGAGTCCTGGGGCGTACGCCCGGACTTCGTCGCCGGGCACTCGATCGGCGAGATCGCCGCCGCACATGTGGCGGGCGTGTTCTCGCTGGCGGACGCGTGCGCCCTGGTGGCGGCGCGCGGCCGCCTGATGCAGGAACTCCCGGCCGGCGGCGCGATGGTCGCGGTCCGGGTGACGGAGGACGAGGTACTGCCGCACCTGACCGAGGACGTCGCGATCGCGGCAGTCAACGGCCCGTCGTCGGTCGTGGTCTCCGGTACCGAGGACGCGGTGCTCGCCGTCGCGGCCCACTTCGCGGGGGAGGGACGCAAGACCAGCAGGCTGCGGGTCTCGCACGCCTTCCACTCGCCGCTGATGGAGCCCATGCTGGACGGCTTCCGCGAGGTGGTCGCGCGCCTGTCGCCCGGCGTGCCGGACGTGCCGGTCGTGTCCAACCTGACGGGCCGCCTCGCGGAGCCCGGGCAGCTCGCCTCCGCCGACTACTGGGTGCGCCACGTGCGGGAAGCGGTGCGCTTCGCGGACGGCGTGCGTGCCCTGGAGACGGAGGGTGTGACGCGGTTCCTGGAACTCGGCCCGGACGGTGTCCTGTCGGCCATGGCCCGGGAGTCCCTCCCGGAGGACGCCGTGGTCACGCCCGTGCTGCGCAAGGACCGGCCCGAGGACGCGACGGCTCTCGAAGCCCTGGCCCGGATGCATGTGCACGGCGCGCGGGTGGACTGGGCGGCGTTGTTCGCGGGCACCGGGGCCCGGCAGGTGGACCTGCCGACGTACGCGTTCCAGCACGAACGGTTCTGGCCGTCCGGCGGGGCGGTGCGCGCGGGCGACGTACGGTTCGCGGGCCTGGGCTCGGCGGAACACCCCCTGCTGGGCGCCGCGGTGGAACTGGCGGGCTCCGGCGGTCAGTTGTTCACGGGACGGCTGTCGACCTCGTCGCACCCGTGGCTGGCGGATCACGTCGTGCTGGGCTCGGTGCTGGTGCCGGGTACGGCACTGGTGGAGCTGGTGCTGCGGGCGGCCGACGAGGCCGGCTGCGACCTGCTCGAAGAGCTGACGCTGGCCGCGCCGCTGGTGCTGCCCGCCTCGGGTGCCGGTGTACGGGTGCAGGTGTGGGTCGGCGAGCCGGACGACTCCGGTCGCCGGCCGGTCGCGGTGCACTCGCGCGCCGACGAGGAGCCGTGGACGCTGCACGCGAGCGGTGCCGTGACCACGGGCGCGAAGCCTCTGGCCTTCGACACGTCGGTATGGCCTCCGGCCGGTGCCGAAGAGGTCGATGTGACGGACTGCTACGAGCGGTTCGTGGCCGCCGGGTTCGCGTACGGCCCGGTCTTCCAGGGCCTTCGGGCGGTCTGGACCCTGGGTGAGGACGTGTACGCCGAGGTCCGGCTGCCCGAGGGGACGGAGGCCGCCGCCTACGGCCTGCACCCGGCGCTCTTCGACGCCGCGCTCCACGCGTCGGCGTTCGGCGGGGGAGACGACGCGGGCGGCGTCCCGTTCTCCTGGACCGGAGTGTCCCTGCATGCCGCAGGCGCCTCGGACGTCCGTGTGCGCATCCGCCGCGTCGAAGGCGGGATGGCGATAGCGCTGGCCGATCCGTCCGGCGCGCCGGTGGCCTCGGTGGATTCGCTGGTCCTGCGGCCGGTGTCCGCCGACCGGTTGAGGGCCGACGGGCGGGACTCCCTCTTCACGCTCGACTGGGTGCCTGTCGCCCTTACGGGCGGGAGCGTCGAGCTCGGGGTCCCCTTCCGCAGCCTGGCCGATCTGGAGTCCCTGGCCGAGGCCGGCGTCCCCGAGGTGGTCCTGGTGACGCCCGTCGCCGGGAACACCGGCACGGTGGAGGCCGTACACGCTGCCACTGCTTGGGCGTTGGAGCTGGTGCAGGCGTGGCTGGCGGACGAGCGGTTCGCGGATGCGCGGCTGGTGTTCGTGACCCGGGGTGCGGTGGCCGGTGCGGATCTCGCCGGGGCTGCCGTGTGGGGTCTGGTGCGGTCGGCGCAGTCGGAGAGCCCGGGCCGGTTCGGCCTGGTGGACCTGGACGGCGACGCGGCCGTACTGCCGCAGGCACTCGCCACGGACGAGCCTCAGCTGCTGATCCGTGACGGCCGGGCCTTCGCCGCTCGCCTGCGCCGGGCGCAGGCGCGGAACACTGCGGATGCCGCCTGGGACACCTCCGGAACGGTTCTGATCACGGGTGGTACGGGTGGTCTGGGCCGCGTTGTGGCACGGCACTTGGTGGCCGAGCACGGGGTGCGCGGTCTCGTACTGGTGAGCCGTCGCGGCCCGGCCGCCGAGGGCGCCGAGGAGCTCGTGGCCGAGCTCGCGAGGTACGGGGCGGACGCCGTCGTCGAAGCCTGCGACGTGACCGACCGTGCGGCCGTGACCGATCTCATGGCCCGTCACCCTGTCACCGCGGTGATACACACCGCGGGCGTCCTCGACGACGGGGTGATCGGTTCGCTGACGTCCGAGCGGCTCGCGGCCGTGCTGCGACCGAAGGTGGACGCGGCCTGGCACCTGCACGAGGCGACCAGGGAAAGGGAGTTGGACGCGTTCGTGGTCTTCTCCTCCGTGGCGGGCGTCTTCGGTGGCGCCGGCCAGGCCAACTACGCGGCCGGCAACGCCTTCCTGGACGCGCTGGCCCACCATCGCCGGGCGGCGGGGCTTCCGGCCGCGTCGCTGGCGTGGGGCCCCTGGTCCCGGGACGGCGGCATGACCGGCACGCTCACGGACGCCGATCTCCAGCGCATCGCCCGCTCCGGCATGCCCCCGCTCTCCGCGGAGGAGGGCGTCGCGCTCTTCGACGCGGCCCTCGGCACCGACGGCCCGGCCGTACTCCCGGTCCGCCTGGACCTGGCCGCGCTGCGTGCCCAGGGCGAACCCATGCCCCTGCTGCGCGGCCTCGTCCGGACGCGCACCCGGCGCTCGCCGGCGGCCGGTTCGGCCACGGCGTCCGGCCTCGTGCAGCGCCTGGCCGGCCTGCCCGGGACCGAGCGGCACGCGGCCCTGCTGGACCTGGTGCGCGACCGGATCGCGGCGGTCCTGGGCCACGCCCGCCCGGAGACGGTCGACCCGGCGAAGGCGTTCCAGGACCTCGGCTTCGACTCCCTCACCGCGATCGAACTCCGCAACGGGCTGGGCAAGGCCACCGGCCTCCGGCTGCCGGCGACGGCCGTGTTCGACTACCCGACGGCCGACGCCCTGGCGGGTCACCTCCTCGACGAACTCCTCGGCGCGGAAGGCGCGGAAGCGGACATGCCGCTCCCGGTGTCCGCCCTGCCGTCCCCGGCGGACGACCCGGTCGTCATCGTCGGCATGAGCTGCCGCTACCCCGGCGGTGTCACCTCGCCCGAGGACCTCTGGCGGTTGGTGTCCGACGGCGTGGACGCCGTATCCGCCTTCCCGGCCGACCGCGGCTGGGAGATCGACGACACCTACGACCCCGACCGCGAGGGCGCCATCGCCACCCGCTCCGGCGGATTCCTGTACGACGCGGGGGAGTTCGACCCCGAGTTCTTCGGGATGAGCCCCCGGGAGGCCCTGACCACCGACGCCCAGCAGCGGCTGCTGCTGGAGACTGCGTGGGAGGCTCTCGAACGCGCCGGGACGGACCCTGCCGCCCTGCGCGGCAGCCGTACCGGCGTCTTCGCGGGCGTGATGTACCACGACTACTCCCAGCTCCTCGCCGGGCGCGAGTTCGAGGGGTACCAGGGCAGCGGCAGCGCGGGCAGCATCGCCTCGGGCCGGGTGTCGTACACCTTCGGCTTCGAGGGCCCCGCCGTGACCGTGGACACCGCGTGCTCGTCGTCGCTCGTCGCCCTGCACCTGGCGGCGCAGTCCCTGCGGTCGGGCGAGTGCTCGCTGGCGCTGGCCGGCGGTGTGACGGTGATGGCGACGCCCGCGACGTTCGTGGAGTTCTCCCGCCAGGGCGGACTGTCGCAGGACGGTCGCTGCAAGGCGTTCTCGGACGCGGCCGACGGCGTCGGCTGGGCCGAGGGCGCCGGCATCCTCGTGCTGGAACGCCTCTCGGACGCGCGACGCAACGGCCACCCGATCCTGGCGACCGTACGCGGCAGCGCCGTCAACCAGGACGGCGCCTCCAACGGCCTCACCGCCCCCAACGGCCCGTCCCAGCAGCGGGTGATCCGGCAGGCGCTGGCGAGTGCCGGGCTGTCGGCGGTCGACGTGGACGCGGTGGAGGCGCACGGTACGGGTACGACGCTGGGCGACCCGATCGAGGCGCAGGCGCTGTTGGCCACGTACGGCCAGGACCGCCCCGAGGACCGGCCGTTGCTGCTGGGCTCGGTGAAGTCCAACCTCGGCCACACGCAGGCCGCTTCGGGCGTCGCCGGCGTGATCAAGATGATCATGGCCATGCGTCACGGCGAGCTCCCGCGCACCCTGCACGTCGACGAGCCCTCGAGCCACGTCGACTGGAGCGCGGGCGCCGTCGAGCTGCTGACCGAGCGGACCGCCTGGCCCGAGGGCGACGGCCCGCGCCGCGCGGGCGTCTCCTCGTTCGGCATCAGCGGGACGAACGCCCATGTGATCCTGGAACAGCCCGCGCCGGAGCCGGCCCGGGCCGGGGAGGCGACGCAGGACGCGGACCGGCTCGTACCGCTGGTGATCTCCGGCAGGTCCGCGACCGCGCTGCGGGCCCAGGCGGCCCGCCTGCTGGACCGTCTCGACCACGACCGCGGGCTCCGGATCGTCGACGCCGCGTACTCGCTGGCGACGAGCCGCTCCGGCTTCCACCACCGCGCGGTGCTGCTCGCCGCCGACCGGGACGCCGCGCTGCGCTCCCTGTCCGCCCTGGCCGAGGGCCGGAGCGTGGCGGACGGCGTGGCGGAGGGCGAAACCCGTACGGGCAAGCGTGCCTTCCTCTTCTCGGGTCAGGGTTCGCAGCGGCTGGGGATGGGCCGGGAACTGTACGCCCGGTACCCGGTGTTCGCGGAGGCTTTCGACGCGGTGTGCGCGGGGCTGGACGAGCACCTGGACCGCCCCCTGCGGGAGGTGGTCTGGGGCGACGACGCCGACCTGCTGAACCGGACCGCGTACGCCCAGACGGCGCTGTTCGCGATCGAGGTGGCGCTGTTCAGGCTCATGGAGGCGTGGGGCGTGCGCCCCGACCACCTGCTGGGTCACTCCGTCGGAGAGATCGCCGCCGCGCACGTGGCCGGTGTCCTCTCTCTGCCGGACGCCTGCGCGCTGGTGGCGGCGCGCGGCCGGCTGATGCAGGCGCTGCCCGAGGGCGGCGCGATGGCGGCGATCGGGGCGCCGGAGGATGACATCCGGCCGCTGCTCACGGAGGACGTCGCGATCGCGGCCGTCAACGGCCCGTCATCGGTGGTCGTCTCCGGAGCCGAGGACGCCGTGGAGGCGATCCGCTCCCGCTTCGAGGCCGAGGGACGCAGGACCAGCGGGCTGCGGGTCTCGCACGCCTTCCACTCGCCGCTGATGGAGCCCATGCTGGACGAGTTCCGCGCGGTCGCCGAGCGCGTGGCGTACGGTGTGCCGGCCATCCCGGTCGTCTCCGACGTCACTGGTGAGCCGGCCACCGCCGAGCAACTCGGCTCGGCCGAGTACTGGGTCCGCCACGTCCGCGAGGCCGTACGGTTCGCCGATGGCGTGCGCACGCTGGGGACCCAGGGCGTGACCGTGTTCCTGGAGCTCGGCCCCGACGGCGCCCTCTCCGCCCTCGCCGCGGAGTCCGCGCCCGACGGAGCCGTCCTCACCCCCGTCCTGCGCAAGGACCGGCCCGAGGAGCAGGCGCTGCTCACGGCCCTGGCGCGGCTGCACGTCCGGGGCGTGCCGGTCGACTGGTCCGCCGTGTTCGCCGGCACCGGCGCCCGGCGGATCGACCTGCCGACGTACGCCTTCCAGCGCACGCGCTTCTGGCCCGCGGCAACGGTGGCCCGCTCCGGCGATGTGCGGTTCGCGGGCCTGGGCCCGGCGGAGCACCCGCTGCTGGGCGCGGCGGTCGAACTGGCGGGATCCGGCGGGCTGTTGTTCACCGGCCGGCTGTCGACGTCCTCGCACCCGTGGCTGGCCGATCACGTGGTCCTCGGCTCGGTGCTGGTGCCGGGCACGGCGCTGGTGGAGCTCGCGCTGCGCGCGGCCGGCGAAGTGGGCTGCGAGGTGCTGGAGGAGCTGACGCTCGCGGCACCGCTGGTGCTGCCGCCCTCCGGCGGCGGCGTGCAGGTGCAGGTGTGGGTCGGCGAGCCGGACGAGTCGGGCCGCCGTTCCGTGGCGGTGCACTCGCGCGCGGGTGAGGAGCCGTGGACGCTGCACGCGAGTGGCTCGGTGACCACGAGTGCGGAGCCCTTGACGTTCGATACGTCGGTGTGGCCTCCGGCCGGTGCCGAAGAGGTCGATGTGACGGACTGCTACGAGCGGTTCGAGGACGCCGGATTCGCGTACGGTCCGGTGTTCCGGGGCCTCCGGGCGGCCTGGCGGCTCGGCGGCGACGTGTTCGCCGACGTCCTGCTCCCCGAGGGCACGAACAGCGCCGGCTACGGCCTGCATCCGGCTCTCTTCGACGCCGCGCTGCACGCGTCGATGGCGGCCGGGGGAGAGGGCGAAGGGGCCGTCCCGTTCTCGTGGAGCGGGGTGTCGCTGCACGCCTCCGGCGCCTCTCACGTCCGTGTCCGCATCCGTGCCGTCGAGGCCGGGGCGTCGATCGCGATCGTGGACCGGGCCGGAGCGCCGGTCGCCTCCGTGGACGCGCTCGTCGTACGTCCGATCTCCGCCGACCAGCTGCGGACCGGTGACAGGGACTCCCTCTTCACGCTCGACTGGGCCGGAATCCGGCCCGCCGGCGAGCCCCTCGGGTCGCTCGCCGTGCTCGGCACGGACACCGAGGGCCTCCTGAAGGGGCTCCCGCTCCCGGTCCACGCGGACCTGGACGCCCTCGCCGGGTCCGGCGCACCCGACGCCGTCCTCGTCCCGGTGCCCGCCGGAGCCGCCGACGCCGTGGAGGCCGTACACGCCGCCACTGCTCGGGCGTTGGAGCTGGTGCAGGCGTGGTCGGCGGACGAGCGGTTCGCGGATGCGCGGCTGGTGTTCATCACCCGGGGCGCGGTCTCCGGTGACGATCTCGCGGGTGCCGCCGTGTGGGGTCTGGTGCGGTCGGCGCAGTCGGAGAGCCCGGGCCGGTTCGGCCTGGTGGACCTGGACGGCGACGCCGACGTGACGGCCCTGCCCCGGGCACTCGCCTCCGACGAGCCTCAACTGCTGCTCCGCGACGGCCGGTTCCTCGCGGCCCGGCTCGCCCGGGCGGAGGCGCGGAACACCGCGGATGTCCCCTGGGACGCCTCTGGAACGGTCCTGATCACCGGTGGTACGGGCGGTCTGGGACGGCTGATGGCCCGTCACCTGGTGGCGGAGCACGGCGTACGGAGCCTGCTGCTGGTCAGCCGCCGTGGCCCGGCCGCCGCAGGCGCCGACGAGCTCGTCGCCGAGCTGGCGGAGCAGGGCACCGAGGTGACGGTCGAGGCGTGCGACGTGACCGACCGGGCCGCCGTGGCGGACCTGGTGGCCCGGCACTCCGTCACCGCGGTCGTGCACACTGCCGGGGTCCTCGACGACGGCGTCCTCGCGTCGCTGAACCGGGACCGCCTGGCGGCCGTGCTGCGTCCGAAGGTGGACGCGGCCTGGAACCTGCACGAGGCGACCAGGGACCGGGAGCTGGACGCGTTCGTGGTCTTCTCCTCCGTGGCGGGCGTCTTCGGCAGCTCGGGCCAGGCCAATTACGCGGCCGGCAACGCCTTCCTCGACGCCCTGGCCCACCACCGCCGGGCGCTGGGGCTCCCCGCCGTGTCCCTGGCATGGGGCCCGTGGTCCCAGGACAGCGGCATGACCGGCACCCTCACCGAGGCCGACCACCGGCGCATCGCCCGCTCCGGGATGCCGCCGCTGTCCGCCGGGGAAGGCGTCGCCCTCTTCGACGCCGCCCTCGCCACCGACGGGGCCGCACTGGTCCCCGTCCGCCTGGACCTCGCCGCCCTGCGCGCCCAGGGCGAACCCCGGCCGCTGCTCCGGGGCCTGATCCGTACGGTGGCGCGTCGCGAGGCGGCGGCCGGTACGGGGGCCGAGGCCGCGTCCGGCTTCGCGCAGCGCCTGGCCGGGCTGTCCGAGGCGGAGGGACGCGAGATGGTGCTGGAGGCCATCCGGGAACAGACCGCGGTCGTACTGGGCCACGACGGGACCGCGGGGATCGCCCCGGACCGGGCTTTCCAGGACCTCGGCTTCGACTCGCTGACCTCCGTCGAGTTCCGCAACCGGATCGGTGACCTCACCGGGGTCCGGCTGCCTGCGACGCTGCTCTTCGACCACCCGACGCCCGTGGAGCTCCTCGACCACCTCTACGGCCTGGTCGCCCCCGGGTCGCCCTCCGGACCGGAGGCGCTCCTGGGCGAACTCGACCGGCTGGAGAAGGCGTTCGGCGGACTCGACGTCCCGGAAGAGCTGCATGAGCAGATAGCGGGCCGCCTGGAGGTGCTGAAGTCCAAGTGGGGCGCCCTGCGCGGTGGTTCCCAGGGCGAGGAGGAGTTCGACTTCGACTCCGCCTCCGACGACGAGGTCTTCGACCTCCTCGACAACGAGCTCGGCCTGTCCTGACACCACGAAGCGGCCCGTACCAGTCGATCCTGGTACGGGCCGCTTCGCCGTGCGGAGGAGAGGGGCGGCTCAGAGCGGGCGGCGGAAGCCCACCACCGCGAGGACACCGCCCACGACGGCGATGACGCTGCCGATGAGCACCGCGATCAGGGCGGACCCGGTGCCGGGCATGTCGAGCGCGAGCGAGCGCGTCGCGTCGATCGCGTACGTCAGCGGATTGACGTGGGCGACCACGCGCAGCCACATCGGCAGGTCGTCGACCGGGACGTAGCCGCTCGAAGCGAACATCAGGGGGAGGATCGCGATGACAGCGAGGTTCTGCATGGGCTCGGCCCGTCGCAGCCACGCGGCCGCGGCGATGAACGCCCACCCCAGGGTCCAGGTGATGAAGAGCGCCAGCCCGGCCGAGGCGAAGAGCTTCCCCGGGCCGCCCCGGGGGGAATAGCCGAGCACGGTGACGGCCAGCACGAAGATGATCGCGACCTGGACCGTGGAGCGGACCAGATTCGCCAGACTGCGGGCGATCAACAGCGAACTGGGGTGGATGGGGAGGCTGCGCAGTCGGGCGACCATACCGTTCTTGAGGTCGTCCACCACTCCGATCCCGGACTGGATCGCGGACTGCACCGCGTTGTCCACCAGGATCGCCGGCATGACGAAGTCGAGGTAGCCGATCCCCTCGGGGAAGTGGGCCGACCTGCTCATCCCGCTGAAGACCTGGGTCAGCATGAACAGGATGATCACCGGTTGGATCAGGCCGAAGAGGACCACGCCGGGATCGGTCACCAGCGCCCGCATCGACCGGCCGGTGAGGATACGGATCTGGGTGAACATCGAACAGCCGTCCCATGCGGCCGTCGGCCCCGGGGCGGAACCCGGGGCCGACGGTGCCGAGTCGGTGGTGTCGATGACTTGTGCGGTCATGGAGTCTCCACGATCTGTTCGATGAACGACGTGCCTGGGCAAGGCGCAAGGGCGCGAGGGCGGTTCACGACGCGGGGGGCGTGGGCCGGGTGACCCGGTCGGCCAGCGTGAGGTAGACGTCGTCGAGGCTCGGCTCCCCGAACGACAGCTCCGTGGCCTCGATGCCCGCCTGGTCCAGGGCCCGGATCACGACCGCGACGTCCTTCGACGCCTCGATGACGATGACGATGGTGCCGTTCTCGTGGTCCGGCACCGGCTCCAGGCCCGCCCGCCGTACGGCCTCGCAGGCCACTGCCGGGTCGGCCGCGGCATCCGGGGTCACCGTCACCGTGCGCCGCCCCACCGTGGCCTTCAGCTCGGCGGAGGTGCCGCTCGCGATCACCGCGCCGGCGGAGAGCACGGCGATGGAGTCCGCGAGCCGGTCCGCCTCGTCGAGGTACTGGGTCGTGAGGAGAACCGTGGTGCCCTCGGCGACGAGCCCCTCCACGATCTCCCAGAGGTTCAGCCGGCTCGACGGGTCCAGGCCCGTGGTCGGCTCGTCGAGGAAGATGACGTCCGGGTGGCCGACGAGGGAGGCGGCCAGGTCGAGCCGCCGGCGCAGACCGCCGGAGTACGTGCCCGGTCGGCGCTCCGCGAAGTCCTGGAGGCCGAACAGCTCCAGCAGCTCGTCGGCCCTCGCCCGGGCCGGCCTGCGGCCCGCGCCGAGCAGCCGGGCCAGCAGGACGAGGTTGTCCCGCCCCGAGAGCAGGGGGTCGACCGAGGCGAACTGGCCGGTGAGACCGATGCGTTTGCGTATTTCGCGCGGTTCGCGCGTGACGTCGAAGCCGGCGACCGCCGCTCGCCCCGAACTGGGCGGCAGGGCGGCGGTCAGGACGTTGACGAGGGTGGTCTTGCCCGCGCCGTTGTGGCCGAGCAGGGCCAGTACGGTTCCCCGGGGCGCGGAGACACTCACCGAGTCCAGGGCGCGCAAGGAACCGAAGATCTTGCTGACGCCGTCCGCCTCGATCATGATGTCCCCGGCCGTCCGGGCAGCGGTGGGCCAAACGAGCCCGCTCATGGCTGATCTCTCCCGCAGATGAGTGTTCCGAGTGCCGCGCGGAAGGGATCCCGGCGGCTGTCGTGTCCCGGTGGGGCCCGCCCCCACCGGGGCGTGTCACCCCGCCCCGTCCAGCAGGCGGAACAGGTCGTCGTCGCTGGCCGAGGACAGGTCGAGCGCGTCGGCCGGGGACGGGCGGTCCGCGCCGGCCGAGGGCGCCTCGGCCGGGCAACGGGCCGCCACCGCCTTCAGCCGCGCCGCCGTGTCCGCGGAGACCGGCGCGCCGGCCGCGAGCAGGGACTCCAGCTCGGCGACCACGGCAGCCGTGTCACGGACGGCGGCCGGTACCGCGAGCCGGTCGCGTACGAGCCGGACGACGGCGTCGGGCGTGGGATGGTCGTACACGAGCGTGGCCGGGAGCCGTACGCCCGTGGCCGCCGCGAGCCTGCTGCGCAGCGCCAACGCGCCCACCGAGGTGATCCCCATGTCCAGGAAGGCCCGGCCGCCTTCGTCGCTCCGCAGATCCTGGATGCCCAGGGCGGCCGAGACCTCGGTGAGGACCAGGGTCAGCACGAGCGCGTCCTGCGCGGGGTCGTCGAGGCCGGACAGCCGGTCGGCCAGGGCCGGCGGCTCGTTGTCGGCCACGGGCTCGTCCCCGGCGCCCGCCGTGTCGCTCCCGGCGGCCTCGGACCCCAGCCAGAACCGCCGCCGCTGGAACGCGTAGGTCGGCAGGGGAACGGGGCGCGCCCCGGGCAGAACCGCGTTCCAGTCGACGGGAACGCCGTGGGCGTGCATCCGGGCGACGGCCGTGAGCACGGCGTGCCGCTCGCTCTCACCGACGCGCAGGCTCGGCACGATGGCGGCCCCGGAGCCGGTGCCGGCGGGGTCCAGGCATTCGTCGATCGCCGGCGTGAGCACCGGATGAGGACCCAACTCCAGGAAACCGGTGACGCGTTCGTCCCGGAGCCGCTCGATCGCGTCCTTGAACCGCACCGACTCCCGTACGTGCCGCAGCCAGTGGCCGGGGTCGTGGGCGTCCTCGGCCGTCAGGTGCTTGCCGGTGGTGGTCGAGACGACGGGGATGACGGGCGTGGCGTAGGACAGCCCGCGGAGGACCGCGCCGAACTCCTCCAGCAGGGGGTCCATGAGCGGCGAGTGGGCGCCGTTGTCCGCGACCCGCCGGTTCTTGTGGCCGGCGGCATTGAGCCGGTCCGTGACCACGGCCAGCGCCGTCTCGGCGCCCGAGAACACGACGGAGTACGGCCCGTTCACGGCGCCGATCGACACGGGTCCCGGCAACCCGGCGAGGAACGACACCGCTTCGCTCTCCGAGACGTGGGCCGCCACCATCGCCCCGCCGGGTGGCAACGCGTCGATCAGCCGGGCCCGGGCCACCACCAGTGTGCAGGCGTCCTCGAGACCGAGCCCGCCCGCCACATGAACGGCGGTGGTCTCGCCGGCCGAGTGTCCCGCCAGGTGGTCCGGGACCACGCCCCAGGACTCGAAGAGCCGGTACAGGGCGACCTGGAGGGCGAACAGGGCGGGATGCGCGTAGGAGTTGTCCTCGAGGAGGGCCGCCTCGTCGGAGTCGGGGTCGGCCCACATCACCGAGAGGAGCGGCCGGTCCAGCAGGGTGTCCATGGTGGCGCACACGTCGCGCAGCGCTGCGTCGAACACGGGGAACGCCTCGGCCGCCCGGCGCCCCATGCCGGACCGCTGGCCGCCCTGGCCGGCGAAGACGATGGCCAGTCCGCCCGGCGAGGAGTCCTCGACGGTGACCGCGGAACTCTGCTTGCCGCTGCCGAACTCGGCGGCCGCGGACAGCAGTTCCGCGCGGCCGGAGCCGCTGATCACGGCCCGGTGGCCGTGCAGCGCGCGCGTGCCGGCCAGCGAGTGGGCGACGTCCCGCGCGGACAGCCCGGGGTCGGCCCGTACCTGCTCGGCCAGCCGTCGCGCCTGCGCGCGGAGCGCCGCCCGGCTGCGGGCGGACAGGATCCAGGGCACGGCCGTGTCGTCGGCGTCGTCGGCGGGCGTGCCGTCCGTGCCGTCGTCGGCCGGTGCCTCCTCCAGGATCACATGGGCGTTGGTGCCGGTGAGCCCGAAGGAGGACACCCCTGCCCGGCGCTTACGCCCGTTCTCCCGGGGCCAGGGCCGGGCCTCGGCCAGCACCCGCACCGAGCCGTCGGACCGGTCCGCCCGGGACGACGGCTCGTCCACGTGCAGGGTCCTGGGCAGCAGGCCGTGGCGCATCGCGAGCACCGTCTTGACGATCCCGACGACTCCCGCGGCGGCCTGGGTGTGTCCGAGGTTCGACTTCACCGAGCCCAGCCACAGCGGCCGGCCGTCGGGGCGATCCCTGCCGTACGTGGCCAGGAGGGCCTGGATCTCCACGGTGTCGCCGAGCGGTGTGCCGGCGCCGTGGCCCTCCACGGCGTCGACGTCCCGCGGTGCCAGCCGGGCGTCCGCCAGGGCCTGGTGGATGACGCGCTGTTGGGCTGGGCCGCTCGGCGCGGTGAGCCCGTCGGAGGCGCCGTCCTGGTTGACGGCGGAACCGCGTACGAGCGCCAGGACGCGGTGGCCGTTGCGCCGGGCGTCCCCGAGCCGTTCCAGCAGGAGCAGTCCCGCGCCCTCGGACCAGGCCGAACCGTCGGCGGCGTCCGCGTAGGCCCGGGAGCGGGAGCCGGGGGACAGCGCGCCCAGCCGGGAGAACCGTGCGAAGGGCGCCGGTGAGGCCATGACGGCGACGCCGCCGGCCAGCGCGAGGGCGGACTCGCCCGACCGCAGGGACCGGCAGGCCAGGTGCAGGGCGACGAGGGAGGACGAGGAGTCGGTGTCCACCGTCAGCGCGGGGCCCTCCAGCCCGTAGGTGTGGGCGATGCGCCCGGAGACCGCGCTCCCGGCGGTCCCGGTGGCCAGCATGCCCTCCAACTCGCCGTGGTTCACGGGTGGGTCGGCGGCGTAGCCGCCGTGGGACGCGCCGGTGAACACGCCGGTGCGGGTGTCCTTCAGGGTCGTCGGGTCGATGCCCGCCCGTTCGAAGGTCTCCCAGGCGGCTTCGAGGAGCAGGCGCTGCTGCGGGTCGGTCGCCGTCGCCTCCTGCTCGGAGAAGCCGAAGAAGCCCGCGTCGAAGTGGCCCGCGTCGTGCAGGAAGCCGCCTTCGCGGGCGCAGGTCGTGCCGGGGCGGTCGGGGTCGTCGCCGAAGAGGCGGCCGAGGTTCCAGCCACGGTCCTCGGGGAAGCCGGACATCGCGTCGGCCTCGCCGGAGAGCAGTTCCCACAGGGCTTCGGGGGAGTGGGCCCCGCCCGGCAGCCGGCAGGCCATGCCGATGACGGCCACGGGCTCGGCGGACGGATCGTTCGTGTAGTCATCTGTCTGGACGGGCACCTTCACTCCCGGATTCGAGCGCTTTCATCGGTTGGGGGACGCGGCCGGCGGGTCACTCCGGGGCGGACGTCAGCCCTCGTGCACGGTGATCGCCCGGGACGGGCAGAGGCCGGCCGCCAGCCGGACCTTGGCCGCGTCGCCGGTGCCGGGCGCGGCGAGGAGGGCGACCAGCCCGTCCTCGTCCTGGTCGAAGATCTCCGGCGCGGTGAGCACGCACTGGCCCGCTCCCACGCAGCGGTCGGGGTCGACGGTGATACGCATGGTGGTGTCTCTCCTGCGGTGGATGGGGGCCCGCCGGACGGCCGGAGGCGCGTCCGGCGGGCAGGGGTTCCGCTACCAGCGGACCGGCAGCTCGTGCAGGCCGTACAGCACGCCGTCGTGCTTGAAGGCCAGCCCTTCTTCCGGCACGTCGAGCCGGAGCGTCGGGATGCGCTCGAAGAGCTTGCGGTAGGCGATCTCCATCTCGACCCGCACCAGGTTCTGCCCGAGACACTGGTGCACGCCGTAGCCGAAGGCCACATGGTGGCGGGCGGACCTGGCGGGGTCGAACATGTGCGGGCACTCGAAGGCGTTCCCGTCGTGGTTGGCCGCCGCGACCAGCGGCACGATGCCGTCGCCCGCCTTGACGAGCTGTCCCGCGATCTCCACGTCCTCGACCGCCACCCGCAGGGACACCAGGTCGGCGACCGAGTGGAAACGCAGGGTCTCCTCCACGGCCCGGTCGTCGCCGATCCACTCGGGGTTCATGAGGAGCGTGACCACACCGAGTGCGATGTTGTTGGCGGTCGTCTCGTGGCCGGCGATGAGCAGCAGCATCAGCACGCCCGACAACTCGTGCGGGGCGATCGCGCCGTTGGCCAGCAGCCGGCTGATCAGGTCGTCGGCGGGCCACTTCTCCTTGATGGCCACCAGCCGCTTGATGTACCGCAGGAGGTCCGCGGCGGCGGCCTCCCGCTGCTGGTCGGTCGAGGCGTGGATGGCGACCAGGGTGCGCGTCCTGGACTCGAAGAACTCGCGGTCGGCGGGCGGCACTCCGAGCAGCGCCGAGATCACCAGCGAGGGGATGGGCAGGGCGAAGTCCGCGACGAGATCGGCGGAGTCGCCCGCGGCCAGCATCTCGTCGAGGCGCTTCTCCACCGTGCTCTCGATCGCCGGCCGCATCGCCCGGACCCGCCGGACGGTGAACTCGGGGATGAGCGCCTTGCGGAACCGGTCGTGCTCCGGGGAGTCCATCCCCACGAACCAGCCCGGGATCTGCTCCTGGCTGGGCACCCCCAGGGTCGTGCCGGCGGTCGGGAACCCCTTGTGCTGCGGGTTGGAGCTGATCTTGGGATTGGTCAGGACGGCACGTACGTCCTCGTGCCGGGTGACCAGCCAGGCCCGGTTGCCGTTGGGCACGTGGGTGAGGACCAGCCCCTCCTGCTCCCGGTAGTCCGCGTAGTCGGGCGGCGGGAAGGGCGCGCCGGGCTTGCGCTGCGGAAAGTCGACCACCAGCGGGTCGGTGTGCGTCATGTGCGGATTTCCCCTCTTGGCCGGGCCGGTCAGCCCACGCCGTAGAACGCGCGGACCTTGCCGATCACGAAGTCCTGGTCGGCGGCGGTCAGTCCGGTGTGCGTGGGCAGGTACAGCCCGTCCTCGGCGAAGACGTTGGCGTTGAGCGAGGGCCAGTCGGGGCTGAAGTACATGGGCTGCCGGCTCATCGGCTTGAAGAAGAGCCGGGTCTCGATGGACTGGTCGGCCAGGAACGCCCGTAGCTCCTCACGGCGTTCGGCCCGGAGGTCGTACATCCACAGCACGTCGCGCGGCGGCATCAGCGTGATGCCGGGGACGTCGGCGAGGCCCTCGTCGTAGCGCTTCTCGATCGCGCGGCGGATCTCGAGGATCTCGTCCAGCCGCTCGGTCTGGCCCAGGGCGACGGCGGCCTGCATGGCCGTCATCCGGAAGTTGTAGGCGACCTTCTTGTGCAGGAAGCTGTGGTCCCGGGTGAAGGCCATGGCGCGCAGGTGCTCCAACTGCCCGGCCAGCCTGGGGTCGTCGGTGAGGCAGATGCCGCCCTCGCCCGAGGTGATGATCTTGTTGGCGAAGAGCGAGTAGCAGGCGATGTCGCCGACCGGCCGGATGCCGTGGGCCTCGGCGGAGTCCTCGACGACCCGCAGGTTGTGCTGGAACGCGATGTCCATGATCGCGTCCATGTCGCAGCGCCGGCCGTAGATGTGGACGGGCATGATGGCCTTCGTCCGCGAGGTGATCTTCTCCTCGATGAGGGTGACGTCGATGTTGAGGTCGTCCGCGCAGTCCACGAAGACGGGCGTCGCCCCGGTGTAGGTGACTGCCCACGCGGAGGCCACCATGGTGAACTCGGGGACGATCACCTCGTCGCCCGGGCCGATCCCCAGTGCCCGCAGGGCCAGCGTCAGGGCGGCGGTCCCGGAGGAACACGCGACGCCGTGCGCGACCGCGTTGTAGTCCGCGAAGGCCCGTTCGAAGCGCTGGATCATGGGGCCTTGGGACGATATCCAGCCGTCGCCCACGGTGGCGGTGACGTATTCCAGCTCTCTGCCGTCCAGGGCGGGCCTGGACACGGGGTACTTGAACGACATCGTCGGTTGCTTCCTTCTCGTATGGTCCGGGTGCCTCGTGCGGTCCGCGTGCCCTGGCGTCTTCACGCCAGGGCCGGGAGCCCGAGGATCAGGGAGGCGGCGGTCTCCCGGCCGCCCGCCGCGTGTTGCAGGGCGCTGAGCCGCTCCGCGTTCTCGCGGAAGGAGGGGGTGCCCAGCACCCGGGTGAGCTTGTCGACGACGTCGCCGACGGAGAGGTGCTGCGGCCGGTCCAGGGTCAGGCTGATGCCGAAGTCCCGGCCGCGCACGGCCTGGTCGAAGCAGTCCACCCACAGCGGCCGGACCACGAGCGGTTTGCCGAAGTACACGCCCTCGTTGAAGCCGTTGCCGCCGCCGTGGGTGAAGAACACCTTCACGTTCGGATGGGCGAGAACGTCGTGCTGCGAGGGAACCCAGCTCTCGATACGGAGGTTGGCCGGCAGCGACTCCGCCGGCGGGAGCAGGCGCTGCTGCTCCCTGGACAGCTTCCACAGCACCTGGTGCCGGCCCTCCAGGCGGCGGGCGACCTCCACGATGGAGCCGACCTCTGCCCGGGTCAGCCGGGTGATGGTCCCGAGCCCTATGTAGACGACGGACGACTGGGCGTCCAGCCAGTGCGAGAGGTCCTCGTCGTCCGGGGCCTCCGGAAGCGGCGGGACCATCGTGCCCACCAGCCGCATCTTCTCCGGGACGTCGAAGGGGTAGTCCAGCTCCGCGATCGAATTGCACAGGACCATCTCGGCCTTCTCGATCCTCGCCATCTGTCCGAGCGAGGGGAGGCCGAGTGCCGTACGCCGACGGCTGTCCGCCGCGAGGACCCTGCCCATCCCGGGCGTGCAGAACAGCGCGAGGGTCCTGAACCTGAACAGCTCGTTGCTGACGCGCTGGGCGAGGGTCATCCTGACCGGCAGCCCGGTGTGGGGGACCGGGAAGCCCCTCGGGGTGTAGCTCTTCCCGAAGGGCGTGTGCGACGTCAGCACGTTGCTCGGCAGGAACGGCACGCTCAGCACGTACGGGATCTTCCGCGCGATGGCCAGCTCGACGGCGAAGGAGCTGATCGATTCGATGACCATCAGCTTCGGCCGGACCTCGTCGACCACGGCTTCGAGCCGGCGGAACTTCACCGCCTGGAGGTCGGGCCGGTAGGTGTGCCGGATGACCGCGCGGTGGGCCTTGAAGCGTGAGGACTGGGTGACCTCGCGGTAGATCCGGTCGTCCCAGGTCACGGCCGACAGTTCGGGGATGACCTCGCCCAGGGAGGCGAACTCCACCGGCGAGCCGCCCTCCCCGATCCTCTTGACGTCGTCGCGCCGAGGTTCGTCGGTGGCGAACCAGAGGTCCTCCACCCCTTGGCGGGACAGCTCGCCCGCCAGCACGAGCATCGGATTGAGCAGGCCGCTCTCCGGAAGGCTGACGAAGAGGATCGGCCGTCGGGCGGAGTCCATGGGTTCCCTTTCAGCGGTGGCAGGCAGGCACGTCGAACACGTCCGGTGCGGGGCGGCCGACGTACTCACCTTTGATCTCACGCCGGATGCCGGGAAATCCTTAGACTCCGCCGCCCGCTCCCTCGCGCGCGGTGGCTGTCACGCCGGGTGCCGGGCGCCCCGACGGCGGCCGGCACGCGTTCCCGCGCGCCGTGGAAATGCTTGACGCGTTTTTGTCGCGAACACCGCGACCGGGTGCGGCGCGTATTCCGAGGGTGAATCGAGTGCGGTGACGGGGCATTTTTCAATAGCCATGCCGTCCCGGCCCGGCGCCCATGAATTCGTCGCCCTCGATCCGGCTTCCTGACGTGGCGTGGCCGTCCGTGTTCGGAGAGTGAAATCCCGCCCCGGGAGTGGCGTAAAAGTTTCGGACATTGGCGTGATTCGGATCCGAACCGGGTCACCGAAGCTGCGAGCCGGGTACCGAACTTTTTCGGCGGAGCCGCAGATTTAAGCATCCACGTCATGGCGGTCGTTGACCCCTGGACTAGTAGTTAACTAGCCTTCCAAAAAGTTTTTCGCTCCACACGTGAAGCTTCATGAAAGGGATATCCCCTTGTTGGATGCACCCCCCATGCGAATTGATTCGACCCGACTCGCGGCGCACGACAACCCGGTGGGCCAGGTCAGGTCTGTGGGCGCACACCAGCAGCCCGACCAGTCAGGCATGTGTATGGCGAGTCTCGACGCGGCCCTGACCATCCAGCAGGCGAACCAGGAGTTCTTCCGGCAGTTCAACGGCTCGTCCGAGGAACTGTGCGGCCGCAGCATCCGCGACGTGGTGCATCCGAGCGTCCAGCAGCCGCTGATGCGGCAGTTCTCCCACTTACTGGAAGGCAGGCGCCAGCGCTTCGTCACCCCCGTCATCACCGCGGGCTCCGAGGAGGAGTCGGCTTTCACTGTTCCCCTCACCGCGGTCGCGGTGCGCGGCGGCCTGCCCGGCACGACAGCGATCCTGGTCATGATGCCCACGACCCGGGACGCCGAGGAGGCGCGCGTGGTCACCAGCCGGAAGAAGATCCTCTCCGAGATGGACGCCCGCATTCTCGAGGGCATCGCCGCCGGCGTCTCCACCATCCCGCTGGCCTCGCGCCTCTATCTGAGCCGGCAGGGAGTCGAGTACCACGTCACCTGTCTGCTGCGGAAGTTGAAGGTGCCCAACCGCGCCGCGCTGGTCTCCCGCGCCTATTCCATGGGTGTACTCAAGGTCGGCACCTGGCCGCCCGAGGTCGTGGAGGACTTCGTGAAGTGACGGAGACATCGTGAAATGACCCGGACGCCGCCCCTCCGGTACGGGCGGCGGCAATCCGGCCACAATGTCCGCTTGTGGCTCAAAGGTGTGTGGAATCGGCGGGTTGCTCTTCCTAGGGTCGTGTCGACTGGATCATGCAGACCGGCCCCCCGGGCCGGCCGCCGGCGCCCCGCTCGTCCTCCGGGACCGCGTCCGGCTTCGCGAAAGGGAACACTGTGGCGGTCACCCCACAGACACGTCATGAGTCCTTCCAGGGCCTGGTCGGCCGAACCGCCGAACTGAACAGCTTGCTGCGGCAGGCCGGCCTGGCCCGGGCGGGGGCCGCGCGGGCCGTACTGGTCCGGGGCCCGGCCGGAATCGGCAGAACCAGCCTGCTGGACGCCGTCACCGTCCGCCTGCGGTCCGACGGCTTCACCGTACGCACCATCGGCTCCTTGCCCGGCCGGGGCCCCGATGTGCAGCCCCTCCCCGCCGGGCCCCTGCCGACGGGACTCCCGGGCTCGCCGGCCGATCCGTACGCGGACCACCGGCGGCTGCACGGCCGGATCCTCCGGCTGCTCGCCGACGGCCCGCTGGCCGTCGTCGTCGACGACGCCCAGTCCTGCGCCGAATCGTCCCTGCGCTGCCTGGACTTCGTCCTGCGCCGCGTTGCCGCGCACCCCCTCCTCGTCCTCCTCGCCCAGCGCGCGGAGAGCGACGGCCCCGGCACGGCCGTCCTGGCCGAACTGCTGGCCCAGGACCGGTGTGCGCTGCTGGAACTGGGACCGATGAACGAGTCCGGCACCGGCCGCCTGATCGAACGGACACTGGGCGGGCCCGTGGACCCGCTCTTCGCCCGCCGCTGCGCGGAGATCTGCGGCGGCAACCCGCTGCTGCTCGGCCGGCTGCTCGACGGGCTGCGCACGGCCGGGATCCGCCCCGACCGCGACGGTGTGCGCCGGCTGCGCGGTGTCCACGACGGCATCCTCGCCCCGCTGATCCCGGACTTCCTGGCCCTCCAGCCGCACCCCGTACGACAGGTGGCCACCGCCCTGGCCGTCCTCGGCCAGGCCGACCCCGACCTGCTGGGCATGCTGTCCGGCGTCTCGCGCCGGCACGTGGAGGCCGCGCTGGGCGTGCTGCGCCGGTTCGAGGCCGCGGTCCCCGGGCCGCGCGGGGCGGTGATGCGCAACCGCTTCCGTCGGGCCGTCCTCACCAGCATGCTGGATGACACCCTGCACGAGCTGCGGCTCCGGGCCGCCCGGCTGCTGAACGACGCCGGCCGGCCGGCCGCCGACATCGTCGGCCAACTCCTCCATCTGAAACGCGTCGACGAACCCTGGATGCTCGCCGTGCTCCGCGATGCCATCGCCGAGGCACCCGGCGGGATCGCCACCGAGTTCGTGGCCGTCTGCCTCCGGAGCGCCCTGAAGACACGACTGACGGCGGACGAACGCAAGGACGTGCACCGGGAATTGGCGCGCGCCTGCGCCAACATCGCCCCGGCCGCCGCCCTGGAGCACCTGCGCGAGGCCCTCGCCGCCGCCGCGGACATCCGGGAGAAGGCCGCCATCGCCGTGGAGTACGGCATCTCGGCCGTCGGCACCCACCAGGCCGCCGACGCCGCCCGCACGCTCGGCGACGTCCTGGACGGCCTCGACGCGGGCCCGGACGCCGACGACGAACTCCGCGCCACCGTCGCCTCGACCCTGCTGGTCGCCGCCGTCAACGACAGGACGGCCATGCCCGTGGCCCGCGAACGGGCCCGCGCCTGGCGGCAGCCGCGCGGCGACAGCCCCGCCGAGCGCCAGCTCCTGGCCGCCATGAGCACCATGGCCTGCCTGGAGGGCAGACCGGCCGAGGAGGCCGCCGCGCTCGCCCGCACGGCGTTGCGCGTCGAGGAGGCCGCCTCCGTCGGCTGGTGGGGCGTCGGCGCCGCCACAGTCCTCGGCCTGGCGGACGCCACCGACGAGGCCCTGACCGGCCTGGAACGCGCCTGCGCCGGCGGCCTCGCGCCGCACGGCGCCTGGATCCGGGTCGGGGCGCTGGCCTCCTGGTCCCTCACCCTCCACGACGCCGGCGACATCGGCGGCGGGCTGCGGCACGCACGGGCCGCCCTCGCGCTCGCCGAGCGGTCCTTCCCGGGCGAACCCGTGCCCACGGCCCAGCTCGCCCTGAGCGGTTCGCTGCTCTCCGCCGACCGGACCGCCGAGGCATGCCGCGTACTCGACCAGGTCGTGCGCACCGACGCCCTGCTCGAACGCCGCATCTTCGAGTGGCACCACTACCTCTTCGTCCGGGGCCGGGCACTGCGCCAACAAGGCGATCTGGAGGGCGCCGTGGCGGCGTGGCTGCGGTGCGGCAGCAGCCTGGCGGAGGCCGGCGTGGCCAACCCGGTCCTGGTCCCCTGGTGGCTGTCCGCCACCACCACCCTGGTCCGCCTCGGCCGGACCGCCGAGGCCGCCGAGGTCGTCGAACGGACCCGGGCGGACGTACGGCGCTGGGGCACCCCCCGGGCCCTCGGCCTCGGCCTGCTCGCCGCCGCCTGCGTCGCCGAGGGCCGGACCCGGCTGCGGCTGCTCGGCGACGCGGTGGACTCCCTGGCCGCCTCGCCGGCCCGCCTGGAACTCGCCAAGGCCGAATACCAGCTCGGCCACGAACTGCTGCTCCACGGCGACGCCGACGGCGCCCGCCGCCATCTGCGCCGCGTCATCGAACGGGCCAGGCACAGCGGCTACCACCTGCTCGCCGCCACCGCCCGCAAGGCGCTGATCACCGCCGGCGGACGGATGCCGCAGCTCGCCGCGAACCCGCTCGACTCCCTCACCGACAGCGAGCGCCGCGTGGCCGCGCTGGCGTGCGGCGGAGCGAGCAACAAGAAGATCGCCGAGGTGCTGTTCATCGCCACCCGCACCGTGGAGATGCACCTGACCAACGTCTACCGCAAACTCGACGTCCGCGGCCGCGCCGAACTCCCCGACGGCATCCCGCCGGCCGGCCTCCTGGCGGCGGGCTGATGAGCGGGCCGCGGCCCGGCGGTGACGGTTCGCCCGGCACCGACCGTACGCCCGCCGCCACCCCGGACGGCCCACCCCTCCCCGGCCGCGAGCCGGAAGAGGCGCTGCTCTCCGCCGCGTTGCGCCGCCTCCGCCGGGGCCGGCCCGTGCTCGCCGAGGTGGGCGGTCCGCCCGGCATCGGGCGCAGCGCCCTGCTGGACCGCGCGGTGGCCCTGGCCGGACAGGCCGGTGTCCGGGCGATCGCCGTCCAGGCGTGCCCGGAGGACCCCGGCCCGCCCCTCGGTCTCGCCGTACAACTGCACAACGCCCTGACGCGCGGCGGCCGGGGCGCGGGGGACTCGCGGGTCCTCGACCGGGCCGCCCTGTGCCGGGACGTCCTCGCCGCCGCCCGCACCGGGCCGCTGCTGCTCGTCGTCGACGACGTCCAGTGGGCCGACCGGGCGTCGCTGCGCTGGTTGCAGAGCCTCGCCCGGCGCCTCGCGGGCACTTCCCTGATGTTCCTCACCGCCCGCAGCGACGCCCTGCCCGCCGGCCCGGACGACCACATCACCGCCTGCCCGCTGGACGACGAGGACGCCGTGGCCCGGTACGTCCTCCCCCTCGGCCCGCTGCCGGACGCGGTCGTCGGCCGGATCCTGGACGGTGCGTGGACCGTCCCGGGCGACCCGGCGTTCCGGGCGGCGGCGGCCCGGGCCGCCGGCGGGAACCCCGCCCTGCTGCGCTCGGTCATCAGCCGGTTCGCCCGGCACGGATGGCGGCCGACCGCCGACCACGTGCCCCAACTCGCCGACTGCGCCGAGGAGGCCGTCCGGCAGCGCGCCGGGCACATCCTCGCCGTGCTGCCCCCGGACCTCCGCGACGTCCTGCGCGTCGTCGCGGCCGCCGGGCCAGACTGCACCCACTCCATGATCACCGCTCTCGCCGGGGCGCGCCCGGCCCGCGCCCTCGGCCGGCTCGCCGGCACCGGCCTGCTCGTCCCCGGCGACCGGCCCGCCTTCCGGCACCCGGCGGCCGCCGGGACCGTCCTGGCCGGCATGGGCGTCCGGAACCGCGAGGAACTCCACGCCCGCGCCGCCGCCTGGGCGTACCGGACCGCCGCCCCCGATGCCCTGGTGGCCCGCATGCTGCTGAACGCGCCGCCCACCGACGACACCTGGGCCGCCGGCCTGCTGCGCGGCGAGGCCGCCCGGCTCCGCGCCGTCGGCCGGCCGGACGAGGCCGCCCGGCTGCTCCACCGCGCCCTGCGCGAACCGGTGCCGCCCGAGCGGCGCGTCGAGCTGCTGACCGAACTCTCGGCCGCCGTCCTCCCCGCCGACCCGGCCGCGGCCGGCCGGCACCTGCGCCAGGCCCTGCTCACGGACGGCGGCGGCACCGCCGGACCCGCCTGGGTGCAGGCCGCCGAATCCCTGGTGATCAGCGGCGACATGGCCTCCGCCCAGCCACTGATCGCCCGGGCCGCCGGGCGCGCCGCACCGGACGGCGAGTCCGCGAGGGCCCTGCGCGCCCTGTACTGGCTCGCCGAACAGAGCGAGCCGGAGACCGCCGACGGGCTCGACCACCCCCCGGTCCCCCCGCTGCCGGCCCGGCCCACCGACGCGGCGGAGGCCGCGGCCGCGGCCTGGCGCACCGCCCTTCGCGGCCGGGACCCCGGCCTGGCCCGCCGACTGGCCCGTACCGCCCTCGCGCCCGACGCCCGCCCCGCCGCGCCGCTGCTCCTCCGGGTGGCGGCCGCCCACGCGCTGGTGCTCGGCGGCGACCACGACGAGGCCCGTACCGTCCTCGACACCGTGGTGGTGCGGGCCCGGCACGCGGACGCCCGCCAGGTCGCCGGGCTCGCCCTCCTCGTCACCGGCCTCGCCGAACTGGACCGGGGACGACCCGACGCCGCGTCGGAGGCGCTGGACCGGGTCCGGGAGACCCTGCCCGGCGACCGCCGGCCCCCGTTCCTCGCCCCGGGCCTGACCGGCCTCGCGGCATTGATACGGCTGGAACAGGGCGAACCGGACGCGGCCGAGCGGCTGCTGGACCGCGCCGACCCGGTCCGCAACGCGGCCGGGCTCTCCGGAGCCCTTCTGTACTACGCCCGGGGTCGCACCCGCCTGGCGCGCGGCCACCGGGAGGAGGCCCTGGCCGATCTGCTGGAGTGCGGCCGCAGGCTGCTCGCCCGGCAGGTGACCAACCCCGCCTTCCTGCCCTGGCGTTGTGCCGCCGCCGCGGCGAGCGATAGGCTCGCGGACCCCGCCCCGTCCGCCCGGGAACAGCCCCCCGTACGGGCCCCGGACGGCCCCGGCGCCCGGGCCCGCGGCGATACGCCGCCCGCCGCCCGACCGGCGGACCGGCGCGAACTGACCCGCGCCGAACTGCGGGTGGCCGTCATGGCCGCCGACGGCCTGCCCAGCAGGGCCATCGCCGCCGCACTGGCGGTCACCCCGCGCACCGTCGAACTCCATCTGACCAAGACCTACCGCAAGCTGGGCATCCAGGGCCGGCCCGAACTGGCCGCCGCGCTGCGGCACCGACCGAAAGCGAGACCATGACCCCCCTGCGCGGCCGAGAACGCGAACTCGCCCTGATCACCGCGGCGATGGACGCCGCACACCGGGGCGACGGCCGCCTGCTGGCCGTGACCGGCGGCATCGGCATCGGCAAGACCGCTCTGCTGCGCCGGCTGCCCGCGCTCGCCGCGCCGCACGGCCTGCACGTCCTGACCGCCGGCTGCGCCCCGCAGGAACAGGACTTCCCCATGGGCGTCGTGAGTCAGCTCCTCGACCCGCTCCCGGGCTGCGGGCCCCTCGACCCCGTCCCCGGCCCGGACCGCTTCACCGACCTCCTCGGCCTCGTCGCCGAACGCGCCCGGGAACAGCCTCTGTTGATCCTCGTGGACGACGTCCAGTGGGCCGACCCGCTCTCCCTGCGCTGGCTCGGCGGCCTCGCCCAGCGGCTGCCAGGCATGCGCGCCGTCCTGGCGGTCGGCGTACGGGAGGGCGAGCCGGGCGCGGACACGCCGGGGGTACGGGCGCTCGTCGAACACGCCGCCCCCCTCCTCCACCTGGCCCCGCTGCCCCCGGAGGCCCTCGCACGCCTGGTCGCCGACCGCCTGGGCCGCCCCGGCGACCCCGCGCTGACCGACGCCTGCCACCAGGCGTCGGGCGGCAACCCCCTGTTCGCCGTCGCCGCGCTCACCGCCCTCGCCCCCGACGGGCCGGTCCACCGGCCCGTGGCGCTGCCCGAGCGCCTCGCCGTCGCCCTGCGCTCCCAGCCCGCACCGGTACGCCAGCTCGCCAGGGCACTGGCCGTCCTCGACGAGGAGGACGGCCTCGAACTGGCCGGCCCGCTCGCCGGACTCGACACCGTCGGAGCCGAGGAGGCCGCCCGCTGCCTGCGCCGCCTCGGCCTGCTGGCCGAGGGCCCCGCACCGCGCTTCGTCCACCCGTCCGTACGGGAGGCCGCCGAGGAGTCGATGACCCCTGCGGAACACGAGGACATCCACCTGCGCGCCGCCCGGCTGCTGTACAGCGGCGGCCTCCCGGCCGAACGGGTCGCCGCCCAGCTCCTCGCCGTCACCTCGGGCCACGACGGCTGGGCCGCCGAGGTCCTGCGGACTGCCGCGACCGCCGCCCTGCGGCGCGGCGCCCTCCAGGAGGCGGCCCGCTATCTGCGCCGCGCCCTGCTCGGCAGCCCGTCGTCCGGCGCCGACCGGGCCGCCCTGTTGCTCGACCTGGCCACGGCCGAGCGCGACGTCGACCCGCCGGCCGCCGTACGCCACCTCTCCCAGGCCCTGATCCTGCTCCCCACCCCCGCCGGGCAGGCCCTCGCCGCCGCCCGCATCCCGCCCTTCCTGCTCGGCAGTTGTCCCCCGTCGGTCATCGACACCGTCGCGAAGGCGGCCGCCGGCCTGGGCGAGCCGGATCTCCTCACCGGTGCCGAACGCCAGGCGGCCCTGCGCCTGGAGGCCCGGTTGCGCCACATCGCCGTGGCGGGCCCCGGCGACATCGGGCGGAGCGCCGGCCGATTACGGCGTCTGGGCGGCATGCCCCCGATGCGCACCGCCGCCGAACGCGAACTCGTCGCCGTACTGCTGCACGGCGCCGCCGTGACCCAGGGGATGACCGCTGCCGAGGCCGCGTTCCAGGCCAACCGCGTCCTCCAGCACGAACCCGCGGCCCCCGGCCACGTCCACACCGCGCTGACCCTCCTGTGCGCCGTCCTGGCGGCCGCGGAGTCGCTGGACGCCATCGGCCCCTGGCTGGCCACCGCGCGGGAGAGTGCCGCCCGGGACGGCGCCCCCGTCCCCCGAGCGGTGATCGCCGCCGAGCTCGCCCATGTCCAGCTGGCCCGGGGCCGGCTGCGGGACGCCAGGGCCCACGCCGAGGAGGCGGTCGCCCTCGGCGCCATGGAGTGGGCCACGCTGACCTCCATGACCGCCCTTGTCGCGGTCGCCGTCCACAGCAGGGACACCGCGCTGACCCGGCGGCTGCTCGCCCAGCGCCGCGAGGTCGCCGAGCACGACTACCGGCCGTCCCCCCTGCAACTGCTCAGGGCCTCCGTCGCGGCGGTCGAGGGAGACCCGGCCACGGCCCTGGAGTACGTCCTCGACTGGGGCCGCTCGGCCGAACGCGCCGACTGGCGCAACCCCGCCCTGGCCCCCTGGAGGACCTGGGCGGCCGGCCTGTACCACCGGCTGGGCCGGCCCGAGCCGGCCCACAACCTCGCCGACGAGGAGTATGAACGGGCCGTCGCCTGGGGCACCCCGGCCGCCATCGGCCGCGCCCTGCGGACCAGGGGCGTGCTCACGGCGGGGGAGCAGGGCATCGAGCTGCTGCGCGAGTCCGCCGACACGCTGGAGGGTTCCGTGAATGCCATGGAGGCGGCGCGCACCGAACTGCTCCTCGGACGAAGGCTGTTGGACGCCGACCGGTATGCCGAAGGGGAGAGCCGTCTGTGCCGGGCCCGCGACCGGGCCCTCGACTGCGGAGTGCCGTGGATCGCCGACCGGGCACGCCGGGACCTCGCCGACTCGGCGGGTTCCCGGACCTCGGTGGCGATGGCGGCGCTCACCCGGGCCGAACGCCGGGTCGCCGGGCTCGCCGCCCACGGCGTGTCCAACAAGGACATCGCCGAGCGGCTGGAGGTGAGTTCGCGCGCGGTGGAGAAGCACCTCACCCGCGTCTACCGCAAGCTCGACGTCACCGGACGGACGGAACTGGCCGCCTTGGCCCCCCTGCTGCCCGATGCCACGGTCGGCTGAGCGGTGTACCCGGCCGGAACGGCTCGTACCGTACCGAACCGAAGTACGCCCCTACCCGAGGTAACCGAACCCTCGGGCCGGCAGCCACAGGGTTAGCCCGCCCGGTCCGGATCGCGTTGACAGTCTTCGCGCGGTGTCCATAGCGTCCCTTCCGGGCCGGGTCGCAGCGCAACGCCTTCCCGGCCGCTTCCGGCCGTGTCGTCCGCCGGCCCCTCAACCACCTTTCCCTACCCGGAAGTTCAGGAGAAAACCGCGTGGTAGCTCACCAGCATCTGTCGCGCCGCCGCCTGCTCGGTCTGGCGGCCCTGGGTGCCGCCGCACTCGCCGGCCAGACCACGATCGGCGCCGCCCCCGCCACGGCCGACGGCGACAGCGGGACGTTCGTCCCCGCCGTCGTGATCGGCACCGGCTACGGCGCGGCCGTCTCCGCGCTGCGCCTCGGCGAGGCGGGGATCCCCACACTGATGCTGGAAATGGGCCAGCTGTGGAACCAGCCCGGCCCGGACGGCAACATCTTCTGCAACATGCTCAGCCCCGACAAGCGCTCCAGCTGGTTCAAGAACCGCACCGAGGCCCCGCTCGGCAGCTTCCTCTGGCTCGACCTGGTCAACAAGAACATCGACCCCTACGCGGGCGTGCTGGACCGTGTGAACTTCGACCAGATGTCCGTCTACGTGGGACGCGGCGTCGGCGGCGGCTCCCTCGTCAACGGCGGCATGGCCGTGACGCCCCGCCGCGGGTACTTCGAGGAGGTCCTGCCGCAGGTCGACGCCGCGGAGATGTACAACCAGTACTTCCCGCGCGCCAACACCATGCTCCGGGTCAACCACATCGACCACGGCTGGTTCGAGGACACCGAGTGGTACAAGTTCGCCCGCGTCTCCCGTGATCAGGCCGGCAAGGCCGGTCTCGGCACCGTATTCGTCCCCAACGTCTACGACTGGGACTACATGCGGCGCGAGGCCGCCGGCGAGGTGCCGAAGTCCGCGCTGGCCACCGAGGTCATCTACGGCAACAACCACGGGAAGATGAGCCTCGACAAGACCTACCTGGCGGCCGCCCTCGGCACCGGCAAGGTCACCATCGAGACGCTCCACCAGGTGAAGCGAATCCGCCAGCAGAAGGGTGGCGGCTATGTCCTGACGGTGGAACAGAAGGACGCCAACGGCCGCCTGCTGGCCACCAAGGAGATCGGCTGCCGCCACCTCTTCCTCGGCGCCGGCAGTCTCGGCACCACCGAACTGCTGCTCCGCGCCCGGGAGACCGGCGACCTGCCCGACCTCAACTCCGAGATCGGCGCCGGCTGGGGCCCCAACGGCAACATCATGACCGCCCGCGCCAACCACATATGGAACCCCACCGGCTCCCACCAGTCCTCCATCCCCGCCCTCGGCATCGACGACTGGGACAACCGCGACAACCCCGTCTTCGCCGAGATCGCCCCCATGCCGGCGGGCGTGGAGACCTGGGTCAGCCTCTACCTGGCCATCACCAAGAACCCCGAGCGCGGCACCTTCGTCTACGACGCCGCCCGCGACCGGATGAACCTCCGCTGGACCCGGGACCAGAACGCCCCCGCCGTCAACGCCGCCAAGTCCCTGTTCGACCGGATCAACAAGGCGTGCACGACCATCTACCGCTACGACCTCTTCGGCGGCAAGGCCAAGAACTTCGCCGACGACTTCTGCTACCACCCGCTCGGCGGCTGCGTCCTGGGCAAGGCCACCGACGGCTACGGCCGCGTCTCCGGATACAAGAACCTCTACGTGACCGACGGCTCCCTCATCCCCGGCAGCATCGGCGTCAACCCCTTCGTCACCATCACGGCGCTGGCGGAACGGAACGTGGAGCGCGTCATCAAGCAGGACATCACCGCGTCTTGAACCGGAGGGGCGTCAGCAGTTCTTCACGTGACCAGATCGGGGCGTAGTCGTAGGCACGGGTGACTCTCATCGGTCATGGCCGGATATTACTGGGCGGAGGAGTTGGCTCGTGGTGGTGCGGTTGACGCCCGTCGGGGAGGACGTACTCGAGGCACTGCTCGCGGTGGCCGTCGCGGATGCCGCACCCGAGGAAGTGATGCCGCCGGTGGACGGCCCACCCGGCTGGACGGCGGACCGGCGCGCCGCGTTCCGCCGCTTCCACCGCGCCCGCTACCCGGGGCTGTGCGGAGTGCACCACACGGTCGCGTATGCGATCGAGGCCGACGGAGCGGTCGTGGGCATGGTGCGGCTGTCCCGGCGCGAAGCCGAGGGCACGGCGGAGACCGGCATGTGGCTCGCGCGCACGGCCCGGGGCAAGGGCATCGGCACCCAGGCGCTGCGGGCACTGCTGGCCGAGGCGGTCCGCGCGGGCGTGCACACCGTGCTCGCCGAGACCACGGCCGGCAACACCGCGGCGATCGGCGTGCTGCGGCACTGCGGAGCCGTGCTCGGTACGGGCACGGGCGCCGCGGTCCACGCCCGGATCCGGCCGTCCGATGACGCGCCATAAGACGGCATTAGAGGCGGATATCGATAACCGTATTCACCGGGGCCTGTTATTGATAATCGTCTCCATTGCAGCCTTTGATAATCCCGCCCACATGCGCTTCACTTCCCTCTGTTCATTCGTGACTCGATGGGGGTCTTCGTGAAACTGTGGCGCGCTCATGCCGACGGTGAAAACCATGCGCAACACCAGCACGGGCATGATCACGCCCACGATCACGACCATGGTGGCCATGGCCACGGCCATGCTCACAGCCATGGCGTGGCCAAGGACGCGGACCGCCGATGGCTGTCGATCGCCCTGGGGCTCATCGTCACGTATATGGCGGTGGAAGTCATCGTCGGTATTGCCGCGCATTCGCTGGCACTGATGTCGGACGCGGCGCACATGCTGTCCGACGCGGCATCCATCGTGCTGGCACTGGTCGCCATGAAGCTCGCCGCACGGCCGGCCCGGGGCACCTACACCTATGGCCTGAAGCGGGCGGAAATTCTCTCCGCCCAGGCCAACGGCCTGACCCTGCTGCTGCTTTCCGTCTGGCTGGCCTACGAATCCGTGCAGCGGCTGGTGAACCCGCCGGAGGTCCAGGGCACGCTGGTGCTGACGACCGCACTGACCGGAGTGGCCGTGAACATCGCCGCCGCGTGGTGCATGTCGAAGGCCAACCGCTCCTCCCTGAACGTCGAGGGCGCGTTCCAGCACATCATCACCGACCTCTACGCCTTCATCGCCACCGCCGTGGCCGGCGCGGTCGTGGTGTTCACCGGCTTCGCCCGGGCCGACGCCATCGCCTCGCTCGTGGTGGTCGCGCTGATGGTGCGCTCCGGCCTGTCCCTGGTCCGGGCCGCCGGACGGATCTTCCTCGAGGCCGCCCCCTCCGGGGTGCACCCGGACGCCGTCGGCGACCGGATGGCCGAGCAGGACGGCGTGGTGGAGGTGCACGACCTCCACGTCTGGGAGATCACCTCGGGCGACGTGGTGCTGTCCGCCCACGTCCTGGCCGAGCCCGGCGACGACTGCCACGCGGTGCGCCAAACCTTGCAGGACACCCTGCGCGACGAGTACGGGATCACGCACACGACGCTCCAGGTCGACCACGCCGACGACGTCCTTGTCGGCGTCGGTGCGGGTAGCCGGGCGGACCGGCACTGCGAGGAGCCGCACGGCACCGTGCACCACCGGGGGCCGCACGCCCACTGACGGCCCCGCGCCGCAGGCCGGCGGGCCCGGCCTCGTCTAATGTCACAGACGTGCTGTGCCCGCAAAGGCCGTGGTCATGACCACGCGATGGCGCGAGGAACGGACGCGCGACATGGTCGCGCAGTCGTCCCGCAGTGTCGCCTGGGTCAGACTCCTCATGATCGTCCCGCTCCTGTTCGCGGGAGAACAGCCCACGGCCGTCTTCTACGCCGCCGACTGGTTCCACGGCCTGCTCGGCCTCTACCTCCTCTGGTCCGTCGGACGGCTCGTATGGGTCCACCGCCACCCGGTGACCGGCGTACCCAGCGCCGCCGTCGCGCTCGCCGTCGATCTCACCCTGATCACCGCGCTGGCGGCGGCCTCCGGAGGCCACTCCTCCCCGGTCCGCTACGCCTACTTCATGTGGCCCATGGCCACCGTCCTGTGGCAACTGCCCAGGGTCACCGCGGTGTTCGGCGTGGTGTGCATGGCCGGCTACACCGTGATGTCACTGCCGGCCTGCTCGCCGTCCTGCATCGACGAGGCCTGGCCCGTCACCGTGGACGAGGCGTACCTGCTGTGGACCGTCGCGGCCTCCGTCGTGATCGCCTGGCTCCTCGCCCAGCGCACCCGGCGCGTCGGCGAACTCCTCGACACCCGCGAGCTGTTGCTGGACGACGCCCTGGACGCCGAGACCCGCGAGCGCGCACAACTCGCCGACGCCCTGCACGACGGAGCCGTCCAGAACCTGCTCGCCGTCCTGCACGACCTCGAGGAGGCCGGGGAGGAGCTCGAGGGGAACGCCCCCTCCGACGCTCTCACCCGTGCCGAGAGCGGCATCCGCGCAACGGTCGCGGAGCTCCGCGAGGCCATCTTCGACCTCCACCCGCAGGTCCTCCAGGCCGCCGGGCTGGGCGCCGCCCTCGAGGCCGCCGGGGAGCGGTTCGCCCGGCGCGGTGGCTTCACCGTCCACTACGACGTGCACCTGTCCGACCGCACCGGCCACGACTCCCTGCTCTACTCGGCGGCCCGCGAACTGCTCGGCAACGTGGTCAAGCACGCCCACGCCACCGAGGTATGGGTGAGCCTGGCCACGGACGGCGACGAGACCCTGCTGACCATCCGTGACAACGGCACCGGCTTCGACCCACGGATTCTCGGACAGCGGCTGCGCGCCGGACACGTCGGACTGACCAGCCACTACGTCCGCGTCGAAAGCGCAGGCGGCCGCTTCGACGTCGACAGCGCGCCCGGCGGCCCGACGACCGTAGAGGTCCGGCTGCCCAACACCGCCGCGGCACCGGCCCGGGACCGCTAGCCCATGCCCGGCACCCTCGCGGACCTCCTGCGCCCGCAAGGCCGGCCCCGGTACGCCGACGGCATCGCGGCGGGCGTGGCCCTGGCCGGTCCGCTTGTGGCCGGCATCCGCACCGGGCACCCCGGCATGGGCGCGTCCGTCGCGCTGCCCGCGGTGCTGATGGCGATGCCCCTCCCGGCCGGTGCCGGACTCGCCGAGCGGGCGCGCCGCCTGGCGGCCCGCGCCCTGTGGATCACCGCCGCGGGCGTCTACACGGCCCTGGCCGGAACCGGGGTGGCGGCCCTGGCACCCGGCGTGGCCGTCACCGCCCTCGCCGGAGCACTGCTGCCCCGCGTGGGCACCACGGGCGCCCTCGCCGTCCTGCTCGTCGGCATCACGGGCACCGGCAGCACACAAGCGGTGCCCGGGCTCCTCCAACTGACCGGCTGCGCATGGACGGCGGCCCTGCTCCTGCCCCGCCACCACCGCCCCGTCCCACCGGTGCGACAGGAACCACCCACCCCAGGGGATGTCCGCCACGCGACCCGGCTCGGCGTCCTGGTCGGCGGCGCCACCGCGCTGACCGGATGGCAGGGCTCGCTGTGGGGCGAAGGACACTGGCTGGTCACCTCGCTGCTCCTGACCCTGCGGCCCACCCGCGAGGAGACCCGGGTCAAGTCGCGGAAACGGCTGCTGGGCAACAGCCTGGGCGGGGTGGTCACCGCGGCGGTGCTGCTGCCCCGCCCCGGACCGGCGGTCGTGGCAGCCGTCGTCGGCGTGACCGGCGCCGCGGCCTACGCCTTCCGCCCCGCCAACTACGCGTACTGGGCAATCGCCTCCCCGCTGCTGCTCCTGCTCCTCTCCGACTTCGACAAACCCCTGCCCTGGTACGCCGTGGCCGTCCGCGTCGCCGCGAACCTGGTGGGCGGGTGCATCGCCGTCCTGGCGACCCGCCTGCTCTGGCCCGCCGCCGACCGCGAGTTGTAGGAACCGCACAGGACGGCCCCGGCAGCGCTGCACGGTCCCGGCGGTCCCCGCGAGCCCGTGATCGGTGAGGATGATCGGGTGCCCGAGCCCCTGAACCCCGCCGATCCCGCCTTCGCGCGCGACCCCCACCCGTACTACGCCCGCCTGCGCGCCCGAGGACCCGCGACACGAGTGGCGCTGGCGAACGGCACGCACGCCTGGTTCGTCACCGGCTACCGGCAGGCCCGTACCGTCCTCGCCGACCCCCGCTTCTCCAACATCCCGCCTCAGGCCGCGGGCCGCCCCAAGCCCGACTCCCCGGCGCAGCGCGCCCGCGGCTGCCTCGCCCGCCACATGCTCAACTCCGACGCCCCCGACCACACCCGGCTGCGCCGGCTCACCACCGCGGCCTTCACCCCGCGCCGCGTCGACGCGCTGCGCCCGCGCATCGAGACCCTGACCGCCGGCCTGGTGACCGAGCTGACGCGGCGCCTGGAACGGGAGGGTGGTGCCGATCTGGTGGACGCCTTCGCCTTCCCCCTGCCGGTGCTGGTCATCGGCGAGGTGCTGGGCGTGCCGGAGGCCGACCGGGACGACCTGCGGACGTGGACGTACCGGGTGGGATCGCCCGCCGACGCACTCGAGGCGGGTGCGGTCGAGGACGCGTGGACCCGGCTCCACGCCTACTTCACCGAACTCATCGGCCGCAAGCGGCGCACACCGGGCGACGACCTCTTCAGTACGCTGGTGCACGACGCGAGCGAGGGCGGCCTCGACGACGGCGAACTGCTCGCCATGGCCTTCCTGTTGCTGTTCGCCGGCTACGAGACGACGATGAACCTCCTCGCCTCCGCCACCCTGTCGCTGCTCACCCACCCCGATGAACTGGCCGCCGCCCGGGAGGGCGGCCCCCGGCGCTGGGCGGCCGTGGTGGAGGAGACCCTGCGACACGCCAGCCCGCTGGAGGGGACGACATGGCGGCGTACCACGGAGCAGGTGGACCTCGGCGGGGGAGCGGTGATCCCGGCCGGGGACTCGGTCCTGGTCGTCCTCGCCGCGGCGAGTCGTGACCCCGAGCACTTCCCCGACCCGGACGCGTTCCGGCCCGGCCGCCATCTGGCCGACGGCGCACGGCCCGCGCCCCACGCGGCGTTCGGCCACGGCCCGCACTTCTGCCTCGGCGCCCGCCTGGCCCGGCTGGAGGCGGCGATCGCCCTGCCACAGCTCTTCACGGCGCTGCCCGGCCTCCGCCTGGCCGCCGACCCGGCGGAACTCCCTTACCGGCCCGGCCTGTTGGTGCGCGGCCCCCGGGAACTCCCGGTCACGGCTTGACCTTGCCCCTGGGGCAAGGCCCAGCATCGGCCGTGCCGGGCGAGGCGCCCGGTGCGAGGAAGGAGCGGGCAATGGGGGAGCGGGCATGGGGCTGCTGACGATCGGGGCGTTCGCGAAGGCGTCCCGGCTACCGCCGAAAGTACTGCATCGCTCCGTAATGCTTCTGGTGCGCTCAGTGCATCGTCGGGGATGACAGCCAAATCCCCAACAACCCGAGTGGGTCTCGAACTTGCTCCGGCGGCCGGGAGGATCGTCGCCGGACAGGCATGACCTGTCAAACTCCCCGGAGCGATCCAGGGGAGAATCTCCCGGATTCATCCGGGAGAGAACTTCAAGATCCGGCGCAGCTCGAACAGGCCCTGCTGGGCGCGTGGCTGCGCAGGCTCGGTACGCCTCCATCCCGCATCCGGACCGTGTGCGGGATGGAGGCGGCCTGGTGCGCGAGAGCAACCAGGACGCGGTGTACGCGGGTTCGCGCCTGCTCGCCGTCGCGGACGGCTTCGGACCCGGCGGGGACCGCGCAGGAGCGGCGGCCATCGACGCGCTCAAGCGGCTGGAGCACGAGAGCGTCCCGGCGGGCAGCCTGCTCAACGTCCTCGAGGACGCCGTCGGGCAGGCCAACCTGGCTGTGCGCGGCGTCGCCGAGTCCGATCCGGCCGCGTCCGAGTATGTGGGCACGACGCTCACCGCGATGCTGTGGACCGGCTCCCGGATGGCGCTCGTGCACATCGGCGACTCCCGCGCGTATCTGCTGCGCGACGGCGAGCTCTTCAGGATCACCCACGACCACACCATCGTGCAGGCGATGGTCGACGAAGGCCGCATCACCCCGGAGGAAGCCGCCTCCCATCCCCAACGCGCCCTGCTCCTGCGCGCGTTGACGGGACAGGCCGGATGCTCCCCGGACACGCGCCTGCACGACGCCCGTCCGGGGGACCGCTATCTGCTGTGCTCCGACGGCCTGTCCGGCGTGGTCCCGGACGGCGAACTGCACCGCGTCGCCTCCACGGTCGCCGGCCCCGAGGAAACGGCGCGCGAACTCATCGCTCTGGCCAACCGCCTGGGCGGCCCGGACAACGTCAGCTGCGCGGTGGCGGACGTCTCACGGCTCGCTGCCTGAGCGGGTCCGTCGCCGGAGGAGGGGGCGTCGAGGAGCGGGCGCCGGTCCGCGTAAGGTGGCGGAATGACCACCCGTGCCTTCGATGCCGCCATGACCGCCCTCAGCGAGAACACCTGGCTTCCCTCGGGCGAGGAAGCGGCTCTGGGCAGGGACTTCTTCACCCGCCGGGACGCGCTCGGGCAGCGGCTGCTGCCCGGTATGCCCGAGTGCCCGGACCCCCAGGGGTGGGCGACGCAGCACGTGCTGTGGCTGGAAGACGTCGCCCGCCTCGCCCACGGCATCGTGGAGCTCTGGCGCGGATACCTGCCGGGCAGCCACATGGTGGCGCTGCTCGACACCTACGCGGACCAGGCCCGCATAGCCTCCCCGCTCGCGGCCCGGCTGTCCCAGGCATGGGACGCCGAGCGGCCGGACCCCTGCTCGCAGGAACAGACCGCCTGGTGGGAGCAGTGGCACCTCCCGGACGCCGAGCGCCAGGAGCTCGACGTGCTGACCCACCGTCTGATCACCATCGGCGCCATGCTGGTCACCGCCGTCGCCAGGGGAGAAGCGGGCAACTGACCGGCCGCGCCGTGTCCGCCCCGCGCCGCCGGGGTACGGCCAGGGCATGCCCGAACCGATCCTTTTCCCTTGCGGCCTCGCGCAGTTGACCGTCGTCCGTCACGGACAGAGCGAGGCCAACGCGCTGTTCGCCCGTGCCGATGACGTGCCGGTGCCGCCCGACCGCGCCGACGCCGACGTACCGCTGACACCGGAGGGCATCCGCCAGGCCCGCGCGGCAGGCTGCCGGCTCGCCGCCCTGCCCGTGTCCGCGCGCCCGGAACTGGTCATCTGCTCGCCCTATCTGCGGGCGCTGCGGACCTGGGACGCGATGGCCCGCCGGGCAGGGGAGCTGGGGTACGAGCCCCCTGCCGCACTCGTCGACGAGCGGGTGCGCGACCGCGAGACAGGCGTGCTGGAACTGCTGCCGCCGCACGCGGTCCGGCTCCACGCACCACAGGAGGCGGCCCGCCTCGAGCGCTCCGGCACCCGGTGGTACCGGCCGCCGGGCGGCGAGTCGCACGCCGATGTGGCCGTGCGCATACGGGATTTCCTCACCGAACTGCGCGACGGCGCCGCGGGGCGACGCGTCCTGGTCGTCTCCCACGACGCCGTCGTGGTGGCGGTCCGCCATGTCCTGGCCGGAATCGGCGGTCCCGTCCCGGACCCGGCACCCGTGCCGAATGCCTCGGTCTCACGCTGGGACGGCGACGGCCGGTACCTGCACCTCGCCGAATTCGGCGCGACCGGCCACCTGGAGGCCGGACCGGAGTGACGGGCTACGCCCGCACGAGGTTGTCGATCATCTCGTCCAGATGGCGCGTCAGTTCCTCGCCGGACGGCAGCGTCTCGCCCGTGACCTGGTAGAGCTGGGCGTGCCCGAGATACACCGAATAGCACAACAGGCCACGGCGCCGGGCCTCTTCGGACGGGAAACCCAGCTCGGTGAAGAGCTCCGTGAGATAGCCGACCCGCCGTTCGGTCACCCGGTGCAGGACCGCGGCCACTTGGGGGTGTCCCGAGGTGGCGAGCAGGGTGACCTCGAGACGGTCCTCGACTGCCCGGCCCACCGACAGCGCGAACAGAGCGCGCAGCCGCCGCACCGGATCCGGCTCCGCCGCCAGGGCCACGATCACCGCCTCGGTCCGCGTCTCCTGCCAGCGCTCCAGGGCCGCTTCGACCAGTGCGTCCCGGTTGTCGAAGTGCCAGTAGAAACTGCCCTTTGTCGTGCCCAGCCGGACCGCGAGCGGCTCGACCGCCACCGCCGCGAGCCCGCCCTCGCCGATCGCGGCGAGCGCGGCGTCGGCCCAGTCCATGGCCGTCAGCCGCCTGCGTTCGCCCCTCTTGGGGGACCTCTCCCTGTTCACCGTCACATCCGTACGCTACCGTATGGTCAAACATACGCAGGCGTATGGAGGGGGACATGACCGCAATCCGTAACGTTCATGAACGGCTCATCGAGGCGCCCGCCGAGGCGGTCGGCGCTCTCGTCGACCGGCTGTCCGCCGACGACGATCCGCTCTGGCCCAGCCCGGCCTGGCCCCCGATGCGCTTCGACCGACCGCTCGCCGTCGGCGCCGACGGCGGACACGGCTTTGTCCGCTACCGCGTCACGGCCCACGAGCCCGGACGCCGTGTGCGCTTCGACTTCACACCCCCGTCGAACGGTTACCACGAACTGACCGTCGAGCCCTGCGGCGACGGCCGCTGCCGGGTGCGGCACATCTTCGAACAGGTCCGGGACGGCAAGGACTTGGCGATATGGAACCTGCTCATGCGCCCCGCGCACAACACCGTCGTCGAGGAACTCTTCGACAACATCGAACGCGTCCTCACCGGAGGCCCGCGCAGGCCCGTCCGCTGGACCCCCTGGGTCCGCCTGATGAACATGCTGCTGTGGGACAGGCCCGTCGCGGCGGAGCTCCCCGAACACGCCCGGCTCGTCCGCACCGCCTTCGCCCGCACCGACTTCGCGGATGCCTGGCAACTGGCGCTCCGCCCCGGGATGTCCCGTGAACTCGGTTCCTGGCAGGCCGTGTTGTCCAACAGTGCCCTCCCCGTCGTGGCGCACGAAGGCGACGAGCTCCTGATGGGCCAGGACGGCCGGCATCTCGACTACCGGGCCTCCCTCCTCGTCGGCCCGGACAGCGTGACCCTCAGCTCCGTCGTCCGCACCCACAACGCCGCCGGACGGGCCTATTGGGCCGTCATCCGGCGGTTGCACCCGGTCGCGGCCCGCCGCGCGCTGCGCCGCGCGCACCGGAAGGTGGCACTGGATCAGCCCACGGGGATGCCCGGCAGCGCGGACCGCGTCGGCTCGATCTCGAAGAGCTCGTAAGTCGCCGCGCCCGTGCGGATGAACGGGTCCTCGGCCAGGATGGCCTCCAGCCGTTCGAGGTCCACGCCCCGCGCGAGGAACGCGCCGCCGGTACGCGGCACCCTGCGGCCGGCCAGGACGAAGACCCCGGCCTCGAAGAGCGGGTCGACATGCGCGTAGTGGTCGGCGAGCAGGGCGTCGATCCGCTCGAGCGGTACTTGATAGGTGAGCAGTACGAAGAACATGCCCACAGTCCATCAGGGCGCCGCGGGGCCGTCCACGACGTGTTTCCTCACATGTGTGAGGGTGCGGCTAAGGGCGGTTCCGCTGAGGCCCGGCCGCCAGGCCAGGGCCAGTCTGTGCCGTGGTGCCGCGTCCGCGAGGGGGCGCCAGACGAGCCCGTCGTCCGCCGCCGAGGCGGGCCGCAGAGCCACGACGCGTCCGCCGTCCGTCAGTTCGGCGAGCACGATCGAGCGCCGTGCGGCGGCGATGCGCAACCGGGGCTCCCAGCCGCCCGCACGGCAGGCCGCCAGCACCATGTCGTGGTAGCCCGGGGCGAACTCCCGCCGGAACCACAGGAGTTCCTCCTGCGCCAGGTCCGTCCAGCTCAGCGCCGCCCGTTCCGCCAGCGGGTGCGCCGCGGACAGCAGCACGCCCAGCGGCTCGTCGGAGACGACCAGGGCGTCCAGCCCGCCGGTCTCGGCCGGGAGCGTCACCAGGCCCAGCTCCGCCTCCCCGCGGCCCAGCCGGGCGAGCTGGTCGGACGTCGGTGCGGCGTCGAGCTCCAGCTCCGCCCCGGCGGCACGGGCCGCCGCGCGCAGCCCGTGGAGCAGCGCGGCCGGTGTGCCGGGCACCACGCCGGCGCGCAGGAGCGGCCGTTCGGCCGCGGCGGTACGGGCGGTGCGCAGTGCGCGGTCGGCCGCCGCCAGGACCGCGCGGGCCTCGGGGAGCAGGGCCTCGCCCGGCGCGGTCAGGGTCATCCCGGCCGGGGTGCGGACGAACAGCGCGGCGCCGACCTCGCGTTCGAGCGCCTTGATCTGCTGGCTGAGCGAGGGCGAGCTCAGCCGAAGCCGCTGCGCGGCACGCGTGAGGTTGGCCTCCTCCGCCACCGCGCAGAAGTACGTCAACTGCCGGAACTCCACGGCCTTTACCGGTGGGCGCGGATCAGCAGGGCGAGATGCTTGCCCGCGGTCAGCAGCGGCTCCTCGCTCTGCAGGACCTGAGCGGTCAGCTCGGCGCCCTCGAGGGTGTTGACGGTCGTCCGGGCCAGCTCGCGGGCGTCGTCCTCGGACATCCCGGAGGTGTGCAGCCGCTCCGCGACCAGGTCGCACCAGTGCTGGATGGCCTCGGCGCAGGCCCGCTGGATGTCCGGGGAACGGCCCAGTGTCTCCAGGGCGGTGGCCGTGACCGGGCAGCCGTCCGTCCAGCCGGACTCGCGCAGGGCGCGGGCGAGCAGCCGGGTGCAGGCGAGGACCGCCTCGGCCGGATCGCCCTCGGTGCCGAGCCCGTCCCGCAGGATCCCGGCGAACTCCTCGTCGCCGTGGCGGATCGCCGCGACGGCCAACTCCTGCTTCCCGCCCGGGAAGAAGTGGTAGACGGAGCCGAGCGTCGCCTGTGCCTCGCGGGAGATCTGCTTGATGCCCGTGCCCTCGTAGCCCTGGCGCTGCAACAGGCGCGACGCCGTCCGCACGATCCGCTCGCGGGTGCCGAGCGCGGCTTCTCCGTCGGGGGCGGCGTCGCGCCGCGGTGTGGTCTGCACCCCGCGAGCGTACCGGATACCGGATAGAGCGCTCGTTCTAGTTCCTGTGCTACGTTTCCGATCACTGGATAGAGCGATCGTTCTAGCCGCATCCGCGGCCAGTCGTATCCACAGGAGGGGAACTCATGAGCAAGCAGGCAGTCACCGTCATCGGACTGGGCCCCATGGGGCAGGCGATGGTCACCGCGTTCCTGGAGAACGGCCACCCCGTCACCGTATGGAACCGGACCGCGGCCAAGGCCGCCCCGCTGGTCGAGCAGGGCGCCGTCCTCGCGTCGTCGGCCGAAGAGGCGCTGGCGGCCAACGAGTTGGTGGTCCTGAGCCTGACCGACTACGACGCCGTGTACGCGATCCTCGACCCGGCCGCCGCTGCGCTCGCCGGCCGGGTCCTCGTCAACCTCACCTCGGACACCCCGGACAAGGCCCGCGCCGCGGCGGCCTGGGCCGCCGGGCACGGGGCCGAACACCTCACCGGCGGCGTGCAGGTCCCGCCGCCCCTGATCGGCAAGCCGGGTGCGTCCACCTTCTACAGCGGTCCGCGCGAGGTCTTCGACGCCCACCGCGAGACCCTGGAGGTGCTGACCGAGGCCGACTTCCGCGGCACCGACCCGGGCCTCGCGGCGATGTACTACCAGGCGCTGATGGCCATGTTCTGGACGACCATGCTCAGTTGCTACCAGGCGTTCGCCATCGCCGGTGCCCACGGCGTCACCGCGGGGGAGATGCTGCCCTACGCGTCCAGGATCACGGCGATGATGCCGCACTTCCTCCAGACCTACGCCCCGCACATCGACGCCGGTGCCTACCCCGGCGACGTCGACCGGCTGGCGATGGGCGCGGCGAGCGTCGGCCACGTCCTGCACACCGGCAAGGACGCCGGGGTCGACACGACGCTGCTCGAGGCGGTCGACGCCGTCTTCCGGCGGGGCATGGCCGCGGGCTTCGCGGAGAACAGCTTCTCCAGCCTGATCGAGGTGCTCAGGAAGCCCGCGGCCTGACGGGGCTTCAGGCCGCGGCCGCCTCCGCGCGCAGGTCCTCCTCGGAGGCGCCGAGGCGCCAGTAGCCGGTGAAGGCGACGTGCCGGCGGTCGAGGCCGCGCTCGCGGACGAGGTGGCGGCGCAGCGTCCGTACGGTCCCGGCCTCGCCCGCGATCCAGCAGTACGGGGTGGTGCCGGGCAGCGCGGCGGAGCGGACCGCGTCGGCGAGGCCGGCTCCTTCGCCGCGGACGAGCCAGGTGATGTCGGCGTCGGCCCGGGTCGGCAGGGGCTGGATGTCACCGGCGTGCGGGACCTCGATCCAGACCGCGGCCGGGGTGCCCGCGGGCAGCCAGTCCAGGATGGCCGCGGCGGCGGGCAGCGCGGTCTCGTCCGCGGCGATGAGGACCGCGTCCGTACCGGCCGCCGGGCGGAACCCGACGCTCTTGTTGTCCGGGACGGCCGGGCCGAGGAGCATGACGCGGTCGCCCGGCCGGGCCGAGGCGGCCCAGCGGGCCGCCGGTCCGGCCGCCGCGCCGGGGTCCGCGGCGTCCACGCCGTGCAGGACGAAGTCGACGTCGATCTCATCCGGTTCGCGGCGCTGCTCGCGCACCGTGTACGAGCGCATGACGGCGCGCGCCGCCGGGTCCATGGCACGCCACCGCGCGAACCAGCCGTCGCCCGCCTCGACGGGGACGACCGGGGCCTCCTGGCCCGGGTGCGGCAGGAAGAGCGAGAAGCTCTGGTCCCGCCCGCCGCTCGCGAAGTCCGTCAACTGCTCACCGGCGAAGGTGATCCGGACCAGGGACGGTCCGAGGCGCGAGCTCCGTACGACATGCGCGTCGAAGAAACGGAACGGGCTGGTGGCGGTGGTCATGCCGGGTTCTCCTTCCGCGAACGGTGGGGGATCAGAGCTTCTTGGCGCTCTCGACGGCCTTGGCGAGGCTCTCGAGGAGCGGGGCGGAGCCCGCGTAGCTGAAGCGGGGCACGGACTGCCAGGGCGTGATCTGGCCCGCCTTGACCGCGGGCAGCTCGGACCACGCGGGCTTGGCGGCGAGGTCCTTGGGCTGCAGGGCGGTGCCGCGGTTGTCGAGCAGGACGAGGTCGGCCCGGTACTTGCCGGCGTTCTCCCAGCTGAGGCTCTCGAAGTAGCCCTGCTTGTCGGGCTTGTCGGGGACGATGATGTCGACGCCCAACTGGCGGAAGTACATCAGGTCGGAGCTGACCTCCGGGTTGGAGGCGTAGAAGAGGTCCGCGCTGCCGGAGGCGGCCAGCACCTTCAGCCCGCCGTTCGCCTTGGCGGCCTTGCGCACCTTCTCCGCCGCGGCCTCGAAGCGGGCCTTGGCGTCGGTGACCTTCTTCGCCGTCAGGTCGGCGCCCAGGGAGGCGGCGAGTTCGGCGTAGCGCCGGACAGGCTCGGTGAGAGGAACCCGGGCGGTACGGATCGCGACGCTCGGCGCGAGCCCCAGGATCTTCTTGCTGCTCTCGTCCGGCACGTACCACAGCGAGTCCGGCTCGTACATGTGCGTCACCAGCAGCTCGGGGCGCAGGGCCGCGTACTTCTCGATGCTGAACTCGCCCCAGACGTTGCCCAGGATCTCCACCTTGGAGATGTCCAGGTCGCCGGCCTGGGGGTCCGCCTTGCCGTCCTTCTGCTTCGTCTCGCCGAAGACGCCGACGAGCTGCTTGTCGAGCCCGAAGTCGTGCAGGGCGGCTGCGGTGCCGGTGAAGGCGACGATGCGCCGCGGGGCGGAGCGGGTGGTGACCTTCTTCTTCCGGTCGTCGGTGAACGACCAGGAGCCGCCCTTGGTGTCGCCTCCGCCGGAGCCCGAACCGCCGCTCCCGCCGCAGGCGGTGAGCAGGGCACCCAGGCCGAGGGCGCTTCCGCCGGTGAGCAGGGCGCGGCGGGAGAGATGGACGTTTCCGGCAAGTGACATGGAAGTGACTCTCGTACGCAAAGGGGGCCCGAAGGCTTGGAACATGGTTAGGTTAACCTAACCTTAGTCTTGTTCGTGGTCGGGGTGGTTCGCCGCCTCGGCCCCTACCGGAGTCCGTACGTGTCCTTGACCAAGTCACCGCAGGCCATGGGGGGTTCGCCGACGGCGTCGGCACCCCGGGGGCGGCCACCCGGCGGGCGCAGCGCAGCACGCGTCGCCGGACTGCTCGGCTCCCTGCTCCTTCTCCTCGCCGTCCTGGCGCTGAGCATCTCCGTCGGCGCCAAACAGCTCTCGCCCGGCGAGGTCTGGCACGGCCTGACCGACCCCGGCGCGAGCGCGTACCTCCAGGTGCACCGGATGCGGCTGCCGCGCACCCTGCTCGGCCTGCTGGCCGGCACCGCACTCGGCCTCGCCGGCGGCGTGATGCAGGCCCTGACCCGCAATCCGCTGGCCGACCCCGGCCTGCTCGGCATCAACGCCGGCGCCTCCGCCACCGTCGCCTCGGGAGTCGCCTTCCTCGGCGTCACCTCCTACAACGGGCAGGTGTGGCTCGCCTTCGCCGGCGCGGGTGCCGTCTCGGTGCTCGTGTACCTCGTGGGCGGCGGCCGCGGCGCGAGCCCCGCACGGCTCGCGCTCGCCGGGGCCGCGCTCAACGCCACCCTCTACTCCTTCGTCAGCGCGGTGATGCTCATCAGCACCGACTCGCTCGACAAGATGCGCTTCTGGACGGTCGGTTCCCTCGCCGGTGCCTCGCCCGGCACGGCCGCCCGGCTCGCGCCCTTCGTCGCGGCCGGACTGCTGCTCGCCCTCGTGCTGGCCCGCCCGCTCAACGCCCTCGCGCTGGGCGACGATCCGGCACGGGCGCTCGGCGCCCGCCCCGCCAGGGTCCGCGCGGCCGGCCTCGTCACGGTGACCCTGCTGTGCGGCGCGGCCACCGCGGCCTGCGGGCCGATCGTCTTCGTCGGCCTCATCGTGCCGCACCTCGTACGGGCCGTGACCGGCCCCGACCTGCGCTGGCTGCTGCCCTACTGCGCCGTGCTCGCCCCCGTGCTGCTGCTCGGCGCCGACGTGCTCGGCCGGGTACTGGCCCGCCCCGGCGAACTCCAAGTGGGCATCGTCACCTCGGTCCTGGGCGGCCCGCTCTTCCTCTACTTCGTCCGGCGACGGAAGGCGGTACGGGCATGAGGACTGCCGGCATGAGAACCCTGCGAACCCCCGGCGGGATCTCCCTGCGCTACCGGCCGCGCGCACTCGCCGCCGGAGCCGGATGCGCACTCCTGGCCCTGGCCATGGCGGTGCTCGCCCTCGGCAGCGGCGACTACCCCCTGAGCCCCGGCCAGGTGCTCACCGCCCTCGTCGGCAACGGCACCCCGGCCGACGACTTCGTCGTCAACGAACTGCGGCTGCCCCGCGTCGTCACCGCCCTCCTGGTCGGCGCCGCACTGGCACTCGCCGGAGCGGTCTTCCAGTCGCTCGTGCGCAACCCCCTCGGCAGCCCCGACGTCCTCGGCTTCACCCACGGCGCGTCGGCCGGGGCGCTCGCCGTCGTCGTCGCCGGCGGCGGCAGCGCCGCGCTCGCCGGCGGAGCCGTCGCCGGCTGCCTGGCCACCGGCGTGGCGGTGTACCTCCTGTGCCGGCCGGGCGGACTCCACGGCTACCGGATCGTCCTGATCGGCATCGGCCTCTGGGCGATCCTCTCCGGCGTCAACGGCTACCTGATGACCCGCACCACGCTCACCGACGCCGCACGCGCGATGCTGTGGCTCACCGGCAGCCTGGACGGACGCGGCTGGGACAGCGTGGCACCACTGCTCGCCACCCTCGCGGTCCTGGTGCCCGTGGTGCTCCTCGGCTGCGAACGGCCGCTGCGCATGCTGGAGATGGGCGACGACACCGCCAATGCCCTGGGCGTGCCCGTCCGACGGCTGCGCCTCGCCCTGCTCACGGCCGCCGTCCTCCTGGTCGCCGTCGCCTGCGCCGCGGCCGGACCGGTGTCCTTCGTGGCCCTCACCGCACCCCAGCTCGCACGCCGGCTGACGAACGCGCCCGGTCCCAACCTGCTGCCCTCGCTGTGCATGGGCTCGGCCCTGCTCGTCACCTGCGACTGGCTGGCCCAGCGCGTCGTCCCCGGACACCAGTTGCCGGTCGGCGTGGTCACCGGCGTCCTCGGCGGCGGCTATCTGGTGTGGCTGCTGGCCGCACAGCGCAAGGCGGGCCGCATATGAACACGCCGCATATGAACCACTTGACGACACCTGACAACGGAGCACACGACATGGAGCACGACGCGGCGGCACGCCTGACCGGGAACGGGCTCACCCTCGCCTACGAGCAGCGCACCATCGCCGAAGGCCTGACCGTGGCCATACCCGACCGGTCCTTCACGGTCATCGTCGGCCCCAACGCCTGCGGGAAATCCACCCTGTTGCGCGCCCTCTCCCGGATGCTCAAGCCCGCCGCCGGGAACGTCCTGCTCGACGGGCAGGACATCGCCTCGCTGCCCGCGAAGAAGCTGGCACGCACCCTGGGACTGCTCCCGCAGTCCTCCGTCGCGCCCGACGGCATCACCGTCGCCGACCTCGTCGCCCGCGGCCGCTACCCCCACCAGAGCCTGCTGCGCCAGTGGTCGGACGAGGACGAGCGCGTCGTCGGCGAGTCCATGGCCGCCACCGGGGTGGCCGACCTCGCGGACCGCCGCGTCGACGAACTCTCCGGCGGCCAGCGGCAGCGCGTGTGGATCGCGATGGCGCTCGCCCAGCAGACACCGCTGCTCCTGCTGGACGAGCCCACCACCTATCTCGACATCACGCACCAGATCGAGATCCTCGACCTGTGCGCGCGCCTGCACGAGGAACAGGGCCGCACCCTGGTCGCCGTGCTCCACGACCTCAACCAGGCCGCCCGCTACGCCACTCACCTCATAGCGCTGCGCGGCGGGCAGGTGGTGGCGCAGGGCACGCCGGACGAGGTGGTGACCGCCGAGCGGGTGGAGGAGGTCTTCGGCCTGCGGTGCCGGGTGATCCCCGACCCGGAGACCGGCACCCCCCTGGTGGTCCCGGCCGCGCGACAGCGTGCGGTGGCTGCCGTGTAGCGGCGACGAAGACACAGACGAATCCGGCGAACCGGGGACCGGTTCGCCGGATTCGTCATACCGGGCGGACGAGCCCGGCACACGGACTCCGCGGAGCGGCTACTCCGCACTCCGCGCCGCACGGCGCAGCAGCAGGGCCGACAGCCAGCCGCCCAGGAACACGGCCGCCGCGCCCACCAGTTGGGCGGTGCTCACGCCGGAGGCGAACGCATCCGTGATCCGCGCCCGCTCCGCGGCCGTCCGCGCCGCGGCCAGCGCGTCCGGCAGCGAGTCCGAGGCGAAGCGCGAGCCCAGGACCGCGCCGAGGACGGCGACCCCGAGCCCGTAACCGCACTCGCTCAGCGTGCCGTTGACACCCGCGCCCACACCGGCCTTCTGCGGCGGAATCGCGGACATGATCGCGTTGTGCATGGTCGGCAGGGCGAGCGCGATGCCGGCGCCCATGAGGACCAGCCCGGCGAACATCGCACCGTACCCGCCGGAACCCAGCACGGCGACCGCCGCCAGCCCCGCGGCCAGGGTGGTCATGCCGCAGGCGATGGTGAGCGGAGTGCCGAGGCGGGCCGCCAGACGGGCGCCGACGCCGGACAGGTTGACCACCAGGACCGTCAGCGCCAGGGGAGCGGTGCGCAGACCGGCCTCCAGCGGCTCGTATCCGAACACGAACTGGAGGTCCTGGGTCAGCAGGAACATCGAACCGCCCAGGCCGAAGGCGACGAGGACGCCGCCCGTCACCGCCCCGATGAAACGTCGGTCGCGGAAGAACCCCATGTCCAGCATGGGATGCGGCACATGACGCTCCCAGGCCACGAATCCCGCGAGCGCCGCGAGACCGACCGCGGCCGAGAACAGCACCTCGCCGGACAGCCAGCCGTGCCCGGGGCCGGAGATGATGGCGAACACCACCGCGCTCATGCCCACGGTGGACAGCAGCGCGCCGATGAGGTCGGGCGGGGAACCGTCCCGGTTCCTGGACTCGGGGATGAACACGGCGGCAGCGGCGAGGCCGACGAGCACGACCGGGACGTTGACCAGGAAGATCGCGCCCCACCAGTAGTGGTCGAGCAGCACGCCACCGATGAGCGGGCCGACCGCCGCGCCCAGCGAGTTGACGGTCGCCCAGATGCCGATCGCCCTGGGGCGCTCGGCATCGTCGAAGACCTGGACGACGACGGCGAGCGTGGTGGTCGTCAGCAGGGCCCCGCCGACTCCCATGCCCGCCCGCGCGGCGATCAGCTGGCCGGGGCTGTGCGCGAAGGACGCGGCGACCGAGCCGAGGCCGAAGACGGCCAGGCCCGCGAGGAGCATCAGCCTGCGGCCGTAACGGTCCGCCGCGTTGCCGGAGGCGAGCAGCAGACCGGCCTGCACGAGCGTATAGGCGTTGATCATCCACTGGATGTCGGCCGTGCTCGCCCCCAGTTCACCGGACAGGGACGGTATCGCGACACCGAGGACGGTGTTGTCGAGCAGCACGGTGAGCTGCGCGAGGCAGATCACCGCGAGGATCAGCCACCGGGTGGGGTGGGCTGTCGTGGCAGGGGCGGCGGCCACGGCAGGCATAGGGACTCCTGGAGGGAAAAGAGGAGGGGACCGGCCCCGCCACACGGGCGGGGCCGGTCACGGTCAGGAGCGCGGCGCGAAGCGCGCGATCGGGTTCTCGAGCGTTCCGACGAGCTGGAGCGCCCCGGCAGGGTCGGCCAGGTCGACCATCTGCCGGTTGTCACGCAGCTGCAGCCGGTTGAGGCACGACAGGGCGAAGCGCTCCGCGAACAGGTCGTACTGCCCGAACTTCCCGGCCAGTTGGGGAACGGACTCCCGGTAGTCCGCGACGCACGCCGCCACGGCCGACCAGAAGGCCTCCTCATCGAGGACGCCCTCGCTGCTGAGGATGCCGTTGAGGAAGCGCAGGAAGCAGTCGAAGACGTCCGTGAAGACCGACAGCACCTTGATGTCGTCCGGCACATCCGCGCGGACGCGTTCCACCTCCGGGGGCAGCACCGCATCAGGGTCCATGACCACGATCTCCTCGGCGAGATCCTTGAAGATCACCCGCTCGGGAACGCCGTTCTCCAGCACGAGGATGACGTTCTCCCCGTGCGGCATGAACGCGAGGTCGTACGCGTGGAGGCAGTGCAGCAGCGGCGTCAGGTACGCGTCGAGATAGCGCCGCAGCCAGACCTCCGGCGCCAGCCCCGACTCCGCGATGAGCGCCCCCGCGAACGAGGCCCCGTCGCGGTCGACATGGAGCAGCGACGCCATGGTCGCGAGCCGCTGCCCCGGCTCCAGCAGCGGTACGGGACTCTCCCGCCACAACGCCGCGAGCATCTTGCGGTACGGGGAACCCTTGGCGGTGGCCGCCTCGTACTGCCGGTGGTGGTAGCCGACCGCCGCCCGCTCGCGGATGAGGGCGAGGCCCGTACGCTTCAGCACCTCGTCTCCGGCGACCAGATCCGCCAGCCAGTCGTTGATCGCGGGCGTGGCCTTCATGTACTCGGCCGAAAGGCCGCGCATGAAGCCCATGTTGAGCACGGACAGGGCCGTCTTCACATAGTGCTTCTCCGGCGCGCTCGTGTTGAAGAACGTACGGATCGACTGCTGCGCCAGATAGGTGTCGTCGCCGTGGCCGAGGCACACCAGGTCGCGCCGGGCGACCTCGCCCGCGAACGTCACCGACAGCTTGTTCCACCACTGCCAGGGGTGGACCGGGATGAGGTGGAAGTCCTCGAGGTCGAGGCCGAGTTCACCCATCGTGTCCGCGAACCGGGCGAGCACGGACGGCCCCAGCTCGGAGCGGATCAGCCCGTCGTAGTCGAGACCGGCGCCCGCCGAGAACGCCGACAGCTCGCGGCGCGCGGCCAGCCAGATCAGTTGCACGGGCGAGGCCGCCTCGGGGGCGTAGGCGCGGTACTCGTCGACACCGAAGCCGAGCCGCCCGTTGTTCGCGACGAAACAGGGGTGGCCCTCGGTCATCCCGGTCTCGATCGTCTGGAACGGGGCGCGGGCCAGGTCGGCCGACCGTACGGGCGGGGCGGCCAGCTTGAAGGCGCTGCCCGCGAGCGTGCTGCCGATCTCCTCCAGGTACACCGGCAGGACCTCGTCGCTCAGCCCGAGCGCACCGCGCAGCTCGGTGATCAAGTCGATCGCGTCGAGCGGCAGTTCGGCGTCGCCCCGGTGCCGGGTGATGTTGTCCGCGTCGATCAGCCAGTGGTCCAGCGTCAGCACCCGGGCCGCGAAGCGGTACTCGGTCCCGCCGTCGTCGCTGCGCACGGCGTACCGGTCCCCGTCGAGCGCCTCGGGAGCGATCAGACGCTCGTGGGAGAACTCGGCGAGAGCCTTGCGCACCAGGAGCCGGTTGGCCCGGTCCCACAGTTCGGGGGTGAGATGGGCGACGGCGTCGCGGGGAGCGGGCAACGGGTTCTCCGGGGCGCGGGCGGCCAGGAACCGCTCGCGGGTGCAGAAGCTGAGGTAGGCGTCCTTGCCGGGCTTGGCGACGGTGCCGGCGATCTCGAAGCCGACGGCCGCGTTGAGCGCGTGGACCGCGGTGTTGCGGACGTCGGGTTCGACGACGACGCGCCGGGTCGCCGGGTCGGCGAAGAGCAGTTCCATCACGGTGGTGATCACGGCCCGGGTGAACCCGTGCAGGGGAGTGCCGGTGGGAGCGCACAGGAAGTGCATGCCGACGTCGCCCTCGCGGGCCGCGTACAGGCCGACGAGCTCGACACGGGCCGGGTCGTAGCGCTCGACGAGGAACGCGGGACGGCCGTTGTGCAGGCCGAGGAAGGCGTCGTGGTACGGGTGGGCGTCGATGTCCCGGTAGACCTGCTCGACGTCCTCCACGGAGGCGTCCTGCATCATCCAGAACGCGGCCTTGGGATGCGTGACCCAGCCGTGCACCAGTTCCGCGTCGGCGCCGGGGTCGAGGGGGCGTACGGAGAACTCGCCGAGCCGCCCGTCGGTGCGGGTGAATGCCGTGATCATGCGGTCGCGGCCTCCAGAGCACCGGCCGGGACCCCGAACTCCTGGAAGGCGATGGCCTTCTCGACGGGGTAGACCTCGCGGCCGAGCATCTCGCGGATGATCCATGAGTTGCGGTACGCGCCCATGCCCAGGTCGGGGGAGGTGACGCTGTGGGCGTGCACGCCGGAGTTCTGCAGGAACACCCCGTCGCCGGTGACGTCGACGCTGTAGTTGCGGGCGATGTCGAAGCGTCCCTTGTCGTCCCGGCGGAGACGGCCGGCCACGGGGGCCAGGAAGCCGGGAGCCTCGTAGCGGTAGCCGGTGGCGAGGACCAGCCCCTGCGTGGCGAGCGAGAAGTCCGCCTCCTGCTCCTCGTGCCGCAGCCCCAGGGTGTACGTGCCGCTCGCGGCGTCGTACCGGGCGTCCGTCAGCGCCGTGTTGGTCAGCAGCCGCGTCGGGCACGGGCCGCGGCGGTTCTTGATGTACAGCAGGTCGAAGATGTCGTCGACGAGAGCGGAGTTGATGCCCTTGTAGAGGTTCTTCTGCGAGTCCACCAGCCGGTCGCGGGTGGCCGCGGGCAGCGCGTGGAAGTAGTCCACGTACTCCGGCGAGGTCATCTCCAGCGTGAGCTTGGTGTACTCGAGGGGGAAGAACCGGGGCGAGCGGGTGACCCAGGTGAGGGTGTAGCCGTGGGCGTCGATGTCCTGGAGCAGGTCGTAGTAGATCTCCGCCGCGCTCTGCCCGCTGCCGACGACGGTGATGCTCTCCTTCCGCTGGAGCGCGGACTTGCCGTCCAGATAACGGGAGTTGTGGATCGCGTCGCCGCCGAGACCGCGGCAGCTGTCGGGGACGTACGGGGGCGTGCCGGTGCCCAGGACGAGCCGTCGGCCGCGGAAGGTCCTGCTCTCGCCGGTCGCGAGCTCCTCGGCGGTGACGACGTAGACCTCCTCGGCCTCGTCGTACTCGACCAGGGTCACCTGGTGGCCGAAGCGCACGCTGGTGAGCTTCCCGGCCGCCCAGCGGCAGTAGTCGCTGTACTCGGCCCGCAGGGGGTAGAAGTTCTCCCGGATGTAGAAGGAGTACAGCCGGCCCGATTCCTTGAGGTAGTTGAGGAACGAGTACGGCGAGGTGGGGTCGGCGAGCGTCACCAGGTCGGACATGAACGGCGTCTGGAGCGTGCTGTGCTCCAGGAGCATGCCGGGGTGCCAGTCGAAGGACGGCTTGTTGTCGAGGAACAGCCCGTCGAGTTCCCCGAGGGGCTCGGTCAGGCAGGCCAGGCCCAGGTTGAACGGGCCGAGGCCGATGGCGATGAAGTCATGCGGGGCGCGGGACACGGTGTCTTCCAGGTCTTCCGAGTCGTGGTGGGCGAGGGGTGGTTACGCGGCGGCCTGTTCGGCCAGGAAGTGGCCGGCGTGTCCGGCGATCAGGTCGAGGACGGCCGCGATGTCGTGCAGCGTGGTCTGCGGGTTGAGCAGGGTGAACTTCAGGTAGTGGCGGCCGTCGACGACCGTGCCGGCCACGACGGCCAGCCCCGAGGCGAACAGCGCGTCCCGCGCGTGCAGGTTGACCCGGTCGGTCAGGGCGGGGTCCGTGCCCGCCGGCGGCACATAGCGGAACACCAGCGTGCTGAGCGTGGGTTCGGTGACGACCTCGAACCGGGGGTCGTCGCGCAGCAGCCGCCAGCCCTCGGCGGCACGGTCCACCACCTCGTCGAAGAGCCTGCCGACGGCGTCCGCGCCCATGATCCGCAGCGTCAGCCAGAGTTTGAGGGCGTCGAAGCGCCGGGTGGTCTGCAGGGACTTGTCGACCTGGTTGGGGATGCGCTTCTTCACGCTCCGCACCGGGTTGAGGTAGTCGGCGTGGTAGGTGACGTGCCGCAGGGTCAGGTGGTCCCGGACGATCAGCGCACTGGAACTGACCGGCTGGAAGAAGGACTTGTGGTAGTCCACCGTCACCGAGTCGGCCCGCTCGATCCCGTCCAGCAGACCGCGCCTGCGGGAGACCAGCAGGCCGCAGCCGTACGCCGCGTCGACGTGCAGCCAGGCCCCGGCCCGCTCGCACAGGTCGGCGACCTCCGGCAGCGGGTCGATGCTGCCGAAGTCGGTCGTGCCGCCGGTGGCGACGACGGCCATGGGCACGAGGCCCTCGGCACGGCAGCGGTCGAGTTCGCGGGCCAGGGCGTCGGGCCGCATCCGCCGCCGCTCATCACAGGGCACCGTGATGACGGCCTCGGCCCCGAGGCCGAGCAGCGTCGCCGACTTCTGGACGCTGAAGTGCCCGCACTCCGAGGCGAGGATGCGCAGCCGCGGCAGGATCTCGGCCGTCCGCAACGCGGTCGGCGAGTTCTTGCGGACCGTCAGGCACGCCTCGTCACGGGCCAGCAGCAGCGCCTGCAGATTGGACTGCGAGCCGCCGCTGGTGAAGATGCCGTCCGCGTTCTTCCCGAAGCCGACGCGCCCCGCCGTCCAGTCGATCAGCCGGCGCTCGATCAGGGTGCCGCCCGCGCTCTGGTCCCAGGTGTCGAGCGAGGAGTTGACCGCGGACAGCACCGCCTCGCCCAGCACGGCCGGGATGACCACCGGGCAGTTGAGGTGGGCGAGATAGCGCGGATGGTGGAAGTAGACGGCGTCCCGCAGGTACACGCGCTCGAGCTCGTCCAGAGCCGCGGCCTCGTCGCCCAGCGGCCGGTCGAGGTCGATCTGCGCGACCGCCGGCGCGAGCCGGTCCGGGGTCATGCCGGTGAACGGGCGGTCGGCCCCGGCGAGGCGGTCCGCGACGCGTTCGACGCCCTCGGCCACCGAACGCCGGTAGGCGTCCACCGTCCCGGCGCCCAGCAGATGCGCCCGGTCGTCGGACGACGCGGATATCGGCCAGGCCGCCGGAGCCGCGGCGAGGGGGAAAGCGGGAGAAGTCACGATGTGCTGCCTCCAGAGGCATCAAGATCACCAGGGGAAGTAAGGCAAGCCTAACCTAACTTCTCGGTCGTAGGGCACGCAAAAGGGCCCGCGGCCGTGCCGCGGGCCCTGACGGACCGCCGGAAGAGAGCCGGAGTCGGAAGAGAGCCGGGAGAGAGCCGGGAGAAAGAGCGTCAGATGCGCTGCGCCCGGTCGAAGACCGCCCGGGGAGCCGCGCTCAGATTGGGGCCGAACATAAGGGTCGGAGTCAGCGAATCGAGCGCGCTGTTGACCGAGACCAGCGTGCCCTGGCCCGTCCTGGCGTCGAAGTCCGCCAGCCAGGGGCCGCCGCTGGACCCGCCCGTCATGTCACAGGGGATCTTCTGCTGGTCGTCCGACGCCGCCTTCGCGGTGCCCGCGCAGTAGAGCAGTTCCTCGCCGCGCTGCGGACGGGACGCCGGGTAGCCGAAGGCCGTCACCTTGCCGCCCGGCTTGCGGCCGAACGCCACCTTCTGGCCGCCGACCGCATCGGTGATCCGCTTGCCCTTCACCGGATCCACGACCAGCGCCGCCACATCGGTCCGGGAATCCTTCGCCCACGACTCCGGCGTCACGGTCGTACGCACCGGGAACACCTCGTACGGACGGGCCCCCTTGGCGTAGCCCGGCACGAACACCATGTCCATGTAGGTGAAGTACGGCGAGGATCCGCGCCGTACGCAGTGGGCCGCGGTCATCACCACCGAACGGTTGCCGCTCTTGACGGCGGTCGCGGTGCACCAGGTGTCCGCACCCGTGCCGTTGACGAAGAACAGGCGGCCGACGGTCTTCATCGGCGCACCCTTCCAGGTCTTCGTCATCGGGCCGGTACGGCCGAGGTCGGGGACGGTGCCGCCGACCTTCTTCATGCGCTGCGGCGTCCAGTACGCGAGCGCCTGCTGCCGCTCCTTGGCGGTGTAGTTCACCTGGGCCAGCCGGGGAGCGGAGGTCCGGGCCGGCGTGGCGGCGTCCGCCACGGCCGGGACCGCGCCGAGGGCGGCGGCAGCGGCCAGGGCGACGACGGACAGCCGCCGGGACAGGGGTGAAACGCGCATGATGCGGTCGTCTCCTCGTGAAGCGAAATGATGCGAAAGGGAGTTCTCCCGCGAGGAGACGACCGGGTGAATACGCGCGGTTCCTAGATCGCCCAGAGCGGCCCGGGACCCTTGATCGTGCGGTGGATCGGCGCGGTGCTGGTGTGCTGGACACCGGGCAGCGCGGCGACGGGACCGGTGAGATAGCGGTAGAACGCCCCGGCGTCACGGGTGCTGATGCTCGCGTAGACGTTGGTGGTGCCGGTGGTGGCCGCCGCGAAGCACACCTCCGGATGCGCGGCGAGCGCCGCGCCCGCCGCCTCGAGGTGGCACGGCTCGATCCGCAGCCACAGCGCGGCGTGGAACTGGCTGTCCAGGAGCCGCGGGTGGTAGTCCACGTCGAAGTAGAGCGTGCCCGACGACCGCAGCTCCGCCAGCCGGCGGCGGACCGTGTTCGGCGACCAGCCCGTGACTGCGGCCAGTTCGCCCGCCGGCGTGCGCCCGTCCTGCTCCAGCGCGTCCAGCAGGCGCCGGTCGGCCTCACCGAGCGGACAGTGCCCGGCCGGTTCGGCGGGAGCCGGACCCGGGGCGTGCTTCGGTGCCAGCGCCGCGACCTGGTCCGGCGTCAGCGGACCCGCCTTGGTCATCTGGTTGTGCTCGTGGCCGAAGAAGACGTGCAGCAGACAGTGCGCGGAGACCTCCACGACGCGGGGCGTGCGCGGCAGCTTCTGCATCAGCAGCGCGTCACCCGGCCCCGGGCCCTGCGGACGGGCCACGCACGTGATCTCCGTCCCGCCCGAGGTGAGGGTGACCCAGGTGGTGTCCGGCCGCCGCGCCAGCGCCTCGCCGACCGACGCGGCGGCATCCGGCGCACAGCGCACCCGCACGAACCAGGGCGTCTCGCCGGACCGCAGCGGATCCGTCAGGCCGAGCACCCGCAGGGTCCCCGTGGTGCGCAGCTTCGTGTAGCGGCGGGCCACGGTCTGGTCGGAGACCCCGAGGACCTCCGCGATCCTCCGGAACGACGCGCGGCCGTCGATCTGCAGGGCGTGCGCGAGCTGCCGGTCCTGGGAGTCAAGATCGGGCAGCAGCGCCGGAGGCATGTCGAGTTTCACCACTCCACGCTAGCCCAATGTCGGATTTCGCCTCCGACCCCGGCCCCGGGTGTGGATCGCCGCAGGCCGGCCGCAAGCTGTCGGACCGAGACACCCCCCGAGAAAAAGGATCAACAGCAATGCGCAAGTGGTGGCCACTGGTGGCCGTGTGCCTGGGAGCGTTCATGCTCCTGGTGGACGTCACCATCGTCAACGTGGCCCTCCCGGACATGGGCGGCGATCTGCACGCCGACTTCTCGGCCCTCCAATGGGTCGTCGACGCCTACGCGCTGGCCCTGGCGGCGCTGCTGCTCGCGGCCGGCTCGCTGGCCGACCTCTTCGGACACCGCAGGCTCTACGTCGCGGGGCTGACCGTGTTCGCCCTGTCCTCCCTGGCCTGCGGCATGGCGTCGGACGCCGGTGTCCTGGTGGCCGCACGGGCGGTGCAGGGAGCGGGCGGCGCCGCGATGTTCGCGACCTCGACCGCCCTGCTCGGCGCCACCTACCAGGGCCGGGACCGGGGCGTCGCGTTCGGCGTCTGGGGAGCCGTCAACGGGGCCGCCGCCGCGGCCGGCCCCGTCCTCGGCGGACTCCTCACCGAGCACATCGGCTGGCAGGCCATCTTCCTGGTCAACCTCCCGGTCGCGGCGGCCGCCGTCCTGCTGACGCTGCGCGTCGTCGGGGCCGACCGCACCGGCCACGAGGCACGGCGCGGCGGGGTCGACGTGCCCGGCGCCGTGACCTTCACCCTCGCCACGGCGTCCGTCACCTACGGCCTGATCCGCGGCAACGACTCCGGCTGGACGTCGGCGACGGCCCTGGGCGCCTTCGCCGTGGCCGCGGTCTCGCTCGTGGCCTTCGTCCTGTTCGAGAACCGCGCCGCCCGCCGCGGCGGCCGGCCCATGCTCGACCTGGCCCTGCTGCGCAGCCCGTCGTTCGCCGCCCTGATGGGCGGGGCACTGCTCCTCCAGGCCGGCGCGTTCGGCTGCCTCGTCCTGGTCTCCCTCTGGCTGCAGTCGGTGCTCGGCCTCGGCCCCGTCGAGGGCGGCCTGGCCCTGACCCCGATGGCGGCGGTGTCCTTCCTGGTCGCCGTGACCGCCGGCCGCCACATCCAGCGGCTCGCGCCGCGCTGGACCGTCGGCGTCGGCCTGCTGGTGATAGCCGCCGGCATGTTCCTGCTGTACGCCGCCGTCTCGGCCGGCTCCACCCGCTCCGACCTCGTGGCCGGACTGGCCGTGGCCGGAGCCGGAGTCGGCCTGGCCACGCCCGTGCTCGCCTCGGCCGCGGTGGGCAGCGTCCCGCCGCAGCGGATGGGCATGGCGGCCGGAGCCGTCAACACCTTCCGCCAGCTGGGCATGACCCTGGGCATCGCCGTACTGGGCGCCGTCTTCACCGCCCGGGCCCGGCACGTCCTCGCCGGCGGGGACCTCGTGCCCGACCCCCACGCGGCGGCGTCCGCACTCGCCGGCGGCAAGGCGCGGGCGCTGATCGCCGCCGCGCCCGGGGAGCGGCGCGACGCGGCCGGGCACCTGGTCCACCAGGCCTTCGCCGGCGGACTGCAGCAGGTCTTCCTCTGCTCCGCCCTCGCGGCGGCGCTCGGCGGCCTGCTCGTCCTGGCCTTCTTCCGCCCCGCCGCCCGGCCGGCCCCTGCCGCCACGGAACGCCCCGCGAGCCCGGTGTCAGTCCGCTGACCCCTCCCGCTCCGGGAGCCCGCCGGACGCCGGGGGCATCGGGCCGAGCAGCACCGACTTCATGACCGACGGCGCGAAGAAGGCGGAGACCGGGGCCTCGAGCGCCTGCACCCGCCGCAGGACGTCCCCGAGTTCCCGGTCGTCCGTGGCCCGGATCTGAAGACGGCGCACGTACCAGTCGACCGGGCGGTCCGCCAGGCGCGGCCGCAGGGCGTTGCCCTCGGCGCCGGGCGTGTTCTTGTCGCTGCCCGCCGAAATGTCCCAGGACTGGCGGGCAGCGGCGGACAACGCCTTCTGCACATGCCGCGTCGTGGGCGTACGGCCCGTGCCGTTCAGCGCGTCACGCAGCGCGAGGGCGCCGAGCGCGGCGACCGTCATGCCCTGCCCGTAGATGGGATTGAACGCGCACAGCGCCTCTCCCGTGGCGAGGAAACCGGCCGGGCGGCGGCCGGGCCGGTCGTAACGGCGCCGGAGATTGGCGGTCCTGCGGAACCCGTGGACGGCCGAGACCGGCTCGGCCTCACGCAGCCACTCGTGCAGCACGGGATGCGGGAGCCCCGCCGTGAAATCGAGGAAACCGGCCTCGTCGGTGGGGACGTCGCAGCCGCGCGCCCCGAAGAGGGTGACGACATGACGGTCACCCTCCACGGGCAGCATCACCGCACCCCGGGGCTGGGTGGCGTTGGGCATGAAGTACAGCCCCCGGAAGGGCAGTTCACGGCATCCGGGCCCGGCGCGGAAGAAGCGCGTGGAGTAGGCGAGACCGACGTCGAGCCGCTCCTCGTGCGGCGCTTCGGCACCGAGCGCGGTCAGCCACGCGGACGCACGCGAGGAACGGCCCGAGGCGTCCACCACCAGATCGGCCTCCAGCCGCCGGGCCTCCCGCGACGCCTCCCGTCCGCGCCCGCGCACCTGGACACCCCGCACCCGGGCCGCGTCACCGAGCAGCCCGGTCACCTCCGTGCCCTCCAGCACCGTGATCCGCGGGTCGGCCAGGACCCTCCGGCGCACCAGCCACTCGGTCAACGGCCGTGATGCGCTGAGGATATGGATGTTCGACGGGGTGCGGCGGAACCAGCGGCCGTTCTGCCACTGTGCCATGTCGCCGGGCAGGCCCAGCAGATGGGCGCCGTGCTCCCGAAGGTCCCCCAGGACCCCCGGCATCAGCTCCTCCAGCGCCTCCTGCCCGCTGTCCAGCAGCAGATGCGTGTGCCGGTCCTGCGGCACACCGGACCGGGACCCGGGACCCTCGGGAAGGCGGTCCCGCTCGACGACGGTCACCGTGTCGGCATGCGCCGCCAGCACCCGGGCCGTGAGCAGCCCGGCCATACTGCCGCCCACGACCACCGCACGGCGCCGCGGCCGGCCCGTCGCCTGCCCGTTGACCTTGTCCACGCTGACCCTCCCTGCGATCGCCCACTGCCGTGGGCGATCGTATGCGCCCCCGTGTCCCGCCGGTCAGCCGCCAGGACGCAGAAAGCGCCGCAACCGTTGCAACGGCCAGGTGTTGATCACGTCGTCCTTCGTCAGCCACCCGCGCTGCGCCGTCCCCACGCCATAGCGCATATAGGGCAGATGCGTCACCGAGTGCGCGTCGGTGCTCACCGCGAACTTCACCCCGTACCGCTTCGCCCGCAGGATGTCCTCGTCGCACAGGTCGAGCCGTTCGGGGTGCGCGTTGATCTCCAGCGCGGTGCCGGTCCTCGCACAGGCCTCGAACACCGCGTCGAAGTCGGCGTCGATGCCCGGCCGTTTGCCGATCAGCCGCGTGGTGGGATGGCCGAGAATCGCCACATGGGGGTTCTCGCAGGCGCGCACCAGCCGCCGCGTCAGCTCCTCGCGGCTCTGGCGGAAGTGCGAGTGCACCGAGGCGACGCACAGATCGAAACCCTCGAGGAACTCCCCGGGCCAGTCCACCTCGCCCTCCGGCCCGATGTTGAGCTCGGTGCCGTGCAACAACCTCATCCTGCGGTGTTTTCCGTCGAGTTCGCGCACCTTCTCGCGCTGGGCGAGCATCTTCGCGTCGGTCATGCGCTGCATGGCCAGATCGGGAGCGTGGTCGGTCACGGCGTAGTACGCGTAGCCGCGCTCCGCCGCCGCGGCGACCATGTCCTCGAGAGAGGCGAGACCGTCGGTGAGGTCGGTGTGGGTGTGCAGATCACCCCGGATGTCGCTCTCCTCCACCAGCTCCGGGAGCTCGCCCCGCAGACCGGCCGCGATCTCGCCACGGTCCTCCCGCAGTGTCGGAGGGATCCACGGCAGCCCGAGCCGCGCGTAGATGTCCTCCTCCGCCGCCGAAGTGATCTTCCGTCCGCTCCCGGCGTGGAACAGGCCGTACTCGGACAGCTTGTACCGGCGGCGCACGGCCATCTCACGGATGCGGATGTTGTGCGCCTTGGACCCGGTGAAGTACAGCAGCCCCGCACCCCAGGAAGCGGGCGGCAGCACTCGCAGATCCACCTGAAGCCCCTCGGTGGTGCGCACGGACGTCTTCTTCTCGCCCTGCGCGATCACCTCGGCCGTGTACGGGAGTTCGCGCAGGGCCTCCATGAACGCCGCCGACCGCCGGGCGGCGACCAGCACGTCGACGTCCCCGATGGTCTCCCGCATCCGCCGCAGCGACCCCGCGTACGTGCACCCCTCGCACCCGCTCACCTCCGACAGATCGGCGACCACCTGCTCCGCGACCTCCATCGCGGCACTGAGCAGGATCCGGCCGCCCGCCTTCCGCATGAGTTCGATGCCGTGCAGGATGTTCTGCTCGGTCTTCTCCCCGAAGCCCTTGAGGCCCCGCAGCCGCTCCCCGCGCACCGCGTCCAGCAGCTCCTCCACGGAGGAGACGCCCAGTTCCTCGTACAGGACCATGGCCTTGCGCGGGCCGAGCATGGGAATCGACATGAGCGCGCGGACCCCGGCCGGGACCGACGTCCTGGTCTGCTCGATCGCGGCGACGTGCCCGGTGTGCAGGAACTCCACCACCTTGTCGGCGATCGACCTGCCCACATTGGGGATCTCCCGCAGGCCCTCGGCGTCGAGCTTCGCCACATCCTCGGGAAACCCCCCGATCGCCCGGGCGGCCTTCTCATAGGCACGCACCTTGAAGGCGTCGCCACCCGTGATCGCGACGAGATCGGCGTACTCCTGGAGCAGCGCCTCGACCTCCGCGTTGGACCGCGCCATGTCTTCAGCGTGCCACTCGGACGGCACTGGCACATTCCGGGATGCCCCGCAGGGAACACGGGAGCGATATCGTCTCCCCGACGACGAAGGGGAGGGGCTTCGTGGATCCGTTCAGCATGTCGGCAGTGCTCTCGGCGGTCGACACCGTGACATCGGGCGCCCTGTCGGGAGCGGCCGGGGAGATGGGGCGGCGGAGCTCGGAAGGGCTGGCCCGGCTCGTACGGCGCACATGGCGCCGCACCGCCGACGCCGACGACGACCCCGAACTCCCCGTCGGCGACGGCGAGCGCCGCGCCCTGGCGGACCTGCTGTGCGAACACGCCCGTACGGACCCCGACTTCGCCCGCGACGCGGCCGCCTGGCTGCGGGACGCGCAATGGCTGCCGTACACCGCCCCCGGCGCGTCACGTCCGCAGATGCTGCCCTCGACGACCACCACGTTCACCGACCGCGACGCCGTCCGGCACGAGCTCGCCGCCCTGATGGAGGACGGCACGGACACCGTGGGCACGCCGGCCGTGGCCGTGCTCGTCGGCCCCGGCGGCATCGGCAAGACCGCCACCGCCGTGCAGTGCGCGCACGAGCTCAAGGACCGTTTCCCCGACGGCCAGTTGTACGCCGACCTGGCGGGCGGTTCGGCCGCCACGGCCCTGCCGCCGTCCGACGTGCTCGTCGACTTCCTCGAACAACTCGGCGTCCCGCCGGGCCGGATTCCCGCCGACGAACGCCGCCAGGCCGGCCTCTACCGCGACCGGATGGCCGACCGGCGGATGATCGTCGTTCTCGACAACGCCCACTCGCCCCGCCAGGTCCGCCCGCTGCTCGCCGCCGCACCCGGCTCCCTGGTCCTCGTCACCAGCCGCTACCGCCTCGACGAGCTCGCCGCGGACCCTGGCGCCCGGATCATCCCGGTCGGCCCGCTGTCGGCGGCCGACTCCGTCCTCCTGCTCGCCCGCATCGTGGGCCGGGAACGCATCACCGGCCACGGACGGGCCGCCCTGGCCGTGGCCCGCAGATGCGGCGGCGTACCGCTCGCCCTGAGCGCCACCGGCGCCCGCATCGCGGTACGGCACCACCTCACCTGGGAAACCGTGGACCGGCAGCTCGCGGAACGGGAACCGGAGGCAGACACCATGGGCGAGCACAGCGCCGACCTGTCCTACGCGGAGCTCGGCCCCCGGGCCGCCCGCCTCTACCGGCTCCTCGGCACCTGGCCGTGGCCCGGCATCACCGTCGCCGCCGCGGCACGCGCGGCCGACGCCGGCGAGGACGAGACACGCGCCCTCCTCGAGGAACTCGCCGGCGTCCACCTGCTCGAGGAGATCGCCGAGGAACGCTACAGGTTCCACGACCTCGTCCGCCGCCACGCCGAACAGCGGGCCCGCGAGGAGGAGGGCCACCAGGGCATCGCGGCAGCACTCCGCCGCACGATCACCTGGTATCTCGGTCTCGCCGCGGCCGCCGACCTGCGCGTCGTCCCCTCGCGCTGGCACCTCGGCCCCGCCTACCTCCGCCTCGGCCCGCCCGACGGACGCACCCCGGAGGACGGCCGCGCAGCCCTGGCCGAACTGCGCCGCGAGCGCGAGAACCTCGCCGCCGCCGTACGGGCCGCGGCCGAGTACGGCTTCGACGACCTGGCATGGCAGCTCTGCGAGGCCATGTGGGGCCTGCACCTGCGACTCGGCTTCCACCAGCAGGCGGTGGGCACCCATCTGACGGGAGTCGAGGCCGCCCGCCGCAGCGCCGACGCCTTCGGCGACCCGCGCGCCGAAGGCCGCATGCTCACCCAGCTCGCCTTCGCACACATGGGACTCGGCAGCCTCCTCGACGCCGAGGACGCCCTCACCGCCGCGGCCGTCGCCGACGAACGCGCGGGACACCGCCGGGGACAAGCCACCGCCGTCGAAACGCTCGGGCTGCTCCGCCTCAAGCAATGGCGCTACGCCGAGGCGGAGGAATGCTTCGCCTCCGCCCGGCGGATCCTCCTCGCCATGGGCCCCGACGAGGACGGCGCACCCGACGTGCCCCGCGCCACGGCCCTGCTCGACCACCACACCGGCCGCGCCCTGCGCGGACAGGAACGTCACGACGACGCCGTCCGCCAACTCCACGGCGCACTCGCCGCGTTCCGCGCACTGGCCGAGCCCGACTTCTACAACGAAGGCCGCGTGTACATGAGCCTGGGCGAGACCCACCTGGACGCGGGCGACCCCGTCGCCGCCCGCGTCTGCCTCGAACGGGCCCTCGCCATCATGCACAAGGAAGGCGCCGAACTGCAGCAGGCGGACACCGCCGAGATGCGCGCCCGCTGCGCCCGCGAACTGGACGATCCCGTGCGGGAAGCGGAGGATCTGAGCACGGCCGCCGCCCTGTACGAACGCAACGGCGAGCCCGGCGCTGCGGCCCGGGTACGGGCCCGCCTGGCCGAGCTCACGACGTGAGGTGCTCGACGCGGACGCGGTGCCGTTCGGCCCCCGTGACCACCGTCATACCGCCGTCCGGCGAAGGGAGTTGCCGCCCCGGAGCGAGCCACGCGTGGAGCGCGGACGCATAGGCCGCCGGGTCGCACAGGTCGGCCCGGCCGTGCGCGTCCGGTGCCGCGGTCAGACGCACGAGGGCCCCGTCGCGGGTGCGCACGGTGCAGCTGTCCGGCGCGGTGACGTACGCGGCGAGCGCACAGTGCGGGTGGCGGTCGAGAACCTCCGCGGTCCAGGCGGCCGGCGGGCCCAGCCGTGGGTCGTCGGCCGGGGCATGGCGCACGATCACATCGGCGATGCTCAGCCGCCCCGGGTCCGTGGTGTCCTCGTGCACCGCCGTGTGGGCACTCTCGGCGTGCACGTCCTCGGGCTCGTACGCCGCGTCCGCGAAGCGGGTGACGGCGATCTCCGGCGGGGCGGTGCCCGTCACCCGTGCGAGGACGCGCACCGGGGCCGTGCGCTCGGCGGGTTCGAAGGCCGGCAGCGGCAGCCGCTCGAGACAGGCGGGACCGTCGTCGGGCTCGGCGATCCCGATGAGGCCGTAGAACAGACGGCGCAGCAGCGCGGCGGACTTGCCCGGCGAGGAACTGGCCTGCTCCGCCGACGAGGCGTGGGCCCGCGGGTCATGATGCTCCATGACCCGGTCCAGCTGGGCACGCAGACCGCCCCGGAGGGACAGCCTCGGCGCCGTACGGCCCAGGGCGGCCACCGGCGAACCGGGGTCGAGGGCGTCGTCAGGGAAGGCACCCAGCAGCACGGGCACGCCGATGGCCGCGGCGTAGTACGTGACGCTGCCGTGGTCGCCCAGCAGGCAGTCGGCGGCGACGAGGGCCTGACGCCAGCCGTCCAGCGGCGGGACGACGGTCAGCCCCGCGCGCCGGGCCCGCTCCAGCCACGCCCGCAACTGGCCGGGACCGTGCCCGTACCAGATGTTGGGGTGCAGCACCGCCACGGTCCGGTACTCGTCCGCGGGCAGTTCGGAGGCGAGCCGGGGCAACAGCCAGGGCAGCGGCCCCTCTTCCGCTCCGCCATCACCGAATAGCGAGCCTGTCGACCAGGTGGAGTTGACGACGACCAGCCGCTGGCCCGGCGTCACGCCGAGCGCACGCCGGAAGCGTTCGCGCTCGGGCAGCGCGTCGAGGAGACGGTCGTAGCACGGGTCCCCGGCGAGCACGGCCGTCGGGACGGCCTCCGGACAGGCGGTGCCGAGCCGGTCCAGCTGCTCGGGGTGGGAGAGCACCGTGGCGGTCGCCAGGGGACGGCCGTCGTGCAGCAGCCACTCGGGCGAGAGCCCGAAGACGGGAGCGGGTGTCCGGTGTCCGGTGTCCGGTGTCCGGTGTCCGGTGTCCGGTGTCCGGAGCCTCTTATTGTAGCCAACCCCGTGCGACAGCACCGCCAACTTCCCTTGTACGTGGTGGAGTTGGCCGCCGTAGCTCGCCGAGACCGCCAGGTCGACGGGCGTGGCCACGGCCTGCTCCCAGGGCAGTACCGGCAGTCCCGCGGCCGCCAGCAGCTCGGGCACGCCCGCGAGGAAGGGCGACGAACCGGTGCAGGTGGCGAGCAACTGCAGTCGCAGATCGCCGTGCAGGAGCGGCAGCACGTCCAGCAGCCGCGTCGCCGACGTCACGTTGTGGACGACCAGCAGCACACGCCGGCAGTCGGCCCGTGTCACCCAGCGCTCCGCGTCCTCGCCGACCGGAACTCTCAGCCGTTCCCCATCCGCCACCCCGGAGGCCCTCCCGTATCACACGCCACTCCCGCCCCTGGCCGCCCGCGATCGTACCCGGCGGCCGGGCGGCCGTCAGCACAGCTCCACGAGGAGCACGGTGCAGAACGCCTCGAGATCGCCCGGCTTCCGGCTGGTGATCAGCGTGTTGGGCCCCCGCCCGCACACCACGGCCGGCTCGTCGACCCAGGTGCCGCCCGCGTTGCGGATGTCCGTGCGCAGGCTCGGCCACGAGGTCAGCGTCCGTCCGCGCACCACGTCCGCCTCCACCAGGACCCACGGGGCGTGGCAGATCGCCGCGACGGGCCTGCCCGTGGTGAAGAACTCCCGGACGAACGCCACCGCCCGCCCGTCCAGTCGCAGGAAGTCCGGGTTCGCCACACCGCCGGGCAGCACCAGGGCGTCGTACTCCGCCGCCCCGCTCCCGCCCACGACCTCGTCCACGGCGAAGGAGTCCGCCTTGTCGAGATGGTGGAACGCCACCACCCGGCCGGGCCGGGTGGAGACGAGCCGCGTGGTGCCGCCCGCCTCCTCGACCGCGCGCCGGGGCGTGGTGAGTTCGACCTGCTCGGCCCCCGCGGGGGCCACGAGGAACGCGACATTCACGTGTACCGGCACAGGCCCGCGGTGCCCTGGGGCGGGGCCCCTTCCACGCCGGGCTCGAGCACCCGGACGTCCGCACCGGTCAGCAGCGCGGACCGGACGGCCACGTCCGCCAGCCTGCCCTCGTGCAGGCTCCCGTTGCCCGACGGGAAGTCCTCGCGCCGCTCGTGGACTTCGGCCGGACCCGGGCCGAACCACGCGGTGCGCCGGTCCTGGGGATCGTCGGTCACCGCCAGGATGCGCAGCCGGCCCACGGCCAGGGCGTCGAGCGTGTCATGGACACCCATGACCGCGTGCCCGCCCCCCGAACGCTCCTGCTCCAGCAGGTGCAGCAGCCCCGCCGTGCGGGCGTGCCCCGCACGCGAGGCCTCCTCCTCCACCTGCGCGGCGCGCTCCGCCGCCGAGCCGTCCTCGCTGCGCCCGCCGCTGACCTGGCCGACGGTCACGTCGCGCCGCACCCGCTGGGACAGGTGCTTCGTCAGGTACTGGCGTGCCCGCACATCGCCGGCCAGCAGGAGCAGCCGCGCGGACACCTCGGCGAGGGCGGCGTCCACCGCCTCGGCGACACGGACCGCGTTGTGCTCCCAGGAGTCCTCCGCGCGGTGCTGGTAGCGCATCTGCGACATGCCGCCGGGCGCGCTCCGCACGATCTCGTCGTCCGGGCCGGTGACCGTGCGCCGTACGGCCTCGGTCGAGCCCTCCGGGTAGAGCAGGAGGTCCGCGCCGCTGCGGTCCACGACCGCGACCACCCGGGCGGGGTGGTCCTGGCGCCACTCCAGGAGCGGCAGCAGGTGCGGTACGGGCGCGTATTCGGCGATGTCCCCGCGCGGTGCGCCCGGCAGGTCGGCGGAGTGCCGCACCTCGCCCTCCGTGGCGAACGCGGCGAGCGTGCCGGTGCCGGGCAGCGAGTCCAGGACTCGGGAGGTGAGCGCGTCGACGGTACGGGCGTCGGCCCCTTCGCGGGACAGCCGGCCGGCCAGGTCGCGCCACCGGGCCTCGGCCTCCTCGGCCCGCTGCGGACGTACCTCACGGTCGAAGTAGACCGAGACGAACGGGCCCGGCGCATCGAGCAGATCGCGCAGGGTACCGGTGTCGGTGCGGGTGGCAGTGGTCATGGGGCTCCTCCTTCCACCTCCCTCCAGATGAGCAGATGGAGCGGCACGGTGCCACCGGCCCGGCGTCTTCGCAGATCAGAGGTGGTCAGCAGTCGGTGATTTCAAAGAGGACGGGATCTGACCTAGATGGCCCCTACGGTGATCACCAGCCGAACAGAGGAGACCCGGCCCGTGAGCCACGAGACCGACGAGATCCGCCCCTTCCGCATCGACATCCCCCAGGCCGACCTGGACGACCTCAACGACCGCCTGGCCCGCACCCGGTGGCCCCGGCAGCTGCCGGGCGAGGGGCGGAGCCGCGGCGTGCCCGTCGCCACGCTCAAGGAGTGGGCGGACCACTGGCGCGACGGCTACGACTGGCGCCGCCACGAGGCGCGGCTCAATGAATTCCCGCAGTTCATGACCGAGATCGACGGCCAGGACATCCACTTCCTGCACGTGCGGTCGTCCAGGCCCGACGCCCTGCCGCTCGTCCTCACCCACGGCTGGCCGAACTCCTTCGTGGAGTTCGCGGACCTCATCGGCCACCTCACCGAGACGTTCCACGTCGTCGTGCCGTCGGTGCCCGGCTTCGCCTTCTCCGCGCCGCCGCGCACGACCGGCTGGACGCCCGCCCGCGTCGGCCGGACCTGGGCGGAACTGATGGACCGCCTCGGCTACGAGCGGTACGGCGTCCAGGGCGGGGACTTCGGGGCGTCCGTCGCCCCGGAGGTCGCCAAGGCCGACCCGGAGCGGGTGTGCGGCGTCTACATCATCTGCGGCCTCGGCTTCCCCACCGAGGAGGACGTGCCCGGCATGACGGAGGACGAACGCGCCGCGTACGCACGGCTGATGGAGCAGGACTGGGTCAACGGCGTGGACCACCACGGGCTGCTGCGCGCCGCACCCCAGACCTTCGCCTACGGCTGGCACGACTCCCCGGCCGGTGCGCTGGCCTGGATGCTGCAGAAGTTCCAGGACTTCAGCACGGGCCCGGAGCCGCTGGAGCAGGTGATCGACCGCGACCTGTTCCTCACCAACCTCAGCCTCTACTGGTTCACCGGAACGCTGGGTTCCTCGTCCTGGCCGTACTACGACACCACACACTCCGGCTGGCCGACGGGCCAGAAGGCGGTGCCGACCGGCCTGTACAGCGGACCGCCCGGGATCCGACGGCTGGCCGAGCGGCACAACACCATCGTCCACTGGCCCGAGGACAATCCGGGCGGCCACCACTTCGTCACCATGGACCTGCCCGGCGAAGTCGCCGCCGACATGCGGAGGTTCTTCGCCGGGGTCCGCTGATACGGAAGGGCTCAGCGCCAGCTGTCGTCGAGCGTCATCGTCCCCGAAGTCCCCGTGGAGAAAGCACGGTTGGGGTCGCTCTCCCAGACGACGGAGCCGTCCGGGTACTTCTTGACGTACTTGTACTGGACGGACGCCCCGGCCGGCAGGGAGACCACGGCGCTCCACACCGGGTACGCGGACGGCGACAGCGGCACGGCCTTCGCCGGGTCCCAGGAGCCCAGTTCGGGCACCGCGCCCACGACGAAGACGTTCTGGCCCCAGGTGGTGGAGGCGTTCTCATGGAACGTCACCGCCACCCGGCCGGGCGGATCGTCGTGGGCGTAGCGCTGCGCGACGATGTCCGGGGTCTCGACGGTCCTGCCCTCGGAGATGCCGACGGCGAGACGCACGTACTGCGCCATGGCCCACATCAGCGGGGTCGCGGAGTTGTCGGGCTTGCCCGGGGTGAACGGCCCGCCGGGACCGGTCCAGATCTGCTCGGGGATCTGGTTGCCGTCGTTCGCGGCGGCGGCCATGTCCGAGAGCATCTGCCGGGCGTGGGCGGTGTTGCCCGTCTGGACGTCGTACTCGCCCCGCTCACCGCTGAGCACCGGCCAGGGACGCCCCACTCCGCTGCCGGTGTAGTCGCCGCCGTCGGCGGTCCCGCCGTACCCGTCGTGGTTGTAGCGGCCCCAGTAACTGCCGGTACGGATCGTCGCGTCCACCGCGGCAAGGGACTTGGCGATCCGCGCGGAGGACGCCGGCTTCACCCCGAGCCGCGACAGCTCGAGGAACCCCTGGTCGACGACGGCCCGTTGGTCCCAGGTGCCGCCGCCGTTGCCGATGGTGACCGTGTCGGCGGTGTCCGGCCTTCCGTTGGGGGTGATCCGCACGTAGTACGAGCCGTCGCCGACGGGCCCGGTGGTGGTGTAGGTGGTGGTGTCGATCGCCGCCTGCATGGCGTCCGCCTTGGCCAGGTACGTGGACGCCAGTCCGTTCTCCCCGCGGGCGCGGGCGATGTCCGCCGCGCACACCAGGCCGGCCACCTCGGCCGCCATGGTGGAGGGGGAGTACCCGCCGTTCTCCTCCCAGCGCTCCTGGCCGGTGACGGGGCCGTGGGCGACGATGTGGTCGGCGAGCAGCCGGAGCCTGGGCCAGGTCGCCGCGTCCTTGCGGCCCAACTGGTGGGCGAGGACCAGCGGGAAGGCGACCTGGTCCTCCTGGGTGCCGCCCCACTCCTGCCGGCCGTCCAGCCAGGAGTTCTGCTTGACGTAGCCGGTGTCGGTCTCCTCGTGGGCGAGGATGTAGTCGAGCGCGTCCTCGGCGTCCGCCCGGTCGCCCGCGGCCAGCAGGGCCGTGGCCATCTGGTACTGGTCCCGGGTCCACACCAGGTGGTAGCCGTGGGCCCCCGGGGCGTCGGCGCTCACGCTCGCACCCCACGGGGTCACCGGCGCGGCGACGAAACCGCCCTTGAAGGTCTTGTCCTCGTCGGCCTTCATCTCCATCAGCGACACGAGGTACTGCCGCCGGAGCCCGGCGTCGCCGGAGACCGAGGACGGCGGGGCGTGGAGCCGGGAGACCCAGGAGTGCCAGCCCGCCCGGAAGCCCTTCTCCGCCTTGTCGAACCCTGCGTGCAGCGAGGCCTTGGCGTCCGAAACCGCCGCGCCCCGGCCGGAGTTGAAGGCCAGCGCCAGGGTGAAGGTCGTCGAACCGCTGCCCGCCACGGGGATGCGGGCGGTCTGCGTGATGTGCCCCGCGGTGTCCGCGCTCTGCCCGGGGGTGGTCAGGGCGTGGGCGGTGGCCAGTTCACGGGCACCGTCACCAGGCGTTTCGGCGTAGCCGGTCGAGGTGCCGGTGAAACCGGTGGACGCGGCCAGAGCGCTGGCCACCGGCCCGTTGGAAGCGGTCAGGACACCGGCGTCGGCCGTCCCCGTGTTGCCCATGCCCTGGTTGTTCAGCGCCGGGCTGTAGTGGGCGTACAGCGACAGGGGAGTGTGCGAGAGGTTGGTGAAGGTCGTTCGCACCAGAACGGTGGAACGGTCCGGATCGGCGACATAGGTCTTGGTGATGCGGTACTTGCCGCTGGCCGCCGTGTTCGTCTGCCGCCACTCCAGCGAGGTGTCGTCCACCAGCGAGACGGCATGGCGGGTGTCGGCGACCTCGTTGTCGGTGAAGGACGAGCCGTCGGTCACGTAGTACTGGAGGCCGAAGGTGCCCGGGTTGTCGGGCCGCGGGTAGAAGACGTTCTGCAGCGCGCCGTTGCCGAGGGTGTACCAGACCTTCGAGTCCGGTGACAGCGCGTCCGCGAAACCGTCGACGCTCGGCTCGTTCCAGTGGGACGGCGCCCCGGGCGCGCCCGGGGCGGGTGCCGCCGTGGCCGGCGTGCCCGCCGCCGCGAACGCCGCGGCGGCCAGGGCGACGGCGGTGAACAAGGACGTCACGCGGCGTCTCGAGGTTGAGGATGAAGGGGAGTTCACGCCGGGAGCGTGGCGCGCTCGCCGCGTACCTGTCAACATCTGAAGCGGAATCGGCCCGTTACGCCCCTATTGGATTCGAGAGGTGAACGCAGCGGGCCGCCCGTCCGTCAGAGGGCGGGAAGCGGCTCCACGGGGTTGCGCAGTTCCTCCGCCGCGTCCGAGACCCGGCGCAGGAGGGACAGGAAGAGCGCTTGCTCCTCGGCCGAGAGCGGGGCCAGGAAGACCTGGTTCATCCGGGCCGTGCGCACGGTCAGCCTGCGGTGCGTGCGCACCCCGTCCTCCGTGAGCCGCAGCAGGAACCGGCGTCCGTCCTCCGGGTCGCGCACCTTGTCGAGCAGCCCCCGGCGGGTGAGCCGGCTGATGACCTCCGCGATCGTCGAGCGGTCGAGACCCACCCGCTCGCCCACGGTCCGCTGGTCCAGGCCCGGTTCGGCTGTCAGCGCGTTGAGGACGCCGAACTGCGGGGAGGTGATCTCCTCGGAGACCATCGTCGTCCACATCAGGTAGTGCGCCTGCTGGAGTCGCCGGGCCAGGTGCCCGGGATGCGTGGTCAGGTCCACCGCGGCCATGGTGCGCCTCCTTCTTTCGTCGGTACACAGAACGATACCTGTTGCCGTTCATCAATGGCTGAAAGCTTGTTGACGCAGGGTTATTGGGCTGCCAGCATGGCGAAATGCTCAGTGCACTGACTTATTGAGGAGTGCTTCTCGATGGACAAGGTGATGGCCACCGCCGCGGAGGCGGTGGCCGACATTCCGGAGGGGGCGTCGCTCGCGGTGGGCGGCTTCGGACTGAGCGGCGTGCCGAACGCCCTCATCAAGGCGGTGCACGCGAGCGGCGTCGCGGAGCTGAGCGTCGTCTCCAACAACTGCGGGGCGAGGGAATCCGGCCTCGCGACCCTGCTCGCCGCGGGCCGGATCTCCCGCGTGACCGGCTCCTACATCGGCGCGAACAAGGAGTTCGCCCGCCAGTACCTCGCCGGTGAGCTGGAGGTCGAGCTGATTCCGCAGGGCACCCTCGCCGAACGCCTGCGCGCCGGCGGCTGCGGCATCCCGGCCTTCTACACCCCCGCCGGTGTCGGCACCCAGGTCGCCGAGGGCGGACTGCCCTGGCGGTACGACGGGCAGGGCGGCGTCGCACTCGCCTCACCGCCCAGGGAAGTACGGGAGTTCGACGGCGTCGCGTACGTCCTGGAGCGCGGCATCCGCACCGACTTCGCGCTCGTACGGGCCGCCAGGGGCGACCGGCACGGAAACCTGGTCTTCAACAAGGCCGCCCGGAACTTCAACCCGCTCGCGGCCATGGCCGGCAACGTCACGATCGCCGAGGTCGAGGAACTGGTCGAACCCGGCGCGATCGATCCGGACCAGGTCCATCTGCCGGGGATATTCGTGCGGCGGGTCGTGGCCCTCACCCCCGAGGAGGCCGCCGACAAGGGAATCGAGCGGCGGACGGTGAGCGCCTCATGACCTGGACCCGCGAACAGATGGCCGCCCGCGCCGCCCGCGAACTGCGCGACGGCCAGTACGTCAATCTCGGCATAGGCCTGCCGACCCTGATCCCCAACCACCTTCCGGAAGGCGTCGAGGTGGTGCTGCAGTCGGAGAACGGGATCCTGGGCACCGGCCCGTACCCGGCCGAGGACCGGGTCGACCCCGATCTGGTCAACGCGGGCAAGGAGACGGTCACCGTCCAACCCGGCGCCTCCTTCTTCGACTCCGCGCTCTCCTTCGGGATGATCCGCGGCGGGCACATCGACGTCGCCGTCCTCGGCGCCATGCAGGTCTCCGCCCGCGGCGACCTCGCCAACTGGGCCGTCCCCGGCAGGACGGTCACCGGCATCGGCGGCGCGATGGACCTCGTCCACGGGGCCCGGACCGTCATCGTCGTCATGACCCACACCGCCAAGGACGGATCACCGAAGATCGTCGAGGAGTGCGGACTGCCGCTCACCGGGAAGGCCTGCGTCGACCGGGTCATCACGGACCTCGGCGTCCTGGACGTCACGGAGCACGGTCTGGTGCTGGTGGAGACCGCGCCCGGTGTCGGCACGGCGGAGATCGCGGCGAGGACCGCCGCGACCGTGATCCTCCCGGCGGAGGTCCCGTCATGAGCCCGCGTGCCGTCTACATCGTCGACGCCGTCCGCACCCCCATCGGCAGGTACAACGGCGCACTCGCCTCCGTACGCCCCGACGACCTCGCCGCCCACACGATCCGCGCACTCCTCGCCCGCACCCCGGACCTGGACCCGGCCCGGATCGACGACATCCACCTCGGCAACGCCAACGGGGCGGGAGAGGAGAACCGCAACGTCGGCCGCATGGCCGCCCTGCTGGCCGGCCTGCCCACCTCCGTACCGGGCGTGACCGTCAACCGGCTCTGCGCCTCCGGCCTCGAAGCGGTGATCCAGGCCGCGCGGGCCATCGCGCTCGGCGACGCCCACATCGCCCTGGCCGGCGGCGTCGAGTCGATGTCCCGCGCCCCCTACGTCCTGCCGAAGAGCGACCGGCCGTTCCCGGCCGGCCACGCCGAGCTGTACTCCACCACGCTGGGCTGGCGCATGGTCAACCCGGCGATGGACCCGCAGTGGACCGTCCCGCTCGGCGAGTCCGCCGAACTCATCGCCGAGAAGCACGCGATCGGCCGCGAACGGCAGGACGAGTTCGCGCTCACCAGCCACCGCAAGGCCGCGGCGGCGCAGGCGGACGGGCTCTTCGCAGCCGAGATCGTGCCCGTCACTGTCCCCCGGGCCCTCGTCGAACGCGACGAATGCGTACGCCCGGACGCCTCCCAGGAGGCCATGGCCAGGCTCAAGCCCTCCTTCCGCACGGAGAACGGCACGGTGACGGCGGGCAACGCCTCCCCGCTCAACGACGGCGCGGCCGCCCTCCTCCTCGCCGACGACGAGGGCCTTACGGCCACCGGACGCGAGCCCCTCGCCCGTATCCGCGCCACCGGCGTCCACGCGCTCGACCCGCACTGGTTCGGACTCGCCCCGGTCGAGGCCGTCAACCGGGCCCTGGCCAAAGCGGGCAGGACCTTCGCCGACCTGTCGGTCCTCGAACTCAACGAGGCGTTCGCCGCCCAGGTCCTCGGATGCGTCGCCGAATGGCCCGAGTTCGACCCGGCGGTCCTCAACCCGCAGGGCGGCGCCATCGCCCTGGGGCACCCCCTTGGCGCCTCCGGCGCCCGCCTCGCCGGAACCGTCGCCCACCAACTCGCCCGCAAGGGCTCCGGAACCGGCGTCGCCGCCCTCTGCGTCGGCGTCGGCCAGGGCCTCGCCCTCGTCCTCGAACGCTGAACTCACCGAAAAAATCAAGGAGTCACCCCATGGCTCTCACCCAGTCCGACATCGACACCGAGATGGACATCCTCCAGGACGCCTACGACAAGGCGGTGTCCGGCGGCGCCCCCGTCCGGCACCACCCGGCGCGCGACTACGCCCCGTACCGCAGTTCCCGGCTGCGCCACCCCCGTCAGCCGCTCGTCGCCGTGCACGGCGGTGACCCCGGGACCGTCGAACTCTCCGGCCCCGTCTTCGGCACGACCGACATCACCGAAACCGACAACGACCTGACCCGGCAGCACGCGGGCGAGCCTCTCGGCGAGCGGATCACCGTCTCCGGCCGGCTCCTCGACCGGGCCGGCCGCCCCGTCCGCGGACAGCTGATCGAGCTGTGGCAGGCCAACGCCTCGGGCCGGTACGCGCACCGGCGCGACCGGCACCCGGCCCCGCTCGACCCCAACTTCACCGGTGCGGGGCGGACCCTGACGGATGATCAGGGCCACTACACCTTCACCACCGTCAAGCCGGGCGCCTACCCATGGCGCAACCACACCAACGCCTGGCGCCCCGCCCACCTCCACTTCTCCCTCTTCGGCACGGCGTTCGCCCAGCGGCTCGTGACGCAGATGTACTTCCCGGACGACCCGCTCCTCGCGCACGACCCGATCCTGCGCTCGGTCACCGACCGGGCCGCCCGTGACCGGCTCGTCGCCGCCTACCGACACGACCTGTCCCGGCCGGAGTTCTCCCTCGGATACGCGTGGGACATCGTCCTCGACGGCCCCTCCGCCACCCGGACCGAGGAAGGGCGCTGACCCCGTGACGAAGACCCCGCTCCCCACCCCGTCCCACACCGTCGGCCCCTTCTACGGCTTCGCCCTGCTCTTCCCCGGCGGGGAGCAGATCGCCCCCCAGGGCCACCCCGACCGGATCCGTCTGCACGGACACGTCCTCGACGGCGCGGGCGCCCCCGTCCCCGACGCCCTCCTCGACTTCTGGCAGGCCGCCCCCGACGGCTCCCTGAAGGGCGCACCCGGCTCGATGCGCCGCGACAGAACCGGCTTCACCGGCTTCGGCCGGGCCGCCACCGACGCCGACGGCCACTACGCCCTGCACACCCTGCCACCCGGAAACGCGGGCCTGCCCCACATCAGCGTGTGCGTCTTCGCCCGCGGGCTGCTGCACCACCTCTTCACCCGCGCCTATCTCGCCGACGGCCCGGACGCACTGCTCGACGGGCTTCCGGCCGGACGCCGCGCCACGCTGCTCGCGGCCGAAGAGCCGGACCGCACCTACCGCTTCGACATCCGCCTGCAGGGCGAAGGCGAAACCGTCTTCCTGGAGTTCCCGTGACCCCCGCCGAACCCGACACCGGTCTGCTCGCCCCCGGCCGGGCGGGCTCCCCGGCCGAATCCGCCACCGGCGACACCGCCTGGCTCCAGGCGCTGCTCGACGCGGAAGCCGCCCTCACCCGCGCCCAGGCGGCGCTCGGACTCGCCCCGCCCGAAGCCGCCCGCGCCGTCACGGAGGCGGCCGACGCGGCCCGCTTCGACCTCCGCTCGATCGCCCTGCGGGCGCGCGGCGGCGGCAACCCGGTGATCCCGCTGGTGGCGGAGCTGACCGCGGCGGCGGGGGAGTGGGGGCCGTACGTCCACCGGGGCGCGACCAGCCAGGACATCCTGGACACGGCGGCCATGCTGGTCGCCGTCCGCACCCTGGAGACGATCCTCGCCGAACTGGCCCGTACGGAACGGGCGCTCGCCGCCCTCGCCGCCGCCCACCGGGACACCGTGATGCCCGGGCGCACCCTCACCCAGCACGCCGTCCCCACCACCTTCGGCCTCAAGGCGGCGGGCTGGCGCTCGCTCGTCCTCGACGCACGCGACCGGCTGCGCACGGTACGGGACACCCTGCCCGCCCAACTCGGGGGCGCGGCAGGGACCTTGGCCGCCTTCGCCGCCTACGGCTCCGGCGACCCGCTCGCCCTCCTGCCCGCGTACGCCCGTGAACTCGGCCTCGCCGCACCGGCGCTCCCCTGGCACACCCTGCGCACTCCCGTCGCCGACCTAGCCGGGCCCCTCGCCTTCACCGCCGGCGCTCTGGGCAAGGCGGCCGCCGACGTCCTGACCCTCGCCCGCACCGAGATCGCCGAGGTGGCGGAGGGCACCGGGGGAGGGTCTTCCGCCATGCCGCACAAGGCCAACCCCGTCCGTGCCACGCTGATCGCCGCGGCCGCCCGCCGCGCACCCGGCCTCGCCGCGACCCTGTACGCCTCCATGGCAGCGGAGGACGAACGGCCCGCCGGTGCCTGGCACGCCGAATGGGAGCCGCTGCGCGACCTGTTGCGCCTGGTCGGCGGCGCCGCCCGGGACGCGTCCGAGCTCATGGAGGGCCTGCGGGTGGACTCCGGCGCCATGCGCGCTCACCTCGGGCTCACGCGCGGACTGATCGTCTCGGAACGGCTGGCCGCGGAGCTCGCCCCGGTGCTCGGACGGACCCGCGCCGAGGAGCTGCTCACCGAGGCCGCCCGCCGGGCGACCGCGCAGGACCGCCCGCTCGCCGACGTCCTGACCGGGGACCCCGCACTCGTGGACGCCGACCTGGCCGACCTCACCGACCCCGCCCGCTACACCGGCTCCGCCCAAGCCCTCACCGACCGTGCCCTGGAGCGCCCATGACCGCCCTTCACCACCGGGAGGAGGGCCCGGCCACCGCCCCCGTCCTCCTCCTCGGCCCTTCGCTCGGCACCTCCACCGCCCTGTGGGACAAGGTGGCCCCCGAACTGTCGGCCACCCACCGCGTCGTCCGCTGGGACCTTCCCGGCCACGGCGGCTCGCCTGCCCGTCTGATCGGCCCCGGGGCGACCGTCGCCGACCTCGCCGCCCTCGTGCTCGACCTCGCCGACTCCCTCGGCGCCGGGCGCTTCTCGTACGCCGGGGTCTCGCTCGGCGGAGCCGTCGGGCTCCATCTCGCCGTCCACCACCCCGAGCGGGTGGAGCGCCTCGCCGTACTGTGCTCCTCCGCCCACTTCGGCGGCTCCGCGATGTGGCGGGAGCGGGCCGCGGCCGTCCGCCGCGCGGGCCTGGACGCGCTCGCCGCGACCGCCGAAACCCGTTGGTTCACCCCCGGGTTCACCGTCCCGGAGCTGGTGACGGACCTTCGGCGAGCCGACCCGCAGGCGTACGCGGCCTGCTGCGACGCACTCGCCGCGTTCGACCTCCGCGCGGAGCTCGCCTCGGTCGCCGCGCCGACCCTGCTCGTCGCGGGCCGCGCGGACCCCGTGACCCCGCCCGCCCATCTGCGGGAGATCGCCGACGCCGTCCCCGGCGCCACGCTCACCGAACTCCCCGGCGCCTCCCACCTGGCCCCGGCCGAACAGCCCGAGGCCGTACTCGCCGCCCTGCGCGCCCACTTCACCGGATGCGCCGCACACGGCATGCAGGTGCGCCGCCAAGTGCTGGGAGACGCGCACGTGGACCGCGCCCAGGCCCGGCAGACCCCGTTCACCGCCCGCTTCCAGGACCTCGTCTCCCGCTACGCCTGGGGCGAGATCTGGACCGACCCCACCCTCTCGCGCCGCGAGCGGAGCCTGATCACCCTCACCGCCCTCGTCGCCCACGGCCACCACGACGAACTGGCCATGCACGTCCGGGCGGCCCGCCGCAACGGGCTCACCGCGGACGAGATCGGGGCCGCCTTCCTGCAGACGGCCGTCTACTGCGGCGTGCCGGCCGCGAACACCGCGTTCGCGGTGGCCCAGCGGGTGCTCGCGGACGACACGGACGGGGGGTGAGCGGGACGACGGCTACGGCCGGGCGTCCCCGGGGTGGGCGAGGTCGTACGGGCGCGGATAGGGGCCCGGCCGGTACGCGACATAGCGGGCCTTGCCCGACGGATTCTCCTTCCGGGCACGGGAGTTGAGGACGCCGGGCGAGGTGTGCCACCGGCCGGTGTCCAGGCGGTGCTCCAAGGTGTGCAGGGCGCCCAGCATCTCGCCCGCGGTGAAGGTGCAGTGCCCGGGCCCGTCGACGGCGGCCTGACTGAGCAGGGCGTCCGCACCGGCCGCCGTGGCGGCCCGCCGGTAGGCGCTCTCGGACTGCACCGGGATCAGCGGGTCGCCGGTGGTGTGGATGTCGAGCTGGGGGCGGGCCAGCCGGCCCGTGAGAACGCTGGTGTGCCGCATCCACCGCACGGCCGACGGGTCGGCGGATATCCGGGGCGCGCGGCCGAGGGCCGTCAGGTCGTCGCGCAAGGACAGTCCCGCCTCCTTGTAGAGCTCGGTCACCTCCTTGAACACCGAGGAACGGCGGAGCATGGCCGTGTAGTCGACGCCCGTGTTCCAGGACGGGTTGCCGCCCGCCCGGCTCTCCATCTCCTGCCGCCAGTTGAAGGCAGGGTTCTGGAGGAGCCCTCTGACGGCCGCGTACTGGTTGGCCTGCCGGGCGTTCCAGTCGCCCGGCTCCGGCTCGGTCTGCGAAGGGTCGTTGTAGCCGGGGATGTTGTGCAGGGCGGCGGCGAGCGCGATGCGGGCACGGCCCTCGGGGGTCTGCTGGGCGGTGGTGACCTCGGCGGTGAGCGCGTCGGCGGCGCTCTTCGCGGCCGCCTGGCCGGCGAACCCGGTGAGCGGGATGTCCGCGCCGGGGGCGAGGAGCGTCTTCAGCGCGAACACCGGATCCAGCGTGCTGTTCCAGTTGGCCACGCCGCCCTGCACGAGCCCGCACATGGACAGGGAACCGTCGAACCGGCCGGCGTGCCGCTCGGCGAGTGCCGTCGTGACGAGCCCGCCGTACGAGGTGCCCCAGGCGAGGGTCCGGCGCGCCGTGCCGAACTTCTCCGTGAAGCGGTCCAGCGTGGCGAGCTGGTCGGGCACCGCGTCCGTCACGGCCCAGCCGTTCGTCGCGTACGAGGAGCCGATGAGCGCGTAGCCCTCGGCGAGCAGCTTGTCCCGGGACGCCGGACTGGGCGCGTCCTGGGCGGGGTTGGGCCCTCCGGCGGCGTGGTAGCCGTGGCTGTAGAGGAGGACGGTGCCGTTCCAGGCGGTGGGCACGTCCATCAAGTAAGCGGCGCCCGACGGGAGTCGGCCCTCCAGGTGGGTGTCCGTGGCGGCCCGGGCGGGCAGCGCGGTCGCCGCGCAGACGGCCAGGGCCAGCAGTGCGGTGACATGGATGCGGGTTCTCGACAAGGGAGTCCCTTCCGGGGTCGGGGTGGCGGCTCGGGGCGCGGAGGAGCCCGGGGCGTCCGTGCGCGTCTCGCGCAGGCGCCATGGGGCGCGTGCGGTGATCGCCGCGCCGACGGTGATCGCGCCGCCGTCCCGGTGAAGTTAGGCACAGATCGTCCAGCCGTCAATCACCCGTGTGACTCCGCGACCCGCAGCAACAGCGCGTGCAGGGCCTCCCGTTCGGCAGGCTCGAGCGGGTCCAGCAGCTCGTCCGTCACGCGCAGGCTCGCCTCGTCGGTGTCGCGCAGGAAGGCGCGTCCGTCGTCCGTCAGGACGACGATCCGGCTCCGGCGGTCGTCGGGGGCGGACCGGCGCTCGACGAAGCCCAGCTTCTCCAAGTCGTCGACCAGGCCGACGATCGCGCTGGGGTCGTAGCCGAGCCGCGCGCTCAGGCCCCGCTGCAGCGCGCCGTCCGAGGTGGCGAGGAAACGCAGCAGCGCGTAGTGGCGCAGGCGCAGCCCCGACTCGCGGAGGGAGGCGTTGAACAACTGCCCGGAGCGCAGGCCCAATCGGTACAGGAGGTAGCCCGTGTCCGCGTGCAGCTCGCGCATCCACGGCTCGTGCGCGTCGATCGGGGCGGAATGCCTGGCATATCGCTGGCGGGTGATGGCGGGCTCCCTGGTCGAGGCCCCGGGCGGGGCCGTTCGGTCACAGTGTCGCGCATCTCGCCGGACGCCAACAACTATTGACGTTAACAATCATTGCTCTTACCTTCGATCTCGAAGTCGCCATCCTGCGCGCCTCGTTGGCGCGCCCCATGCGAAGGGACTCGTTCGTGCCCAGCATCGATCTGACCGGGAAGGCCGCCGTCGTCACCGGCAGCGGCCGGGGCCTCGGTCTCGCCTACGCACACGCCCTGGCCGCCCACGGAGCCTCCGTGATCGTCAATGACACCGACGAGACCGTGGCGGCACAGGCCGTCAAGTCCATTGCCGAGGCGGGCGGCACGGCCGTCGCCGAGGTCGTCGCGGTCGGTACGGCCGAGGCCGCGGACCGGCTGGTCGCCCGCGCGGTCGCGGAGTTCGGCCGGCTCGACGTCCTCGTCACCAACGCCGGCATCCTGCGCGACAAGGTCTTATGGAAGATGACCGACGACGACTTCGACGCGGTGCTCACCACCCACCTCAGGGGCACCTTCACCTGCGCCCGCGCCGCCGCCGTCCGGATGCGCGAACAGGGCGAGGGCGGCACCCTGATCCTGATCGGCTCCCCGGCCGGCCAGCGCGGCAACTTCGGCCAGACGAACTACTCCGCCGCCAAGGCCGGCATCGCCGCCATGGCCCGCACCTGGTCCATGGAACTGGCCCGCGCGGACATCACCGTCAACGCCGTCGTACCCGTCGCCGCGACCGCGATGACCGAGACCATCCCCGCCTTCGCCCCGTACGTGGAGGCCCTGAGGAACGGCGAGCCGCTGCCCGGCTTCCTGCGCAAGGGCGAGGGCTTCGGCACCCCCGAGGACTGCGCCGCCCTGATCCCGTTCCTCGCCTCGGACGCCGCACGCGGCATCACCGGCCAGGCCATCGGCATCGGCGGCGACAGAGTCGCGCTCTGGTCGCACCCCCAGGAGATCCGGACGGCGTTCGCCGACGGCGGCTGGACCCCCGAGACCCTCGCCGACGCCTGGCACACCTCCGTCGGCGCCGAACTCCAGACGGTGGGCATCCCCGCCCCCAGCCTCCCGGAGGCGTGATGGGCACCGGCATGAACATCGACGAGCTCGTCGCGATCGACGTCCACACCCACGCGGAGGTGTCCGCCAAGGGCCACACCTCCCTGGACGACAACCTGCACGCCGCCTCCTCCGCCTACTTCAAGGTCGGGGGCGAACGGAAGCCGACCCTGGCGGAGACCGCCGCCTACTACCGCGAGCGGCGGATGGCCGCCGTCGTCTTCACCGTCGACGCCCAGTCCGCCACCGGCACCGAACCGGTCCCCAACGAAGAGGTCGCCGAGGCGGCCGCCGCCAACCCCGACGTCCTCATCCCCTTCGCCTCCATCGACCCCTTCCGGGGCAGGGCGGGTGTGCGGCAGGCCCGCCGCCTGGTGGCGGAGCACGGGGTGAAGGGCTTCAAGTTCCACCCCAGCATCCAGGGCTTCTTCCCCAACGACCGGGCCCTGGCATACGGCCTCTACGAGGTGATCGAGGAGACCGGCACCATCGCCCTCTTCCACACGGGCCAGACGGGGATCGGCGCCGGAGTGCCCGGCGGGGGCGGCTTCCGGCTGAAGTACTCGAACCCGCTCCATGTCGACGACGTCGCCGCCGACTTCCCGCACCTGAAGATCATCCTGGCGCACCCGTCCTTCCCCTGGCAGGACGAGGCCCTCGCGGTGGCCACGCACAAGCCGGGCGTGCACATCGACCTGTCCGGCTGGTCGCCGAAGTACTTCCCGCCGCAGCTCGTGCAGTACGCGAACACGCTGCTGAAGGACAAGGTCCTCTTCGGCTCCGACTACCCCGTCCTCACCCCGGACCGCTGGCTCGCCGACTTCGCCCACCTGCCGGTCAAGGACGAGGTCAGGCCGAAGATCCTCAAGGGGAACGCCGCCCGCCTGCTCGGGCTGACGAAACCGTAAGGGGCGTCAGATGCGCAACGAGGGACTGGGATCGTGGCCCGCACGCCGGGCCCGCAAGACCCCGCACCGCACCGCCTTGATCCACCGCGACACCACGACCACGTACGCCGAGCTGTACGAGCGCACCCTCCGCCTCGCCCACGCCCTGCGCGCCCGGGGCGTCCGGCGCGGCGACCGGATCTCCTACCTCGGCCCCAACCACCCGTCCTACCTGGAGACTCTGTTCGCCGCGGGCGTCCTCGGCGCGGTGTTCGTCCCGCTCAACACCCGCCTCGCCGGCCCCGAGATCGCCTACCAGCTCGCCGACTCCGGCGCCAGGGCGCTCGTCCACGGCCCGTCGCACGCCGGACTCGTCGCCGGGCTGCCGGACAGTACGGACGTGCGGACGTCCATCGAAGTGGGCGCCGAATACGAGGACGCGGTCGCCGGGGCCCCGGACGGGCCGATCGACGAGCCGGTCACCGCCGACGACATCTGCATCATCATGTACACCTCGGGGACGACCGGCCGCCCCAAGGGCGCGATGCTCACCCACGGCAACCTGATCTGGAACACCGTCAACGTCCTCGTCGACACCGACCTGACCGCCGGCGAACGCGCCCTGGTCTCCGCGCCGTTGTTCCATACGGCCGGACTGAACATGCTCACCCTGCCGGTGCTGCTCAAGGGCGGCACCTGCGTCCTGGCCGAGGCCTTCGACCCCGATGCCACCCTCGACCTGATCGAACGGCACCGGATCACCTTCATGTTCGGGGTGCCGACGATGTTCGACCAGGTGGCGCGGCGGCCGCGCTGGGCGGACGCGGACCTGTCCAGTCTGCGGATCCTCAACTGCGGCGGTTCCCCGGTGCCGACACCGCTGATCGCCCGCTACCAGGAGCGCGGACTCACCTTCCTCCAGGGGTACGGCATGACCGAGGCGGCGCCCGGGACGCTGATCCTGGACGCCGAGCACGCGGCCGCCAAGGCGGGTTCGGCCGGTGTGCCGCACTTCTTCAGCGACGTACGGGTCGTGGGGCCGGACCTCACACCGGTCGGCGTCGGCGAGACCGGCGAGGTCGTCGTGCGCGGGCCGCACGTCATGCCCGGCTACTGGGGGCTGCCCGAGGAGACGGCCGCCTCCTTCACGGACGGCTGGTTCCGCACCGGGGACGCGGCCCGCGTCGACGAGGACGGCTACGTCCGCATCGTCGACCGCATCAAGGACGTGATCATCTCCGGTGGGGAGAACATCTACCCCGCCGAGATCGAGGACCTGCTCCTGGCCCACCCGGACATCGCCGAATGCGCCGTCATCGGCGTACCGGACGACACCTGGGGCGAGGTGCCCCGCGCGGTCGTCGTGCCCCGCGAGGGCGCCGCACCCGACCCGGACGAGGTGCTCGCCTCCCTGGCCGGACGCCTCGCCAAGTACAAGATCCCCAAATCGGTGGTGGTCGCGGACGAACTCCCGCGCACCGCCTCCGGAAAGCTCCTCAAAGCCCGGGTGCGCCAGCGCCACGGCTCCGACTCCCCGTCAAGGAACGCCATATGAGCATCACCGTCAACGGCCTCGACGCACTCAGGAAGCTCGCCGGCAGCGACCTGGGCACCAGCGAGTGGATCGAGATCACCCAGGAACGCATCGATACCTTCGCCGACGCGACCGGCGACCACCAGTGGATCCACGTGGACCCCGAACGCGCCGGGGACGGTCCGTTCGGTGCCACCATCGCGCACGGCCACCTCACCCTCTCCCTCTTCATCCCCCTGTTCACCGGCCTCCTGGACGTCCATGGCGTCACGACGAAGGTCAACTACGGCCTGAACAAGGTGCGTTTCCCCGCACCGGTGCGGTCCGGCTCGCGCATCCGGCTGGCAGGGCGACTGGCGGAGGTCGAGGACGTGCCCGGCGGCGTACAGATCACGGTCGACGGCACGATCGAGATCGAGGGCGGGGACAAGCCCGCCGCCGTACTGCAGAGCCTGTCCCGCTTCTACGCCTGACGTCTTCTACGCCTGACGTCGCGCCTCACTCCTCCGCGACGCGCTCCTCGAGGAGGGCGATCTTGCCGTCCAGGAGACCCGGCAGTTCGGGCCAAATATCGATCTTGATGCTGGCCTGGACCCGGGGCGCCTTGTCGGCAACGGCCTCGGTCGCGCGCTTGATCACGTCCATGACCTCGTCCCATTCCCCCTCGATCAGGGTGTACATGGAGTCGGACCGGGTCGGCAGACCGGATTCCCGGATGATCCGCACGGCGTCGGCGACATACTCGGCGACGCCCGCCTCGACTCCCATGGGGGTCAGCGCAAAGGCAACGAGCACGGTTCTTCTTCCTTTCGTGGGAATGAGTCTTTCGTGGGAACGCGTGGGAACGCGCCGGCAGTTCAGACGGCGCCGAGCGACGTCCGGTAATCGCGTACGGCCGGTGAGCCGTACGCTTCCGCGACCCGGAGCAGATGGCCGATCTCGTCGGCGAGGTCGTTGGCGTCCGGCCCGGAGAGATCGGCCGACTGGGACTGCGGGACCATGCCGTCCCGCTGCGCCTGCAGGGCAGCCGTCAGCCAGCAGGCGGTGACGTGGGCCTCGTCCAGGTGCGCGGGGACGGCCCGGTCCGCGGCATGCCGCCGGGCCAGCTCGAGCGCACCCGGCGTGACATAGTTCCGCAGCACGATCATCGCGTCCCTGATCTCGATCACCCGCCGGTACAGGCGCAGTTGGAGCGGGATCGCGAGGCCGCTGAGGTGCCGGCCGGGAGCGAGGATGACATCGGGGTTGGCCCGGGTCAGGTCATGCCACAGGGGCGCGAGCTCCCGGTACGACCTGCTGTCCCGCCGCCGCTCGCGCACCTGGGTCACGACGGGCAGCGCCACGCCCACCGCCATGAACAGGGCCTCGATGCCGGTGACGGGCGAGAACAGCGGGGCGATGGAGTCCGAACGGGTCTGCAGATAGACGAGCTTGAGGATCCACAGCACGTCCGCCAGCAGCATCCCGGTGCCGAACAGCCGCAGCCCGTACCGCAGCAGCCGGGGCGTGTCGTGCCGCCCGTACGTCCAGCACACGAGCCCGCACGTGGTGTCCGCGACGAGGTGGAAGGAGAAGAACGTCCACCAGTAGGAGTCCGGGACGCTCGGAACGTCCGCCGAGGCGGCGATGGCGTTGCGGGCGTGCGGGGGAGCGTAGTGGTCCAGCAGCACCAGAGCGGTCACGACCGCGAAGGCGGCGCCGAACACCAACGCGGTGTGACGGGGCCGCCCCGCCGCCCCGAAGATGAACCAGAGCACCGCCGAGGCATCGATGATGCCGAAGAGATGCGTCGTCATGTCGACCCAGTGCGCGTCCGGGGCCACATGCGCCAGGACGTCGGTGACGGGCTCGAGGTGCGTCGACATCGCGAGGGAGATCATGACGATCGCGAACCACAGGGGCCGCTGCTCCCGTTCGCGGATGCCCTGCGGAGCCCGGGCCAGCGCCACCACCCACAGCGCGGTGATGCCGGCCGTCTCTATCCACGTCGGCACGACGCCCCCGCATGCCGCGCCGTGCGCAGCCCCATGGCGGACTCCAGACCGCCCAGCATGCCGGAGAGCAGCGTCGGCGCGGGAACGCGCCCCGCGGCCTCCAGGATGAGGGTGGCGATCATCTCCGCCTCCTGCTCCTGCTCGTCGGAGTACTGGATCCGGGGCAGCACATGCCGCACCGACTCGGGACTGGCGATGTCGACGTGCCGGTACAGGCTCTGATCGCCTCCGGCCGGCCGGTGTTCGCACACCATGTGGCCGATCTCGTGCACGATGATGTGCTCCTGGTGCAGATGACTGGTCCGCCCGTCGTAGAAGATGTAGTCCCCGCGCTCGGCGACCAGCCACATGCCCGACGGTGTGCCGGGCACGGTCGGTGTCGGCAGGGGGAGCAGATGCAGCGGGCGGTCCCGCTGCGCCTCGAGACGGTCGCACAACTCCCGTGCGGAAAACGGCTCGGGGAGGGTGATCCCGTCGATCACCTTCTGACATTGGCGGCGCAGACGCCTCCAGTGCATCTTCGTCGGTTCTCCAGCACTCGTGGGGGAAGCCGGGGGAGAGGGGCAGACCACCAGGTAGTCGGCGTGCATCACATCACCGTCCCCGACTCATGTGCGCGGCGGAGCCTGGCGGTTGGTCGCTCCCTGTTCCAGGTCGCGTATCTGCCGGATCATGTCGGCGGCCATGCGCTTGCCCTCGGGGGACAGGGCCGCGAGGTCGCCCCGCAGATACACCGCGCTCACACCCGCCTCGGCCATGGACTGGTCCAGCTCGCGGCGGGCCGACACCTCCTCGTTCGTCTCGCCCGCCCCGGTCGCGGGCGCGCCCTCGTCCGTGAAGAAGGCCAGAGGAACGCCGAAGTATGTGGACAGCGAGCAGAGTTGACGCAATGACGGGTCATCGCGCTCGCCACGGTGCAGCGCGCGCAGGAAGGCGCCGGACAACGGCTCGCCCGACCGCGCCGTGATCTCCGCAGCCAGCGGTGCGTAGGACGCCGCGTCACCGAACTCCGCGGCACGCGGCCCGAGCAGCTGGTCGATCCTCTTCGCCAGCGGGAACCGGCCCGCCTTGGGGAGGGCCTGGCAGCCGTGCTCCTCGGCGGCGTTGGCGGTGGGCCGGTCGTGGAAATAGGCCGCGGGAACCCCGAAGTAGTCGGCCAGCGCCTCGATATGACGTTTGGTCGGATTGTCCCGCTTCCCCTTGCGTAACTGCCAGATGTAGTTGCCGGAGATCACGGGCTCGCCGGCCCTGATGTTGATCGCCGCGGCCACGTCATTGGTGGACAACTGCCTGCCCTGCTCACGGCTCCGCACGCGGATCAGGTGATCCAACTTCTCGGCCAGCCCCGTCGGACTTCTGCCATCACTCCCCATCGCGCACCGCTCCCCTCGCCGTCCTGACCGTGAGACAACCACTGTAGTGGAACGCCAACACGTCGAGCAGCTGTCCGGTTGCGGCCTGTTCACACGTGTCTCAATGCCCTAATCTCACGCATGAGTCAATGACTCATGCGTGAGTTCGGCTTCTTCGGAGTTGTCGGAAGGGGGACATCGGATTGACACTCCACCAGCACGCCATCACGCCCCGCCCACCACTGGACTCCTGGCAGTGTGCCGATGCCGATCCGGTTTTCTCGGCACAGCAGTTGGCCCGTCTGATCGCGGACACGCTCACCGCCATGCTTCCCGAGGCCGCGTACCTCGTCCTCGCCCGCGACGAAGGCGATGAGCTGCACCTGCACAGCCTGTTGAGCGCCCAGGGCTTCCTGCTCTGGGACTTCGTCCGCCACGACGACCCGCTGCCGGCCCTGCCGAAGAACAGCCCGCTGCACGGCCGGTGGCACGACCACGACCCACGCCGGGGCGCGACGATCCTCGGCATCCTGCGGGATCTGCGCCGGCGCGGCATGACCTTCGACCACCTGCCCGAGCAGCTGGCCGACAACGAGATCCCGCCCTGCGCACCCTGCCTGCTGCTCTCCCCGACGGCCCGCCCGGCGCGGTCGCACTGGGACCTCTCGGGAGCCGCCGCCGCACGCCGCCTGCGCCCGTATCCCGACGTCGCCCGGTTCACCGCGCGGCGCTGGCAGGCGGAGCCGGCACCCGCGCCGATTCCCGTGATGTCGGCACCGTAGGACAACCGGCCCCGCGTGCGACTGCCGCGGGGCCGCCTTCTAGGGTGCGGGCATGAGCCCGCAGACCTACCTTTCCGACCTGTTCTCCCTCGAGGGCCGCACCGCCCTGGTGACCGGCGGCAGTTCCGGCATCGGCCGGGCCATCGCCGAGGCACTCGCGCGTGCCGGCGCGAGCGTCGTGATCGTGGCACGCAGGGAGGAGGAGCTGGCCGGCACGGTGGCCGCGCTGGAGGCCGACGGATGCCGGGCGGCCTGGGTGAGCGCCGACCTGGGCACCCGCGAAGGAGTGCGCGCCGCGGCCGAGCAGGCGGCCGCGGCGTTCGGGGAACCCGACATCCTCGTGAACTCCGCCGGGATCAACCTGCGGCCGCCGCTGGGCGAACTGGGCGAGGACGTATGGGACACCACCATGGCGGTGAACCTGGAGGCGCCCTTCCTGCTCGGGCAGCGGTTCGGCCCCGGCATGGCCGAGCGCGGCTTCGGACGCATCATCCACATCACCTCCCAGCAGGCCCACCGGGCGTTCGTCCAGAGCGGCGCCTACGGCGTCTCCAAGGGCGCGCTCGAATCACTGGCCCGCTCCCAGGCCGAGGCGTGGTCGCCGCACGGGGTCACCTGCAACACGCTCGTGCCCGGCTTCGTGATGACGCCGCTCAACGAACGGCTGTCGTCCGACCCCGAGAAGGTTAAGGCACTGGCCGCACGCACCCTGACCGGACGCAACGGCCTGGCCGAGGACTTCGCCGGAGCGGCGGTGTTCCTGGCGAGCCGTGCGTCCGCCTACGTCACCGGCCAGTCGCTCTTCGTCGACGGAGGATTCTCCGTCCACTAGCCCAACGGCTTCTCCAGCAGCGCCACGTCCCAGAAGGTGCCGAACTTCCGCCCCACCTGCTGCTGCACGCCCGCCGTACGGAAGCCGAACCGCTCGTGCAGCCGCATGGAGGCCGCGTTGGGCTGGGTGATGCCCGCGTACGCACGATGGACGTCCTCGGTGGCCAGCTCCTCGAAGAGCGAGGAGTAGAGCAGGCCGCCGAGGCCGCGTCCGGTGTGCCCGGGAGTCAGATAGACGCTGGTCTCCACCGAGGTCTCGTAGGCCTGCTTGTCGCGGAAGGGCCCGCTCGACGCATAACCGATCACCCGGCCCGCCTCCTCCGCGACCAGCAGCCGGTGCCGGCCCGCGGCCGGGTGGGCCTCGAGCCAGGCACGGCGCTCCTCGGTCCGGAAGGGCGCGATGTCGAAGGTGATCGGGGTGTGGACCACGTAGTGGTTGTAGATCTCGGTGAGCTCGTCGAGATCACCGGCCGCCGCCGGGCGGATCCGTATGGCCGTACTGCTGCTGTGCATCTGTGCTCCCTTCCGGCGCGGGAGGCTAACCGAGGACTGTTACGCGAACGTTTCGGCCCGTTACGCCCGCTGGGCGTGTATCGAGCCGTGATCAATCCGCGGATTCGCCTGCGTGGCGACGCATGGTCCGGTGGATCGTCTGGCATGGCACGTGTAAATCGCTTATGGAGAACAGGAGTTCATCGATTCGCCCTCGTAAATGGCCCGATTCTCCGTAACCCGGCTGACACAGGCTCGCCACTGCGACAGGATGTCTGTTTGCCGTACTGGTGAGTGAAAGGCAGTCCGCATGCCGCACCCTGCACCGCGACCGACTCCCGAGTCGACCGACCTGCTCACCGCGGAACTGGTGGTGGACATGGCCGCCCCCGTGGCGCCGGCCATCTCGCCGGACGGCAGCCTGGTCGCCTACGGCGTGGTCGCGAACAGCGGAAGGAACGGACGTCCGCACAGCTCTGTCTGGGTCGCCGCCGCCGATGGCAGCGCGGCCCCGCGCAGGCTGACCGACGGCACGGCCCGCGACGCCGCCCCGAAGTGGGCGCCGGACTCGGCTGTTCTGTTTTTCACCTCCGACCGCGAGGAGCGGGGCACCGCTCAACTCCAGCGGATCCTCCTGGACGGCAGCGAGGACATCGCCGAGGCAGAGTCCCTGACCAGGTGGCGCCAGGGCATCGGCGACCACTACCCGCTCGCCGACGGCCGCACCGTCGCGCTGCTCGCCGAGGACGAGCCCACCGCGGAGGACGAACGCCGGGAGGCCGAGGGTGACGACGCGAAGGTCTGGGGCCGGCACCTCCCGGTCGCCCGGCTGCGCCTGCTCGACCTGGCGACCGGCGTGGTCCGCACCGTGGACGGCCTCGGAGACCGCCATGTCGTGGAGGTGACCCAGCGTCCGGACGGCGGCCCGCTGGCCGTGCTGAGCTGGGCCACCCCCGAGCTCGACCCCGGCGTCACGACGGCAGGACTGCATCTGGTCGCCCCGGAGACGGGAGCCGTCCAGGACCTGGGCCCAGTCGGAGTCGAGGCCCAGTCCCCGATCTGGTGGAATCACGACGGCGAATGGCATCTGGCCCACCTGGCGCTGGCCCCTGGGCACTTGGCAGGCGCGCTCGCCGTGATCGACACGGTCACGCCGGCGACCGGCCCGACCGTCGAACAGCACCATCTCACGGTCGGCATGTCCGCCTGCCCCACCGAGCTGGCGCAGGTCGCCGACGGGCCGCCGCTGGCGCTGTTCGCCGACGGGCTGGATACCGCGCTGTACCGGCTCGATCCGCAGTCGCTACGGTTCCACCGATTGTCCTGCGCACCCGGCACACTCGCCGGGCTCACCGCGAGTCACTCCGGAGAGACCCTCGCTGTGCTGATGAGCACCGCGCGCGAGCCCAGGAACGTCCACGCGGGACCCACGGGCGGGCCACTGCTCCGGCTCAGCGACACCAGTCCCGAACTGCGCAGGATCCGCTGGGGTGTCCAGGAACGGCTCAGCTACCAGGCGTCCGACGGACTCCAGCTGGACGGCCTGCTGATCCTGCCCGCCGGCCGGACTCGGGACGAGGGCCCATTCCCGCTCGTCACCATGGTCCACGGCGGCCCTTACTTCCGCCATGCCGACGAGTTCACGCTCACTGTGGTCGACTGCGGCCAGTGGCTGGCGGCCGCCGGATACGCGGTCTTCCTGCCCAATCCCCGGGGCGGGTCGGGCCACGGCCATGAATTCGCCGCCGTGGTGGCGGGCGCGGTGGGCGGCGACGAGTGGACCGACATCCTCGCCGGGATCGACCTGCTGGTCGCCGGGGGAGTCGCCGATCCCGAACGCCTGGGCATCTCCGGCTGGAGCCACGGTGGCTTCATGGCCGCCTGGGCCATCGGCCAGACCGAGCGGTTCAAGGCCGCCATGATGGGCGCCGGCATCAGCGACTGGGGCATGCAGGCCGGGACCGGCGAGTGGGGAATCGTGGACGCGGCGCTCGGCGGCAGCACCGGCTGGAACGGGCCGGGACCGCACATCCACGACCGGAACAGCCCGATCTCCTACGTGTCCCGGATCCGCACCCCGGTCCTGATCCTGCACGGCGAGCAGGACACCAACGTCCCACTCGGCCAGGCGGTCCACTTCCATCGCGCACTGCGCCACTTCGGCGTCGAGCACGAGTTCGTCGTCTACCCCCGAGAGGGCCACGGGCTTCACGAGCGCGCCCACCAACTCGACGCCCTCCGGCGTATCCGCGCCTGGTATGACCGCTGGCTGTAGGCCCGCCCATGCCTCGCCATGCCTTGAGCTTGTTGATCAGGCGCTCGACGGTGTTCCTCTCCTTGTAGAGGTCGGCGTCTTGAAGCGCCAGATCACACCTTCGAACTGCTGCCACAGCCGCCCGGGATACGGGCCGTACCCGCCGACCGGCAAGTACGGCCCGATGAACCCCTAGTCGACGACCTTCGCCGGGCAGAGCCGCTTCGCCTTGCCGTCCCCCTTCAGCTTCGCGTCCACGCACCCGCCCGGCAGGCCGTCGTGCGACGCGCTCCCGAAGTTGGCGGTGACGGTCAGCTTCCCGTTGCCGAAGACGGTCTGCTGCACCATGCGGTCCTTGGACAGCCAGCGGAAGGACGTCATCTCCTCGGTGCCCGCGGCCTGGTGCAGAGGAGCGAAGTACTTCTGGAGCGCGGCCAGTTCGCGGACGTTCTGATCCGCCCGCTTGTCCTTGTCGCTCAGCACGAAATTGAGCGGGGTGTTGTAGAGCATCGCCAGGAGCGCACGGTTCGTCTTCTGCTCCGGCAGCTTGCCGAAGGGCAGTTCCCAGCGTTCCGCGTTGACCAGCGAACCGTGCAGCGCGGTCTCGTAGAGCGGAACCCGGTAGGCGGGGTCGTACATGGCCTTCAACGTCTGGGCGACCTCGGCCTGGTGCTCCGGCTTGAAGTCGGCCGTCCTGACCGGCTTGAAGAACATGTCCGGCGCCCCCGCGGGGCCCCAGCCGCCCCATGCCGTGTCGTTCTTCGGGTCGCTCTTCTTGATGCCGATGTGACCGTTCTCGATGCCCCACAGCCGCCCGTCGACCGGAGTCGCCGCACCGTGGTCGAAGGCGAGCACGCCATTGGCCCATGAGGCGGCGGACTCGGAACCGAGGACGAGGGGCTTGCGGGACGCACCGTTGTACGAACCGTCGGCCAGGCGCTTCATCCGGGCGAGCCGGTTCGTGCGGTCCTTGTCCATCGTCATCGGGTGCTTCGGGTCGAAGTCACGGAAGAGCTCGCCGGCCGAGTCCACGTCCAGGAAGTAGCTGTTGGAACCGTTCGCCACCAACGAGCGCGTACGGTTCGCCAGATGGTGCGCGCTCGGCTCGGCCTGTTCGAAGGCCTGTGAGCTGAGGTAGCAGCCGTGCCCGCCGAAGCCGGTCTCGGCGCTCCCGTCGGCGCGCTGCACACAGAACTGCGGGTAAACCCCCTTCGGCCACACGGAGTTGGGGGAGGTGTCCGGAGTCTTCTCCTGGCCGTTGGCGAACGAGTCGTACGGGCCCACGAGATACCCGGCCTTCTCGGCCGCCGTCACATCCCCGGCCTTCATCGGCTGGTCGTCGGAGTCGTACCCGAGCCACAGGCGCGAGATACCGAGCTTCTTGAGCCGCTCGATACTCGAGGCCCGGCGGGCGCCGCCCCACGCGTAGGCGTGGAACGCGCCCAGGAGCTTCTCCGTCTCCGGATTCTCCTTGATCTTCCGCTTCAGACTGCCCAACTGGCCATGCTCGGACAGCCAGTTGCGGTAGTCGACCGCCGGCGCGACCGGCGAACCGTCGGTCAGCGCGAACGTGACGGTGTAGGTACGCGTACCGTTGCCGCCGGAGAACGTGTGCGTGGCCGTCGCACGCAGACGGCCGCCCTCGGAGGCGAAGCGCAGCGACGTGTCGGTGTCCGTCGGCGTGATGTAGCTGACGCCCCGCCCGCCGCCGAGCGAGTAGCCCCACATCGGCATGGACAGCTCCGAGCCCAGGGCGGCCTCGCTGCCCGCGAGCCCCGCCTCGGGCCCGTTCCAGAAGGCGTCGTCCACAGGGACCGACAGCCCCTCGCCCCGCGGGAACTGCAGCGCGGACGCACCCGGATCGGTGCCCGTGACCGGCCACGCCAGCGACGCGTCACGGCCGGAGGTGACCGTGACACGCAGCCGCCCGCGCTCGGCACGGGCCTCGACGGCCAGACCCGTGCCCGGATACGTCCACCGGGCCCCGTCCGCGGTCCGGGTCACGCCGCCCGGCTTGCCGGGGGAGCGGTCGGCGGGATCCGACATCCGGATCCGCCGCCCGTCGGCGGTGCGCCCGTCGACGCCCAGGGTGGCGGTGTCGATCGTCGCGGTGCCGCCCGCGACGGGGACCTCGACACGTCCGTCATGGATCCGTACGGCTGCCGGGGAGGCGACGGAGGCACTGGCCGGGGCAGCGGTGGCCGTGGCGGACAGGGCGGTCGCGATGGCGAGCACGAGCAGGGAGTACCGGCTCGCGCGGGAAGAATTCCCGGTACGTGAATGCATGATCAAGTGATAGAGGGCGGCCTTAAGAGAGTTCTAAGAGTTCTGAGAGAAGGCCACCCCCTGCCCCGTCAGGCCGGTGAACACCCGGCGGGAAAACGCAGCCGGAACAGCGCACCCCCGCCCTCCGGCCGCTCCGCGGTGAGCTCGGCACCATGGGCACGGGCGATCTGGCGCGCCATCGCGAGACCGAGGCCGGAGCCGGGCAGGGCACGGGCCTGGCGGGAACGGTAGAAGCGGTCGAAGACATGGGGCAGGTCCTCGGCGGCGATGCCCGGGCCGTGGTCGCGCACCGTGAGATCCGCGAAGTCCCGCGTACACACCAGCCGGACCTCCACCAGCGAGCCCGCGGGACTGAACTTGGCCGCGTTGTCGAGCAGGTTGGACAGCAGCCGGGCCAGCCGCGCCGGCACACCGGTGACCGTGACACCATCCGCCGTGTCGGCGCTGAACACGATGCCCGGCCAGTGGCCGCGCGCCTGCTCCACACAGCGCTCCGCCAGCGGACCGAGCCGCACCTGCTCGACGAGCTGCTGCGGCTCCTCGTCCCGCGCGAGCTCGATCAGGTCGTTGACCATCCCCGTCACCTCGCGCAGCTGGCGGCCCAGCGCGGCGGACGCCCGGTCCCGCTGCGCGGGCGACAACCGGTCGGCGCGCGCGAGGAGTTCGGCATTGGTCCGCAGCGCCGTGAGCGGAGTGCGCAGCTCGTGCGAGGCGTCGGCGACCAGCCGGCGCTGGGCGGCGACGGCCTCCTCCAACTCGCCGAGCATCGTGTTGAAACTGGCCGTGAGCCGGGTGATCTCGTCCTCGCGACGCTCGTCACCGGGAGGCAGCTCGATGCGGTGGGCGGGGTCCCGGGTGGCGGCGATGCGTTCCGCGGTGGCCGTGAGCCGGGTGACAGGACGCAGAGACGTACGCGAAGCGACGTAGCCGAGCCCCGCGGCGAGCAGGACCCCGGCGCCGCCGACCGCGGTCAGCAGCAGCCCCGCCTGCTCCACGCCCCGGTCCACCGTGTCGGACCGGGTCGCCATCTGGAGCGCCCGGTCGCCGCCGATCGGCATCGTGTACATCCGCATGTCCCGGCCGCGCAGGCTGATGTCGCTGTAGTACGCGCCGAGCGTGCCGGCCGCGACCCGGCGCGTGGCACCGGTGACCGGAAGCACCAGGTCCTTCTGGCCCGGCGCGGCGGGATCGGCCGGCACGACCTGCGCACAGGCCGGGGATACGAGCCAGGAGCACTCCCCGTACAGCACACCGCTGCGCGTCTGGCGGGTCTGCTGGACGGCCAGCCCCGCCTGCTGCCTGAGCTGGATGTCGAGCTGCCGCCCGAGTTCGTAGCGGATGACGACGTACGCGGCCGCGAGCGCGCCCAGCGCGACCACGGCCACGGCCGCCGAGGTGATGAGGGCGAGCCTCGTCCGCAGCGGCCACAGGCCCACGAACCCCCGCCGCCGGGGACTCACTGCTCCGCCAGCCGGTAGCCGACGCCGTGCACGGTGTGCAGGAGCCGTGACGCCCCGCCCGCCTCGAGCTTGCGGCGCAGATAACCGACGTACACGGCAAGGGAGTTGGACTCCGGACCGAAGTCCGCCCCCCAGACCCGTTCCTGGATCGTCTCGCGCGGCAGTACCTGGCCCGGGTTGCGCAGGAACAGCTCCAGCAGCGTGCACTCCGTCCGCGTGAACTCCAGCGGCACCCCGCCCCGTTCGCCGGTCCGCGTGGCGGGATCGACCCACAGGTCGGCGAAGGCCAGCCGCTCGTCCGCGGGCCCGGCGGGCGCCGCACGCCGCAGCAGGGCCCGCACCCGGGCCAGGAGCTCGTCCAGGGAGAAGGGCTTGACCAGATAGTCGTCCGCCCCGGCGTCGAGCCCCGCCACCCGGTCCGAGACGGAATCGCGGGCGGTGAGCACCAGGACGGGCGTCCGGTCACCGGCCTCGCGCAGATGCCGGCAGACGGCCAGTCCGTCGAGGACGGGCATGGCGATATCCAGGACGATCACGGCCGGCGGCACCGCCGCGATCTCCGACAGGGCCGCGAGGCCGTCGGCCGCGGAGCGCACGGCGTAGCCCTCGAGACACAGACCGTCGACGACGGCCGCCCGGACCTCGGGGTCGTCGTCCACCACGAGCACGGACGTCTCCGGGGGCGCAGGTGTGGCCGGCACGGACGGAACCTCTTCCTTCGGGAACACTTTTCCGGAACCCACCCTCGCAGATCGGCCTCCGGACCCCGCACCCGCGTGGCGCAAACCGACCCGTGCCGCGCACCGGACCTGGCATGCTGAGCCGCGATCATCCGGCCCAGGCGCATGGAGGCGGTCCCGTGGACGAGACGGAAGGGCGGCGCAGCGCCGCACTGGTCATCGACGAGGCACTGGGGTTCCTCTATCCCGCCGCACTGCGCGCGGCAGCGGCCTCCGGAGTGGCGGACCACCTGGCCGACGGGCCCCGCACCCCCGCCGAGCTGGCGGCGGCCACGGGCACCGACGAGCGGAACCTCTACCGCGTCCTGCGACTGCTGGCCACCCGCGGGCTGTTCGAGGAGGACAGCACCGGCCGGTTCCGGCTGACACCCGCCGGCGACGCCCTGCGCACCGACGCACCCGTCTCGGCACGGTCCGCGGTCATGATGATCACGGACCGGACGATGTGGCTGCCGGCCGGCGAAATGGCCGGGTGCCTCACCGACGGCACCTCGGTGTTCGACCGGGTCTTCGGCATGCCCTTCTTCGACTGGTTCGCCCAGGACGCACGGACCGCCGCCGTCTTCCACGACGGCATGGCCGCCATGTCCGACGCGGAGAACCAGCCCATCGCCGACCACTGCGCCTTCCCGGAACAGGGCACTGTCATCGACGTCGGCGGCGGTCACGGCGGCTTCCTGCTGGCCGCACTGCGCGGCCGCCCCGGCCTGCGGGGCGTGCTCTACGACCGGTCGCACGTGCTCGCGGGCCACCGCCTCGACACGGAGGAGACCGCGGGGCGCTGGACGCTCGAGGAGGGCGACTTCTTCGCCTCGGCCCCGACCGGGGACGTCTACCTGCTCAAGCGCATCCTGCACGATTGGGACGACGACCAGTGCGTCGGCATCCTGGCCAACTGCCGCCGGGCGATGGCACCGGGCGGGCGGGTCCTCGTCGTCGACGCGGTCATCCCGCCCGGCAACACCCCGCACCAGGGCAAGACGCTGGACCTGATGATGATGGCGTCACTCGTCGGCCGCGAACGCACGGAGGAGGACTTCGCCCGGCTGTTCCGCGCGGCCGGCCTCCGGCTCGACCGGGTCGTCCCCACCCCCACCGTCCTGTCGGTCGTCGAGGGCGTCGCCGCCGACGCACCGGCCGTCACCGGCTGAGCGGGCGCGGACGGTATGCCCGCCGGGTGGCAGCGGCTCTCCCGCACGACGACCCGCCTCACCCCCGCGCTCCGGATGCACGAGGACCGCGTGACGCAACCGGACGGGGCGGAGGGCACGTTCCGCGTGCTCGAGGTCCCGGACTGCGCCCTCGCGGTCGCGGTGGACGAGCACGACCGGGTCGCCCTGGTCCGGTACACCACCTACGTGCACGGCGAGATGCTCACTCCACCCGGCGGGGCCGTCGAAGCGGGGGAGAGCCCGCTGGAAGCGGCGCGGCGGGAGCTGGCCGAGGAAGCGGGCATCACCGCGACGGAGTGGAAGAAGCTCGGCGCGGTCGCGCTGATGACCAACACCACCAGCCGCCTGCACATGTACGCCGCCTCCGGACTCACCGTCGGACAACAACGGCTCACGGGCACGGAGACGGGCATGAAGGTCGAGTGGTGGGATCTGCCCGCCGCACTCGAGGCCGCGACGGACGGCCGCATGCTCCTGTCCGGAGCCGCACTGTCGATCCTGCTCCACGCACGGATGACGAGGACATGAGCAGAAGCATCGCACCACGCATGTGATCGCCGCCTGATGGAGTGGTTTCGCGGAGAAAAGACCCTTCCGGAGTGCTGCGGAGCTGTTAAGACGTCGTCGACCTATCGGCATGTCTCCTGGGGGCAACCATGACCACAGCGACAACTGCGAACTATGTGACCGCTCCTCTGGTGCTGGGGCTCGCACTGACCGCAGCCTTCTCGACGACCGCGTCCGCCGCGACCTACGCGTACCACCCCACGATGGCCCATGCCGTCACGCTCACCGATCCGGACAACGGCCGTACCGTGACCGTGCACCGCGGCGACGTGATCAGCGTCAGACTGACGGCCCTCCGTGAGCACGACGCCAGGTGGGTGTGGAGCGAACCGCAGGCCTCCGCATCCGATCTCCTGCGCCGGGCCGGGGGCGGTACGACACCGAACGGCGACGCCGGCGCGGCCTTCCGCGCGGTCCGGCACGGCCACAGCGCAATCACCGCCGCCCGGCGCTGCGTTGCCGACCCCGGTCACGTGTGCTCCCACGTCGTCGAGCAGTGGAAGGTCACGGTCGACGTCCGGTGACGGCGGCCGGCACCGGACGGCTCACCACACGGGACGAAGCGGGACGTCGTGGTCGCCGTGGACGTGACGGAGGTAGGCACGCAGGTCGTGGCCGAGGGCGGCGAGCCGGTCGGGGCCGATCAGGTCGGTCAGTTCCTGTTCCGCCTCGGCCCAGAGCCGGTCGGCCAGGCGGAGGTAGCCGAGCCCGCGCTCGGTCAGGGCGAGGATGTGCGCCCGTTTGTCGGCGGGATGCGGCCGTCGCTCCACGTACCCCCATTCCCTGAGCTCGGCAACCGCCTTGGAAGCGGCCTGCTTGGTGATCCCCAGGTGGGCCGCGAGGTCCACGGTGGTCGCCTCGGGGCGCGAGGCGAGATAGCGGAAGGTGTAGCCGTGCGCCGGCCTGAGAGGTTCGCGGCCCAGCTCGGCCAGACGGGCATGGAGCCGGTCGTTCATGGCCCGGAAGGCCATCGCCAGCAACAAGGGGACCTGCCCCGGCCGATCGGCATCGCTGTGTTCCGCCGACATCGCGCTCCTCACCCTGCTCAACCCTGCCCATCGGAAATGGTCAACCACATTGACTTTATCGCAGTGGAGCTGCACGCTGATGTCGTCAATCAAGTTGACCATCTCGACGGGAGGGCATCATGCCCCTGGCCGCATTGGCCGATGCGAAGCGCTTCGAGCGTGACGGATTCACCTTCCGCCCACTGGCGGTGCCGTCGCGCGGCAGCACCGAACTGGCCATCTGGGCCTTGGAAGTTGCTCCGGGTGCGAAGAGCGAGGTCCACCAGGTGGACCGCGAAGAGGTCTTCGTCGTCGCGGCCGGCACGATCTCGGCCACGATCGGCGGCGACGAGGTCACCGCGTCCCGCGGCGACGCCGTCATCGTCCCGCCCGACACCCCCTTGCAGCTCCGCAACGACGACCCGCAGAACCCGGCAGCCATGACCGCCGTCACCTCCGCCGGCATGCAAGGGACCGTCGGCGACGCCACGTTCTCCCCGCCCTGGGCTCAGTAGCCCTTCAATCGCGCTGAGCGCAATTCACTAGATCGGGCGTTCCGGTCGCCGCCTGACGGCGCCGGGATGCCGGATCACACGTTCGGTCGCTTGACCCAGCCTTTCTTCACCAACTGATCGCAGTGCCACTTGGCATGGCGCGCGCTCTCCCCGTTCTTCCTGGCGGCATTGACACAGTCCTTGTACGGAAAAGGCGGTTGGCCATTGCGCATGTGCGGCCGCACATGCGTCGCGGGGGCAGCTTGGGCGGCCTCGGACGCGCCGATTCCGCCGATCGCAAGGACCGCGGCCAGGACAACAGTCATCCGACGCACAGCACTTCTCCTCTCCCTGTTCCGGAGCACGGCACTCCGGATGTGCACGAGTCTCAACGAGCCCGGCTGCCACGGGAAACGAACGCCGCGGAGCTGTGCCCCGTAGGGGGCGATACGCGCCGAAACTGGCTCGATCGGGTGAAGAGGCCGGCCCGCAACAGCGCGGCCCACCAGGCTCTAGGCTTCCCGGCCATGGGACAACACCCCCTACCCCGCCCCTGGTCAGACGTCGACGCGAGCGCCAACCCGGCCCGGCTCGTCACCACCCTGCGACGTAGGGCCGACTCTCCCTTCCATACCGCCTACAAACAGAAGCTGCGCTCCCTCCTGCATGCCGGGCCCGGGCGGCGGTTCCTCGACGTGGGCGCCGGAACCGGCGAGACCGCACTCACGCTGGCCGCCGAGACCGGAGCCGAAGTGGTGGCGGCGGACAAGTCGCTGACCATGGCCACCGCGATGCGCGCCGGCGGCGTACGCCGGCCCGTTGTCGCCGACGCGCATCATCTGCCGTTCCGTGACGCGGTGTTCCACGGCGCCTGGGCCGACCTGGTCCTCCAGCACGTGGCCGACCCCGGCCAGGTCATCGACGAGATGCTGCGCGTCGTACGGCCCGGAGGCCGTATCGTGCTCGCCGCCCTCGACTACGGCACACAGGTGCTCGACATCGGCGCTCCCGACCTCGCAACCCGCGTGCTCGGCCTGCGCGTTCAGGCCGACATCCGAGGAGGAGCGCTCGCCCATCAGCAACCGGCCATACTGGCCGACCGCCGCCTGGAGGACATCCGCGCGGAGGGCCGCGCCCTGGTCGTCCGCGACCCGGCAACCGTCGACCACGTCATGGGCATTCGCGACTGGGCCCGCACCGCGGTCTCCGAGGGCCACATCTCGCCGTCGGACGCCACCGACTTCGTCGACTGCTTCGACCACGCTGCCGCGACGGGCCGCTTCACCTATGCCGTGACGTTCTTCCTCACCTCGGCCACCGTGCCCAGGGCACGGTGCGGTTGAGGGCAGCGGCGACGGCGGGCCTGCGCGGGGCGAACCATCGGTACCGCGCGGCCCGTTCGGCTTCGCCACGGCACCCGCCGTCCTGCTGCCTAACTGTACCTACTAGTATGTACAATCAGGTACCGTGAATGGGCCTGACGCCGCATCAGCCGGCTGCGCGGTCGGCCGGCCCCATTCCAACGACCTTGAAAACGACCTTGAAAGGGAGCCACTGCCATGCCGTTTGTCCGCATAGACGCGTTGGGGGCCGACAGCGAGCGCCTCGAAGCGCTCGGCCGCGCCGTGCAGGATGCCTTGACGGAGACGATCGGCGTCCCGCCTGACGACAGGTTCCAGGTCCTGGTCGGCCACGACGGCACCGGCAGCACGCTGCGCTACGACAACTACCTCGGTATACGCCGCGACAACGGCATCGTGTTCATCGCGATCACGATGCGCTCCGGGCGCACCCCCGCACAGAAACAGGCTCTCTACCGCCGCATTGCCGAGCTCGCCCACGAGTACGCGGACACCGAACCGCGGAACGTGCTCATCACCCTGACCGAGAACGAGTCGGTCGACTGGTCTTTCGGCTACGGGGAGGCACAGTACGTCCGCCCCTCCGATGCATGACGGCGGGGCCTCCGTAACAGCTCAGGGGTATCCGGTTCGGTGCTGCTCGCAGGAGATGCACCGACAGCTGCCGCCGCAGACCGCTTCGGCAGCCGGGTTGTTCACCGGGAGGTGCCGGGCCCGACGGAGGGCAGGTAGCGTGGTGGACGCCAGGCGTGGAGCCGGTGTTCCACCGCTGCGCCGAGGGACAGGAGTGCGGTGTCCTGGCGGTCGCCGGCCATCAGGAGCAGCCCTACGGGTAGTTCGTTCACGGTTCCCGCGGGTACCGACAGCGACGGGTATCCGGCCACGGCCGCGGGGGTCGAGGAGGGGATGACGTCGTTGTCGCCTCGTGCGCAGTCGGTTGTCCAGGCGGGTGGGTTGGCCGGTGCGGCGAGGGCGTCCAGGTGGTGGAGGGTCATGGTTTCGTCGATGGAGCGGCGGGAGAGGTCCTTCAGCTCGGCGCGTATGGCCCGGTATCCCGGGTCCGTGGTGGCGGGGGCGGTCAGCGCCTGCTCGAACAGCTCCTGGCCGGGGAAGCAGGTGCGTTCCGCCGGGTGGCTGCGGTTGAACGCGATGAGCTCGGCGAGGTTGTGCGGTCCGTGGCGTGTGGCGAGGTAGGCGTCGATGTCCCGGTGGAACTCGCTGAGCAGTGCCGGGAATTCGAGCTCGGCGAGTCGTTTCTGGTACGGGGGTGTCACCTCGACGACCATGGCTCCTGCCCTGCGCAGCTTCTCTGCGGTACGGGTCATCACCTCATCCACGTCCCGTCCGAGCGAGGGCAGCCGCCACAGTCCGATCCGTTTGCCGTGCAGCCCGTCAGCATGTGCTGGCTTGTCCAGGCGGCTTGCGAGATGACCGATACGCGAGGTGTCGCTGCCGCTGAGCACTGCGAAGGTGATGGCGGTGTCGAGCACGTTGCGTGCCATGGGTCCTGCGGTGTCCTGTTCGGCGGAGATCGGGACCACTCCGGCCTGGCTGACGAGGCCGAGGCTGGGCTTGTGGCCGACAACTCCGTTCATGCCGGCCGGGCACACCACGGAGCCGTCCGTCTCGGTTCCGATCGCCACTTGCGCGAGTGATGCGGCGAGGGCTGCGGCCGACCCGGAGGACGACCCGCAGGGGTTGCGGTCCAGTACGTAGGGATTGCGGGTCTGCCCGCCGACGGCCGACCATCCCGAAGTCGGCTTTGCCGCACGGAAGTTCGCCCATTCGGACAGGTTGGTCTTGCCGAGGATCACCGCTCCGGCGGCCCGTAGCCGGGTCACCAGGGCGGCGTCGGTGTCCGGTGCCCTGCCGGCCAGCGCGAGCGACCCGGCGGTCGTGGACAGGCCACGGGTGTTCACGTTGTCTTTGATCAGCACGGGTATGCCGTCCAACGGGCCCCGGGTGCGGCCGCGCCGGTGCCGGACGTCGCTGGCGGCTGCCTGCCGCAGAGCCGTCGGATCGGTGCGCAGCACGGCGTGGATCTTCGGGTTGACGGCCCTGATCCGCTGCAGATAGGCGAGGGTCAGGGCAGACGAGGTCAGTGAGCCGTTGGACATGTGCGCCTGCAGTTCCGGGATCGTCACTGTATCGAGATCGATTCCCGGTCCGGTGACTGCGGCGTGTGCATGCGGATATGTCATGCCTGCGCAGAGGAAGATCCCGGCCAGGGCGGTGATGCTCCGCTTCCTCGTCCTTGTCTTTGTCATGGGGGTCAGCGGACTGGAGGCCGAGGGGCTGGCGCAAGGGCCTTTCGCGCCGGGTTCACCTTCACCCCGTCTGCTCGGCCTCCTCGGTCTCGTCTCGAACTCGGTGCTGGAGAGAAGGAATCGATCGATGGGCCCGTCAAGAACGTTGACCATGGACCAGCCTGCGAATTGCGGGCAGCCCGGGCTGGCGGGTACCGGACGTCGAGACAGAGTGCTCGCACTGCCGATACCCGCCCCGCGCGCTCCCGGCAGCCGCCCAGCAGCGCGGACTCACGTGCTCGGCAGGGCTCTGGCCTCCGAGCCGGTCAGTATGTGCACCGGCAGGGGTTTCAAGGTGTCAGAGCATGAGCAGCAGCCGGGTGTTGGGTACGAGCTTGCGGTTTACGCTGGTGCTCTGCACGAAGATCGTGAAGTCGTCGTTGTGGTCCGGTGTGACGCGGACTTCCGTGTCCGGCAGGCCGAGCAGGGTTCGGGCCTCGGGCCCCGTGTATACCCGGTCCGTCTTCTTCTCCAGCACCGCTATCTGTTTCTTCGCCTGGATCTTCTCCGACTTGCTCAGCTGGTAGAACGCACCGCCGGTACGGTAGGTGTGTCCGCATTCGGTGACCCAGTCCCGGATCGCCGCGTCACGGGTCACCGGGATCAGCTGGTACTCGGACGGATTCACCGGGGTGAGGCCGGCCGCCTTGATGGTGTCCTGGTTGACTGCCTCTGCACCTGTGGAGAACACCGCTCGTGATCCCCGGATGCCCTGGGTGCGGCCTACCATGAATTTCTCGGTGGCCTGCCGGATGACCTGTCCGGCTTCCTCCAGACCCTGTGTGCTCGTGGCGTCCCAGATGGCGATGTTGTCCTTCGGGAATCCGCATTGCATAGCCTCGCGTTTGCCCATCTGGTCCGGCACAAGGACGGCCAGTGTCCAGTTGTCCTGCTGTGTCCTGATCATCTCGGTCACGGCATCGACCAGTTCACGCGGGTCCCTGTCCGGTTCCCCCGGGCAGCGATGGCTTGCGTTCTCCTGTCCGTCGGTGAGTACGAACGTCAGGAAGCTGTGGTCGCCGTACAGTTGGGCTGTCTGCGCCAGCTCCCGCTGTGATTTCAGTGCGGCCGCCAGCAGGGCTGTCATTCCTCCGACCCGGTACAGCTGCTTCAAAGACGGCATCCGCAGCACGTCCTTGTCGTAGATGACGCACTCCACCTTGTCGGCGAAGACGTACACCGTGACGCGGGTTTCCTGGTCCAGTTCCCTTGACCGGCGGGCAAGATAGGCAATCTGCTGGTCGGCGACCTCGACGACCTTGCGGCTCAGGTGCGACATGGACGAACTGGCATCCAGCACAAGGGCAACGTGATTGATGTAGTTCTGGTTTCCGGTCATGACAGCTCCCCCTCGTTCCGACTCGATGCTCCTACCGTCTCACCCACCACTGACAATCGGCCTTGGCTCCCGGACCGGATGAAGAGAGCCCAGTGGTGTCCCGCTGGGTGGTGTCGCGTGTGAGGGTGTTGGTGGGGGTTCTGGGCAGGAATGGGCCATCGCGTGGCGGTCGTGGGAGAAGTCTTCGGGTCCTCCGCGAAGGACGGTCGCACGGTGGCTCTCTCCGGGTCTGGCCTGGCCCGGCTGCTGGAGTCACTACGTGCGGTGGACGGCAGCGAAGTCATCTGCCGTCTCTTGGAGCGGATGCTCGGGGAACTGTTCGGGGCCGTGGTCATGAACGTGGTCGGTGCCGAGTGTCATCAGTGCGCTCCGGACGGCACCACCTGCCGCAACGGCCGCCGCGGGCGCGGCCTGGCCGCGGTTGGCGGTGGCCTGGAGCTGGTCATCCTCAAACTCCGTGCGGGGTCGTTCTTCTCGTTCTTGCTCGAGCGCTGGCGGCGTGTTGACCATGCGCTGTTCGCGGTCGTCATGGAGGCCTGTGTTCACGGTGTCTTCACGCGTTCCGTCGGTGACCTGGTCAAAGCCGTGGGTGTCGATACCGGTATTTCCAGGTCCGAGGTCTTCCGGATCTGTTCGGGCCTGGGTAGCGGGCTGGACGGGTTCCGTAAGCGCCCGTTGGAGCGGACCGTCTTGCCCTGCGTCTTCCTTGACGCCACCTGCTGCAAGGCCGGGGTGGGCCACCGGATCGTTTTCCAGGGCGTGGTGATCGCCACTGGTGTCTCCGTCGCCGGACAGTGCGAGGTCCTTGGGGTCGCCGTCGGTGACAGCGAGTCCAGGGCGTACGGGGCTGTGTTCCTGTGCTCGTTGCGCGAGCGTGGCCTGGACTGGGTGCGGCTCGTAGTCTCCGACGCCCGCACTGTCGTCGGCCTCCTCGTCCGGTAGTTCCCCCAGGTCAAGGGCATGATCCTCGAAGCAGAGACGGACCTGGCCGCCTTCGCGTCCTTTACCTCTCCGAAGCGCCCGTGGCCGGGCTCTTCACCGGCCGGCCCATGGCCGGCATCCATACCTTCCCGGCCGAAACGGAGAACGCCCGTCCGTTTCGGAAGTGACACCACCACAGGGGACATGACTCTCTGTCAGGCTCAGAAGGCGGAGTTGGCGAACCAGCGCGTCAGCAGTTCCTTGTTTCCCGTCGCCTGGAAGGCGTCCGCACTGTGGTCGAGGCGTCGGTACAGGAGCAGCAGCAGATCTGCGGCGGTTCCCTCGACGGTTGCATCGGCGGATGCGGTTGTGCCCGTGTTGCCGGGGCCCTGTTCGACTCCGAAGCCGTCGGGGTGCAGGTGGACCAACCAGTCGCCGTCTGTGTCGGTGCAGTGGAAGCGGAGGGTTTCGCCGTTGCCGCGCAGGGCGGCCGTTGTGGGGGCGAAGAATGCGGCGTGGGGCAGGTTGACGAGGAACTCGTCCACGCCGTCGGCTGCCAGGCCGGGGTCGATGAAGGGTCGCAGGCCCAGGGCGAGTTCTGCGTCGGCGCGGTGGACCAGGGTCTCGAACAGCATGCGCCGCATCCAGAACCTGGCGTGCTGGTCGGCGCCCCAGGCCCACATCGGGGCGTCCGGGTCGGTGACGGCGAGGGTGCTCGCGGCTTCGGCCGCGCTCGCCGCCAGCCAGTCGGCGTAGCCGTCCTCGTGCTCAGGCAGGTGCAGCTCCACCTCGCGGCTGCGAGGCGGCTCCTGGACGAGCTGGCGCAGCAGGACGCAGAACCAGCGCTGCACGCTGCCGGTGTGCCGGACGAGGTCGGCGAGCTTCCAGCCCGGGCAGGTGGGCACCACAGTCGCCGGCTGAGCGCCCCGGACCACCTCCACGAACCTGGCACTCTCCGCCGTGATGGCGTCCCGGTGGGCGGCGGGTCCGGAATTCCAACCCGAATAGTCCGTGGTGCTCACGTATACGCTCTTTTCTGAACTCACCGGCCTGGAGACCTGGGCGGCCAGGCTTCTTCCGCGCAGCCTGCCACAGGACGTGCAGAGCACAGGCACTCGGGACGGTGTCCCGCCACCTCGACCGCGGAACCCGGCCTTCGTGAGTTGTTCACGGCCCGAGGGCGCGCGTGACGAGCTGGAGGGACTCGCCGTCGCCGGGCGGGCCGCTTCAAGCCGCCGCGTGGACATGGGGGATATGGGTTCTCGGGCATCGGTTTGGAAGGCGGCGGCGTGAGCTGCAATCCGTGGCCCGGGATTACGTTCGGCAACTCATGGCCGTTCAGGCCCAGGGTGTCCTGGCCCCTGAGCTGTCGCCTCAGCTGTCGCGCCTTCTTTGAGGTCGAGGTGAGCCGTTCCGGGTTCGGCAGAGGGGATCCGCCCTCCTGCATGCGCTTTTATCAGCGGACGTAGTTTTTCAGCCGCTCGGTCGCCAATCCTTCTTCCGGGATGACGTTGACGGCGAAGCGGGTGAGGCTGCGGGCGATGCCGGGTGCGGCGGTGACGGGGGGAGTCCCGGAGGGCGGGGAGGAACACGAGCTCGGCCTTGTCCAGGGCGAACCGGAAGAGCAGGATGGTGCCGCGCTGCGAGCGTCACCATGTGTGTCTCATCCCTGAGCAGCGGGCCGGGGCGGCCGTGCGGTTCCCCGTCGGCCATCAGGCGCAGATGGTGTTCTTCCTGGCCTGGTACGACAACAGCGCTCCGGTGCTCGCGGCGGTCCTCGGGACGAGTGTGCGTGCGGGGTCGCCCGGGCTGTTGACCCGAACCTGTGTGGGACGCAGGGCCCCTGCGTCCCACACACCGCAGGGAGTTGGTATGCGCATTTCTAATGCTCTTAAGGAAAAATCGATGCGAATATTGCATTGTTTTGGGGTATGGTGGGGGTATGGGGTTGGGTCTGGAGGAGTCGTTGCGGTTGACGGTGGCTGCGTTGATGCAGGCGACGGGGGAGTCGCAGCGGTCGGTTGCTGCGGTGCTCGGGCTGACGCAGACGCAAATCTCGCGCCGGCAGTCCGGGGCCACGTCGTGGACTCTGCGTGATGTCGATGTCCTGGCTGGGCACTACGGGATCGCTGTGCTGGATCTGCTGGCGGGTCCGACCCGGGCGTGCGAGGCGCTGCCTGCCGTCTGGCGCCGCGGTGCCAGCACGGAGAGGGGAGCGGCTGCCCGGTGAGTGATTTCGATGCGATCGATTCGCTGCTCGCGGCCGTTGGCCCGGAAGCCGGGCTCCCCGCCGCCCGGGTCCGTCAGGAGTTGCGGGAGCGGGCCCGGTTGTCCAAGGCGCAGGTGGCCCGGGCGCTCGGGGTGAGCCCGTCCACGGTTGCCGCCTGGGAGAAGGACAGGGACCCGGTCGGCGAGGTGCGGGCCAGGTATGCCTACCTTCTGGACGGCCTCGTCTCGAAGTTCACTGCCCCGGCCGAAGCCGAGCCGGCCGCGTCGCAGACCGTTCCCTGTCCGGGGCCGGCGGTGCCCACGGCCGGGCCGCCCGTCCCGCTGGCCGCCGGTTTCGCTGCCGGCACTGCCCCGGTGACGCCGTCTGCCGCCGGGCCGGCCATGGCGCAGGCCTCTGCCGCGGCCGGCGCCCTTTCGCCTTCCCTGGCGGCCGAGGAGGGCGGTGAGGGTGACGAGGTGGAGGTCCTCGCGGTGCCCGAGCCGTGCGTGCTGTGTGGGCACCCGGCCGGACAGCGGGTAGCAGGGTTCGTCCAGCACCTCGATCCGGGCGACTGCCGCACGGAGCCCACCGCCACCGCGCCCTCAGTCGTGCCGGCCGCCGCGCCCGCTGCGGAGCCTGCCGCGATGTCCGTGCGGCCCGACACCGCTCACGCCGCCGATTTCCCGGCGCGCGCATCACGGACGCCGCGCACACAGCGTCCGGCAGCCGGTGACTCCAGAGGTCCGGCGCGGCGTGCGTTCCAGGAGCCGTCCGGCCCGGTCGACCTGATCGGCCAGGCAGTACAAGGCGCGCTCGCCGAGCACCACGGTGACGTGGAGGCGGCGACGGCCGTGTTGCTGAAGCGGGCGATCGGTGATGCGATGCGGCTGTTGGACGAGACCCGCAAGGGCGCCCGCTACGACGTGATCGCCCACCCGTGGATCCCCGACATCCTCAAGAAACCCACCTCCCGCGGCGCGGACCGGATCTGGGAGGCCCGCCCCAAGTGGACCCGCCACGAACTGCCGCCCGGCGCGCATGAGGTGACCGCGCTCGACATCAACGGCGCCTACCTCTCCGCCCTCAAAACCCACCTCCCGCTCGGCCAGCTCGAGCACTCCGCCGGCCTTCCTCACGACCGCCGCCGCGCCGGTGTCCACCTGATCACCCCGCCCGCCTGGGAGCACGAGGCGGTGCTGCCCAACCCGATCGGCCAGCGCGACGAACCAGGCCCCCTGTGGGTGACCGAGCCGACCCTGCGCCTCCTGCTGCGCCTGTCGGGCCCGAAGTACGGCCTGTGCGCGCCCCCCGAGATCCACGAGTCCTACACTTCCGGTGCCACGGAGAATCTCCTGGAGAAGTTCCGTATCGCCCTGAAGGACGCGCGTGACACCGCGATCGAGCAGGGTGACGAGGTCACTTTGGAGTACGTGAAGGCGATGTACTCCAAGTTCGTCTCGACGATGGGGGAGTCGAACTACAACCGGGAGCTGTACCGGCCGGACTGGATGCACATCATCCGCTCGCAGGCGTTTGCGAACCTGTGGCTCAAAGCGCTCAAGGCCCATGACGAGGGACTGATGGTCGTCCGCGCGATGGGCACCGACGAACTCCACGTCATCGGCGACTGGCACAGTGTCTTTCCCGAAGGCCGCGGCGTTACCGAGGTCAAGGTCAAGGACACGTACGCCGCCGGAACCGACACCACCGAGCACGCAAAGACGGAAGGGGAGGGAGAGGAGTAAATGCCGGAGAAGAACATCGAGTTCGGGAAGTTCGGTGCCCGGGGTATCAAGGGCAGCGATGCCGTGGCCCGGCAGCTGGATGCCCTCGCGGGCGGTATCGCGACCCCGGTGACCGCCAAGCGCGGCTGGATAGCGCGCCTGCACTACCTGACAAAAACGGCCCACGCACGCAAGGCCGCGCGGGATGCCGGGCTGACGGTCACCGACCGGACGCTGAAGGCGTGGCTGGAGGGCAAACGCCGGCCGTCGAAGGCCAGCCTGGAACGCATCGACACGGCGTACCGGGCGGTGCGCCGGCAGAACGTCGCCCGTCACCTCCTCAAGCGCCTGAACCGCGAGGGCCGCGGGACCCGGGTGGAGATCCATCCCCTCGACCAGTTCCAGGTGCCGCGCCAGCTGCAGCGGGTGGTGGAGTACCGGACGATGAACGTGCGCCGCTGGGACCGCATCGTCGGCTCCTGGGCGGCCGGTGACTACCAGGGCCTCGACGACGCGTGGACCACCGACGTGCTCCCGGACCTGGGCTCGCAGTGGGGCCAGTACGAGTACGTCACCAACGTCGGCTTCGCCGCCTAGAAGAACTTGTAGGTTCTCAAACTCCGTGTCATTTTCTCAGGTCCGATGTCAGACGGATGTCATGTCTTGAGAATGTGCTGGTCACGGCTCCGAGGCCGGGCGTCCGGGGCGAGGATCTGACACGGGGTATGAGAATTCCTCGGGGTGACACGGTCTGAGAACTCTGCAACATCCCTGGTCATGGTGTCGGCACATGACATGGCGGATGAGAACCTACTGGGCTGCTGCTCCCGGCCGCGAGGCGTTCTTACATGGGGTGTCAGATCTGACGCCGTAGTGAGAATGGCTGGTCGGCGGGCTCACCCGATCGGGTGACGGGCCCGCGAAAGGGGCGCCTGTCCGATTCAACTCATGCCAGCGTGGCGCGAGTTGGGGTGGAGAGGGGGCGCGAATGCCTGGGCCGGAGCGGGATGTCATGTCGGTCAGGGTCAGCGTCCGTCACCGTGACGGGGGGATCGAGGAGCGGGCGTGGGACACGGCGCCTGCCGCGTTCCTGCAGCCGGCGGTGCCGTGGCGGACATTCCGCTGGCATGAGGGGCAACGGCACTACTCGGGCACGTACTGGTCCGCGACAATGCGCGATCACGTCATCTATGAGTCGCGCCTGGAGCTGGCGAGGCTGCTGTTCGCGGATTTCGACCCGTCGGTCCGTCGCATCGTGGCGCAGCCCTTTTTGCTGACGGCCGTGGTGGACGGCCAGCCGTGCAGGCACATCCCGGACTATCTCCTGACCGGTGATGACGGGCCGGTGGTGGTGGACGTCAAGCCCGCCTCCCGGCTGTCCCGGCCGGAAGTGGAGCGGACACTGGACTGGACCCGGCAGGCCGTTGAGGCACGCGGCTGGCGGTATGAGGTCTTCAGTGAGCCGTCGCCGGTGGTGCTGGCGAACATCCGGTTCCTGGCCGGATACCGCAGGCCCTGGCTGTTCAGCCCCGAACTCGTGGAGGAACTGCGCGGCGCCGGACTCGACGGGATGGCTCTGGGCCATGCGGCGGCATGCCTGCCCGGCCGGCCCGGGCCCCTGGTGCGGGCGGCGGTCTACCACCTGCTGTGGAACGGCCACTTCACGGTGGACCTCGGCCGGTCGCTGAGTTCGTCGCAGGTACTGCGGAGGGCGTCGTGAGCGGGGCCGCGGTGCGGGTGGGTGTCGGGACGCGTTTTTGCTACGACGGTGAGACGGCCGAGATCGTTGAGATGACCGCGACCGCGGCGGGCAGTGAGGCTGTCCTGAAGGACGGGCGGGGACGTCTGGTGCGCCTGTCGGTGAGGGAACTGCTGTTCTCCGGCCGCGCCGAGATTGTTCCCGAGGAGGCGGGACCGTCCTCGCACGACGCGCAAGAGATTGCCTCCGTGGTGCTGTCCCAGCTGGACGACGCGCAGCGCCGGCAGATCATGGAGCGTGCCGGGCACATCCGCGAGGTGCTGACGGGATACCGGTCGGGCAGTGCGGAGCTGGCCCGGGCCGGTGAGCCCCGGCCCGAGTACGCCGGCACCGTGCCGCTGGAGGCCCGCTACCGCGCCAAAGCCGGGGAACTCGGTGTCACCGACCGCACCATCCGGCGCTGGACCGCGGCCTACCGTCAGCACGGCGAAGCCGGGCTCGCCAACCAGGGACGGGGAACAGGCAGGGCCCCGGGCCGTGTGGACGACCGCTGGGTGGCAACAGCGCGGGAGGTGATGGCCGAGCACACCGACGCCTCCAAACCGTCCCGCAAGATGGTCATCACCCGCACCCGCGCGAGGACGACCGCCCGGTTCGGTGCCGGTACGGTGCCGCAGCCCAGCCAGGCCACCGCCTACCGGGCGCTGGCCCAACTCGAGCGGGAGCACCCGCTGTTCCGGCTGAGCACGAAACGCAACCGGGACATCGCCGCCCGCCCGCCCGGCCCGTACGGGAAGCTGCGCCCGGCCAGACCGGGGGAGTACCTGCTGATGGACTCCACCCGGCTGGATGTCTTCGCATGCGACCCGCTCACCCTGCGCTGGGTACAGGCGGAACTGACCATCGGCATGGACTGGTACACCCGCTGCATCACCGGGATCCGCCTGACCCCCGTCTCGACGAAGGCGGTGGACGTCAGCGCGGTCCTCTACCAGTGCTTCCGCCCCCGACCCGCCCCTCCCGACTGGCCGCGGCACGCGGTGTGGCCCGAGCACGGCATCCCCCGCACCGTGCTCCTCGACACCGGCGCCGTCCAAGGGCCGGGGCTGGCCACGCCGCCGCTGGTGCCCGAGACCCTGGTGGTCGACCACGGCAAGGTCTACGTCTCGGAGCACCTGACCTCCGTCTGCCGCCGGATGGGCATCTCCCTCCAGCCCGCCCGGCTGCGCACCGGCCGGGACAAAGGGCCGCTGGAGCGGTTCTTCCGCACGTTGCGCGAGGACCTGCTGCAGGCACTGCCCGGCTACAAGGGCCCCGACCTCGCTTCCCGCGGCAGCAGCCCGGAAGAGGAGGCGTTCTTCTTCCTGGACGAGCTGGAGGCGATCATCCGCCAGTGGGTGGCAGTGGTCTACCACCACCGCCCGCACACGGGCCTGGTCGAGCCGGGCCTGCCGGGACTCCAGCTGTCTCCGGCGGTCATGTTCGAGCACGGCATGGCCCGGGCCGGCTACATCGAAGCACCCAGGGACCGGGACCTGGCCTTTGAGTTCCTGCGCACCGAGTGGCGCACCATCCAGCACTACGGGGTGGAGATCGGTGGCCGCCGCTACCGCGGAACGGGCCTGCCCGCCCCCGGCACACGCAGCCCGTACGACGGCCCGGGCACGAACACATGGCCGTTCCAGGTGGACCCCGACGACATCACCCGGATCTACTTCCGCCACCCCGACGACCGCCAATGGCGCGCCCTGCTGTGGGAGCACGCGCCGCCGGAGGGGATGCCGCTGAGCGAGGAAGCCCTGGCATTCGCCCGGAAGCTGGCCGCCTCGGCCTACCGCTACCCGGACGACCGGGTGGCCGTGGCCGACCTGCTTCAGCGCTGGCGGCTGGGGCTGGGCAGCACGCGCACCGAACGGCGCATGGCGCTGAGGCTGGCCCGCGAGGCCGCGATCGCGCTCCCCGAAACCGCCACCCTCACCGAGGCCGCTCTGCCACCCGCCCCCGCAACCCCCGGGCCGGGCCCCTGCGCGCACCAGCCTGCAGCCGATGCGCTGGCACAGACGGGTGATGACGACGACGCCGACTTCGACGACGACCTCAACGAGGACGACTTCTACGCCGACGCCCTGGAGGACGCGTGAGCGACACGGCGGCTGCGCCGGACTTGGGCAACCTGGCACTGTCGCGCAAGGAGGACTTCCGCGCGTTCGCCACTGCCCCGCGGCCCGGCCGGCCCGAGCCGCTGACGGCGGCCGAGCTGGCCGCGCTCAGCCCTCAAAGCCGGGCCGCCTACAACCGCCGGCGCCGTGTGTGGCACGCGAACCTGGGGCCGGTCAGAACTCCGCAACTGGCCGCGCTGCACGAGGACCTGTGGGACATCGTCGACAGCAACCTGCAGGACGGCGACAAGACCAAAGGCGCCGTGGCCGTCGATGCCTTCCCGGGGCTGGGCAAGACCACGGCGGTGCTGGCGTTCGCGCGGGCCTTCCACCGCAGGGAGATCGACGAACAGGGAGCGCTGACCAGCCAGGGGCACGAGCGGTGGCCGGTGTGCCGGGTGGGGCTGACGGGCAACACCGGCATGAAGGATCTCAACCGGGCCATGCTGGAGTTCTTCGGGCACCCTGGACGCGGGCGGGGGACCACCGCCCAGCTCGGCCAGCGGGCGCTGGACTGTGTGCTCTCCTGTGAGACCCGCCTGCTGGTACTGGACTTTACCGACCGCCCGTAGTCCTGCCCGTGATGTCCATCTGGGACTGTGACCAGCACGTCCTGGGCTTGTTTACCGACCGTGTCCGGGGCGTCTGTCATGTTCTGGAGTCGGTACGGAGGACAAGTGGCACGGCAGCTCATCGTCGGGGACTTGAGGGTCCAACGGATCGAGCGGAAGGACGGGCAGCGGTCGTGGACGATCGTCTGGCCCGAGGGCACGCTGCACGCGGAGGCGGACCGGTTCCTGCGTGAGCACGAGGGCTCGGGCACGCAGAAGACGTACGCGTACTACCTGGTGGACCACCTGCGGTGGCTGGAGCGCGAGTGCCTGACCTTCGGCACGGTCCAGCTGCGGGACCTGGAACGGTACATGGGCATCGTCGGCGCCGAGGTCCGCATACCGCTCGGGGAACCGTGGCGGGTGGGCAAGCGCCCCTACGGCCGCTCGGCGTTGTCGACCGCGGCCGCCTGCCTGAAGGGCTTCTACCTGCACCAGGCTTCCCGCGGCGTCAACGGCGAACTCGGTAAGAAGCTCGACAAGTCCCGCCTGCCGACGCGGGCGGACAAGCGCCGCTCGTTCCTCGGGCACGTGAAGAACACGCTGCCGACCAACCCGCTGGCGCCGAAGGGGCCGCACCGCCGGCACCCGAAGATGCTGCCGGAGGGAGCCAGGGAGAAGCTGCTGGAGACGGTGAACGCCGCCCGGGACCGGCTGGTCGTCGACTGGCTTGCCGACGGCGGCCTGCGGATCGGCGAGCTCTGCGGGCTGCACCTGGTCGACCTGCACCTGCGCGAGAACGCGGCCTGCGGCGAGTGCCGCACCCCGCATCTGCACGTCTGCCACCGGCCCGGCAACCCGAACCAGGCCGAGGCCAAGACCAAGCACTCCTGGCGGGTCGAGCGCGGGACGGTGACCGGCGGGCTGATCAAGCGGGTCAGCCCGGCGATGGTGCACTCCTACTTCGAGTACATGACGAACGAGTACCCGCGCGGCGCCGGGCACGGCATGCTCCTGGTCCAGCTGCACGGCGCCGATACCGGCCAGCCGTGGGCGCCGGTCGGCGCCCGGCGGATGCTCGGCCGGGCCGGGAAACGCGCGGGTCTGGGGCTCGTGAAACCCCACGCCTTCCGGCACACCTTTACCTCCGCGGTTCTCGATGCCGCGGACGGCAACACCCTGATCGCCCGGGACGCCGGCGGCTGGGCGTCGGCCGCGATGGTCGACGAGGTCTACGGCCACGTCGATGTCCACGACCCGGTCTTCGACGCCGCGCTTCGCACGGTCTGGGGTGAGACGAAGTGACCGCGAACTCGCTGCTGCCCCTCTACACCGAACGCCCCGACCGCGAGGGCCGCGACCGGCTGGAGATCCTCACCGCGCTGATCGGTGCCCCGTCCTTCGATCCGATCTTCCGTGGAGTACTCGTACGGGTTCCCCAGGACCACCCCGTCTACCAGTGGGGATGCGTCGTCGGCGCCTGCGAACGCGTCCGATCCGGAGGGACGGACCTGTGCTCCATCCACCTTCAACAGTGGGGAAAGGCTCGGGAGGCGGGCACGACCCGGGCGGAGTTCCTCACCGCGGCACAGCCGCTGTCCCGGGCCGAGTTCGAACGCGAGGGCCCGTGCTTGATCTGCCCAGATCGGCCGGCGGAGCCGCGAACCGACCTGCGGTTGTGTCGCTACCACTACAGCTCCTGGAAGTACTACGTCGCCCCACGCAAGACCGTGGTGGACTTCGAGCAGTGGGTTGTCGAACAGGAGCCCCGCGAGGGTTACGGAAACTGCAAGGTCACGGTCTGCCCCGGGCTGGCAGAGTCGCCGCTGGGTTTGTGCAGTTGGCACTGGCACCGCTACAAGCGCGACCGCCGCCCCGGCGGAGCGGCTCTTCCGGCCAGTTGGTGGCAGCGCTACGAGAGCCAGGGACACCCCGTCCCCGTCTCCTGCACGGACGAGAACGCCTTCCGCACCTGGTGCGCGACGGTCGATCCGGCCCCGCGGCCGGGACTGGTCAACCTGCGCGGTCTGCGGCCTCTGCTGCGAGCCGAGATCCAGTACACCCTGTTCGCCCACACCCAGCAGGACCGGCACAGCATCTGGCACCTGGACTGGATCCAGAAGCTCGTCAACCTCGCGCGAGGACGCGATGCCGTCTCGCTGACCGACCTGGACCTGGACGACTTCCCGCGCTTCCACACCTCGATCGTGAAGAAGATGCTCCACTACCTGCGGCTGGTCTACTTCACCCCCGAGCAGACGCGGGACGCCGGATTCCTGGAGACCGACCACTTCGGCATCCGCTTCCCCCACCGGGCCAGCCACATCGACCTGACCCGCATCACTCAGCGCTGGCTGCGTGACCTGCTCTGGGATTACACCGCCGAGCTGATCCGCTCGCCCCACCGCCCGCGCACCGCAGTGCCCATCGACGGCATCCGCCGGGCCTGCACTGAGCTGAGCGCGTTCATAGAGGTCGACGCCCCGGGCGGCGGCCACGACCCGAGCGCCTTGCGGGTGGAGCACATGCACCGCTTCATCGCCGACCAGCGCCATCGTGAACGCCACGGGCTGCCCTCGCTGGTGATGAAGGGGCTCTACGGCAAGCTGTCGACAGTCACCTCCGTCACTCGCACCGACGTGTTCAACGGCGTCCGCAAGCTGCTGCGGCACGCGCTGGAGAACGGCGCCGCTGAACGGCTCGGCCTGGACCGCGAGTTCATCATCGCCATGCCGTTCGCCGGCGGCGAGCCGCTGCGGGCCCGGCGTCCGTTTCCCGACGAGGTCGCCCGAGCCCTGGCCGACGAGGCCAACCTTGCCCAGCTCGCAGAGCAGTACGACCCCGATGACCAGGGGATGCGAGATGTCTGGGAGACCATCGTGCTGACCGGCCGCCGCGTGAACGAGGTCCTCAAGCTGCGCTGGAACTGCATCGGTTGCTACGGTGGCTTGCCGATGTTCTGGCACGACCAGACCAAGGTCGGCAACTACGACACCGCGATCCGTATCCCCGACCGGCTCTACGACCTCCTCGCCGAACGGCAGCGCAAGACACTGGACCGCTTCGTCGCCCGGCACGGACGTCGCCCGACCGGCGCCGAACGTGCTCAACTCGCCCTGTTCACCAGCAAGGTCCGCAACCCCGACGGCTCCACCGCCCTGTCCTACCAGTGGTTTCACCGGCGGTTCCGGGAGTGGGTCGCCGAGCTCGACCTGGGCCAGCTTGTGCCCCATCAGGCTCGCCATACTCTGGCCACCAGCCTACTTCGGGCCGGGGCGAGCCTCACCCACATCCGCCGCTATCTGGGCCAGGTCTCGGACCGGATGGCCGAACACTACGTCCATCTGACCAGCGAAGACCTGGAGAACGTCCTCCAGCACGTCTGGGTGACCGGCCCCGGCACTGCCCAACCCGGCGAGCTCCTTGCCGGGGAGACCACCCCGCTCACCCGCGAGCGGGCCCAGGCGCTTGCCATCGACCTCGCCCGCCGCAGCACGCCTGCCGAGGGTGGGTTCTGCACCTTCCAGCCGGTCGTCGACGGCGGGGCCTGCCCCTGGAACCTGGACTGCCACAACTGCGACAAGTTCGTCCTCTCCGGCGCCGACCTGCTGTATTGGCGGCGGAAGCGTGAACAGTGGCGATTGCTGGCCGAGGGTGCCCCGGACGACGCGACAGCCGACTACCTGCACCGCTACTTCGAGCCCACCGCCCGCGCCATCGACGGTCTGGAGAAGGCCCTGGCCGGGCTTGGCCTCCTCGACGACGCCCTCGCCCTGGACCTGCGCAAACCCCAGGACTACTTCCACCGGGTGTGGTCCACCGCCTTCCGCGCCGCCGACCTCGCCGACGCGGGCGCCGAAGATCAGGGCGAGTACAGCGATACGTGCACAACTGACAACGACCCCGAGCAGGACATCGCATGAAGACCGCTGCCGTTCCAGAACCCCGCACAGCCGCTGCCCTGGCCGCCCGCCGCCACAAGACCGAGACCGCCCTGAAGCGGGTCCGCGAAGCCATCACCCGCCTCCGGCGCGAGAAGGCCCAGGTCAGCGTCGCCGCCGTCGCCCGCCGCGCAGACGTCTCCCGCACCTTCCTCTACGACAATCCCGAGGCCAGAGCTGTCATCGCCTCCGCAATGGCCGAGGCCGGAGACCGCCGGACCCAGTTGCTCGCCGACCAGGACGAGGAACGTGAGGCGACCTGGCGCGAACGCGCCCTGAATGCCGAAGACGCCCTCAAGACCGCCCACGGCGAGATCCTCGCCCAGCGGACCCGCATTGGCGAACTCCTCGGCCAGGTCCGGGACCTGGAGGCTGAGTGGACCGAGGAAGCCATCCAGCGGATCATCTCCGAGAACACCACTCTCAAGCAGCGGGTCCGTCAGCTCACGGCCGACAACCGCACCCTCGACGAGCGCCTCAAGGCCGCCCGCTCCAACCTCCGCTTCCAGGACCGCCGCGTCGCCGACCTCGAAGCCCGCATAGCCGAACCGTCGGGGCGAAACTGACCGACTTCCGGAAACCGGTGGCGCCCAACGAGGGTGCCTGTCATCTTTGATCCAGCATTCATCGGCGATGAACCATCGTTCATTGGGAAGGGGAACGCAACACGTGATCCTCGTGCATGTCTCCACCACCTGGCCCCAGGTCCTCGACGGTCAACTCACTCCAGAACAAGCCACGTTGGGAGAGTGGTTCAACATCAGCGACTCGTCGCTCGCCGAGTACGGCGACGCCGTGCTCGGCATCTTCGAGAACACCGTCGTGAGCGCGTTCGACGTCACCGGCGAGCCCAACCGCGACGGCGAGGGTCGGGTCACCTTCCCCGGCACCCCCTCGGCGAAGTGGTCTCACCTGATCGGCACCCCCAACCCCGGCAAGTCCTGGGGCGTCCGCGGCATGGCCCGGCCGATCCAGTACCTCGACACCGCTGTGGTGACCGGCGGCACCGTCGAGGTCGAAGACGACGGCATCGCCCGCCGAGCCGTCGTCGAAGGCTTCACTCTCGTTGTCGACAAGGAGGGCAGCGCGGTCTTGTCCGTCCCCGCCGGGCGCAAGGTCACCGTCATGACCAACGCGGCCTGAACCCCGCCAGGGTCCCGGAGCCCCGGATGCCAACTGGCGTCCGGGGCTCCGGCACGAGATTACGTGGGTGAGTTGCGGCAACAGCCCCAACTCTGCGTCGCGGACATGTAGTCTATGAATCGTCGCAGTTCAGAGCCGGTATCTGAGCTCCTGCGGTCGGTAATCTGGACGACCTGCACTTCCTCAGATGGCACCACAGCAGCGGCATCGAGGTCAGCAACCATCTGAAATGGATCGCGAACGAGTTCCCGGTGACCCTGCTGATGGTCGGCGTCCACCTCGCCGACAAAGGACTGTTCACCGAAGGCGGCACCGCCCAGGAGCCGGTCCTGGCCCAGACCGGACGGCGCACCACCCGGCTGGGCATGCGCCCCTTCACGATCGACTCCGAAGACGGACGCCGCGAATGGCGCCGGCTGCTGCTCGCCCTCGAACAGCGCATCGTGCTCACCGACGCCTATCCCGGCATGCTCGCCGACGACCTTTCCGATTACCTCTTCGCCCGCTCAACCGGCCACATCGGCTCGCTGATGACCCTGACCAACCGTGGCTGCCAGCGCGCCATGCGCTGCGGCGCCGAAAGGCTGGAGGCCGGCCTGCTGGATGAAGTCAAAAACGACGAGGCCGCCGAACAGGCCCGACGGGAACTCGCGGCCGCCCTTGACCGGGGCAAGCTCACCTCTCGCCCGCGCCGCACCCGCCGAAAGGCGGCCTGAGACCCATGCTCACGCGTACCCTCCCGCTGCGCGTTGACCCGCTGCCCGGGGAGGCGCTGGACTCCTGGCTGGAAGCGATTGCCACCCGCTCCCAGACCCCGTACGGCGAGGTGCTGCAACACCTGGGGTTTCCCACCCGCACGCAATCCGTCGACCGCGACGGCAAGAGACCGCCGTCCTTCACCCACCGCCTGGCCGACGACGAGCTGGCCCGGCTTGCCGCGGCCACCGGCCTGGCCCCCGACCGCCTGGCGCGGATGACATTGGCCTCCTACGGGCCACACGCTGTCGAGGTCGCCACCACCGGCACCCGCCGCATCAACCTCAAGCACAGCTGGGGCAGGGGCACCGGATCCCGCTTCTGCCCCGATTGCCTGGCCGACACCGCAGGCCGCTGGCAGCTTGCGTGGCGCCTGGGCTGGGCCTTCGCCTGCGCCCGGCATCAGCGGCTGCTGGCCGACTGCTGCCCGGCCTGCCGCCGCATTCCCCGCCACCGCCCCCACTCCGGCCGCTCCATCCCCCAACCCGGACTCTGCGGCAACGCCCCCATTCCGCCCGGCGACAGCCCGACCCGCGGCTGCGGCTTCAACCTCGCCCTCACCGAGACGCTCCGCCTGCCACCAGACCACCCGGCCCTGCACGCCCACCACGCGATCGAACAGCTGATCGCCGGTACCAGTACACCGATCAGCCTCTACGAGCACTTTCCGCTGCCCGCCGCAGACGTTCTGCGCGATCTCCGCGCGCTCGCCCAGCGCATGCTCGCCCCCACGCTGCGCCCCGCCCTCAACGACTGGGTCCCCTCCGACCTCCTGGACGCCTACACCCAGATCCAGAACCAGGCCAAGCGGCACGGCAGGCAAGCGGGCCGACCGGGCTTTCAGCCCCACGGCGAATCCGAGCAGCGCCCCGGATTCATGGCGCCCGCCCACGCCGCCTCCACCGCCCTGGCGGCCACTGCCGCCCTCCACATCCTCAACGCCCCCACGCTCCAGGAAGCCGCTGGCCGGCTCCGCCCGGCGATCGTGCTGCTGCGCCGGCACAACCCCCAGCCCGTGATCCCCTCCAGCATCGAGGACTGGGGCAAGGACCTCAGCCCCGTCCTCGACAGCGTGCACCTGGCCGCTCTCGCACCCGACCTCAGACACTCCGCCCAACTGCGCTACCGCACCAGCACCCCTCTGCCATGCCGCCCGACAGCCACCAGCACCCACCGTGCACGCCAGCGAACACGGAACATGCCGGCCCAGCTCTGGCCCGCATGGGCAATACGCCTACTACCCGCAGGGCACCGGGACTTCAGCTCCGACTCCCAACGCCTTGCCGTCTGCCTGGCCATCACCGCCACCACCCAGCCCCTGGACGACGCGGCCACCGCCCTGGGCGGCTCGGCCACCGCACTGCTGACATCCCTGGCGCTGCGCCGCTGGTCGAGGACCCCGTACTGGCCCGCCATGCAAGAAGCGCTCATCGCCCTCGCGGACCACCTCGACGACACCGAAGTCCCCATTGACTACGCGCGCCGCCGCCAACTCGCCCACGCTTCACTGCTTCCGAGACGGCAGTGGCAGAACATCTGTGACGGAGCGTTGGTTCTGCGGTAGTTGAGAGGTTGTGGGCTGGTGTTTTGTGTTTGTGGTGGGAATTTGAGGGTGGGGCGGGATGGCTTTGGCTGATCGTTTTGGGTGTCGTGTGGAGGTGT